>DCIR01000091.1:0-24593 GCA_002317155.1 Lachnospiraceae bacterium UBA1721
GGATTTATATTCGGAAGACCGTTAAACGGTGAGACGATGTTTAATCTTGACAGATATCAGGCTGTTTTAGCTGTCGCAGCTAAATATAATGTGCCTGTGGTGATGGATGCCGATGTTGGACATGTATCACCGAAAATGCCTATTATTATGGGTGCTTACGGTAATGTAGATGTAAATGGAAATGATTTAAGTATTACTTATGAGTTGAAATAGGGCAAAAAAAATCCCTGAGTAAAACTCAGGGAAAATGCCGGTGGCGGGACTCGAACCCGCACGTGGTCGCCCACAAAAGATTTTGAGTCTTCCTCGTCTACCATTCCGACACACCGGCACGACTTAATGATAATAACATAGACCAATTTTTTTTACAAGGATAACTTTATGGATTGTAAAGAATTTGAGAGAAGAATACCTCTTTTTTTAAAAAATAATATGGACTATGAGTCAATGGAGGAATTCCACAAGCATATGTCGGAATGTGCCAACTGCAAGGAAGAACTGAGTATACAGTTCCTTGTATCCGAAGGAATCAAGCATTTGGAAAACGGAGATGTATTTAATCTTGATGAGGAACTTTCGGGAAGAATCGAGGCAAGCAGGCGTTCGCACTACAGAAAAGGTGTTGTGCTGAATGCTTTTCAATGGATTTTGACGACAATTTTGTTTTTGGTCGGAGCGGCCTTGATAGTTATATTTGGATAAAGAGGTAATTTATGAGCGAAAAGCTTGTTTTAATAGATGGACACAGTATTGTACACAGAGCATTTTACGGAATGCCGGACCTTAGCAATTCGGAAGGTTTTCATACAAATGCTATTCTTGGTTTCTTAAATATATTATTTAAGCTGCTTGATGAAGAACAGCCGGATTATTTGGTCGTTACCTTTGATGAGCATGCGCCTACATTCAGACATGAGATGTTTGCCGAATACAAGGGAACACGTAAGCCGATGCCTGATGAACTTCGTCAGCAGATTCCCGTACTCAGAGAGCTTCTTAATGCAATGAAGATTACAACAGTATCTGTTCCGGGACTGGAAGCTGATGATTTGATGGGTACTCTTGCTAAAAAGTCACAGGCTGCCGGTATGGAAGTAACGCTTGTATCCGGAGACAGAGATTTGCTTCAGATTGCTGATGAGCATATTCTTATCAGAATTCCCAAAACAAATTTTGGCAGAACTACAATAGAAGATTACAGACCGGCAGATGTTGAAGCTGCTTTTCAGGTTACTCCCAAGCAGTTTATAGAATTAAAAGCTCTTATGGGTGATACTGCGGATAATATTCCGGGTGTACCTAAGATTGGTCAGAAGACTGCGACCGAGCTTATGGTTACATACGGATCTATTGATGCTATATATGAGAATCTTGATAATATCAGCAAAAAGAGCGTCAGAGAAACGCTTGCGGCCAATAGAGAACTTGCGGATTTAAGCTTAAAGTTGGCAACAATTAAAATTGACTGTCCGGTTGAACTCGATAAAGAGGCATCAAAAGCGGAAGGTTATTTTACGCCTGAAGCGTATGAGATTATGAAAAAGCTGGAGTTTAAGAAGCTTTTGGATCGTTTTTCAGGAGATGTTACGCAGGCGACAGCCAAGATACCGGAGAATATTGAGGTATGTGACAGTGTATCTGACTTCCTGACAGAATTATCGAAGGCATCTAAGGACGAGTTTGGCTTACAGTTAATCTGTGAAGAGGGATCGCTTATAGGAGCGGCCTTATGTGTTGGTAAGGATCAGGATATACGACGTCTTTACGTAGTTGATTACATGCGTATAGGTGGACTTGATTCAGGTATTAGAGAAGTTACTAAGGGAATGACCGGTAAGCTTTATACCTGTGATATCAAGAAACAGTATGATTATATTGATTCAGTCAATACATCTAAATATTTTGATACATTAATCGGAGCATATCTTATTAATCCGCTTAAGAGTGATTATGATGCAGAATCAATAGGACTCGAATATTTAGGACTAACAGTTCTTTCGCAAAAGAGTCGAATCGGAAAGCTTACATACAGTGAAGCTGTGATGAGTGAATCCGATGGGCTTATGAATTTAATATGTGATCAGGCTTATATAGCGCTTGTTGGCGGAAGAATTATTGCTGAAAAGCTTAATGAGATTAACAGTAACATAATAATGACCGATATTGAGATGCCTTTGTCCGCAATTCTTTATGATATGGAAAAAGAAGGCGTCAGGGTTAACAAAGAAGGTCTTGTAGATTTTAGTAAAATGCTGGCTGAAAGAATCGATGAACTTGAAGTTAAGATTCATAAAGAAGCCGGTGATGATTTTAACATTAATTCTCCTAAACAGCTTGGCGAAATTCTGTTTGAAAAAATGCAGATTCCCGGAGAAAAGAAGACAAAGACCGGTTATTCTACTGCGGCAGATGTACTTGAAAAACTTGCTCCGGACTATCCGTTTGTAAACGATATTTTGGAATACAGAGCACTTACCAAGCTTAAGAGTACTTATGCGGATGACCTGGTTGATTATATTGGTGAAGATGGCCGTATTCATACCAGCTTTAATCAGACGATAACGGCTACGGGACGAATCAGCTCGACAGAGCCTAATCTTCAGAACATACCTATTCGAACAGAGCTTGGTCGTGAGCTTAGAAAGGTATTTATTCCTAAGGAGGGCTGCCTGTTTGTAGATGCCGATTATTCTCAGGTTGAATTAAGAATTTTGGCCTCAATGTCAGGTGATAGTGGATTGATTGAGAGCTACTCAATGGCTGAGGATATACATAGAATTACTGCTTCAAAAGTATTCGGAGTACCTTTCGAAGAGGTTACGGATGAACTGAGAAGAAATGCTAAGGCAGTTAACTTCGGTATTGTATACGGAATAAGCTCGTTTGGTCTTTCACAGGATTTGTCGATTGGAAGAAAAGAAGCACAGGAATACATAGAACAGTATTTTAAGACTTATCCCGATATTAAAACGTTCCTGGACAGAATGGTAAGTGATGCGAAGGAAAAGGGTTATTCGACCACATTGTTTGGAAGAAGACGACCTATCCCCGAACTGGCTTCATCTAATTTTATGCAAAGACAGTTTGGTGAGCGCGTTGCAATGAACGCACCCATTCAGGGAACTGCAGCTGATATTATGAAGATAGCGATGATTAATGCATACAGATCTTTCAAGGTTGCAGGACTTAAGTCAAAAATGATTTTACAGGTTCACGATGAACTTGTTATCGAGACGCTTGAAGAAGAAAAAGATAAAGTATGTGAACTTCTCGAGAACGCCATGACTACAGCGGCTGATCTGGCGGTGAAGCTTGAGGTTGGTCTCGGAGTAGGCAAGAACTGGTACGAAGCACATTAACATTTGGAGACATATAATGAAATTTATAGGAATTACAGGCGGTGTCGGATCCGGAAAAAGTGAAGTGCTTAAATTCATAAAGAAGCACTATAAGTGTAAGGTCTTCATGGCTGACAAGGTGGCCTTTGAGGTTAGATTACCGGGTACTGAATGTCATAAGCAGCTCTGCGATTTGCTGGGAGAAGAAGTTGTAGGCAACAGCAGTGCAATGGCTGAGAAGCTTTTTGGAAATGAAGAGTTATTGGCTAAGGTTAATAACATAATTCATCCTGCTGTAAGAGTATATCTTCTTAACGAATATGAAAAGGCTAAAGCAGATCCGGATATTGAACTTTTCTTTGTAGAAGCTGCTCTGTTGATTGAGTGCGGATATAAAGAAGTAGTGGATGAAATGTGGTACATCTATACGGATACGCAGGTCAGAATTCAGAGACTGATGTCTTCAAGAGCATACTCACCTGAGAAGATAGAAAGTATAATGGCTAGTCAGCTTTCAGAGGAAGAGTTTAGAAATAATTGTGATTTTGTGATAGATAACAGCGGAAGTTTATTTGAATCATGCGAACAAATCAGACATAAGCTGGAGGGATATACATGGCTAAGGTAAAAGCTCAGGACAATCTCATATTTGGTCTTGATATTGGTACCAGAAGCATTGTAGGTACTGTTGGATATCTTAAAGGCGAAGAATTTCATGTTTCGGCTCAGTGCGTAAAAGAGCATGAAACAAGGGCTATGCTCGATGGTCAGATTCATGACATCATGAAGGTAGGAGACACTGTTAAAAGTGTAAAGGAAGCACTTGAAAAAGAACTGTCCGTAAAACTTACCGATGTATGTATCGCAGCCGCAGGTCGAGTACTTCGCACCGTAACCGTCAATGCAGAAAAGGTATTTGACGGTGATAAGGAAATCAATAACGAAGATATATATAATCTTCAGATGGATGGTGTTGAGAAGGCTTACGCGGAGTTTTGTAATGTTAATGATACCGGACTAAAGTTTTACTGCGTAGGATATACTCCTGTCAGATACTATATGAACGGTTACAGCATTGGTAATCTCGAGGGACATAAGGCAGGAAAAATTGCGATAGATTTAATCGCTACATTCCTTCCAGACGATGTCGTGGATGGACTGTATAAAGCAGTGGAGTATGCCGGACTTAAGGTTGCTAATTTAACACTCGAGCCTATTGCGGCTATACAGGTAGCCATTCCTGAAAAGTTTAGGATGCTTAATCTTGCACTTGTAGATGTGGGTGCAGGTACAAGTGATATTTCTATTACAAGCGGTGGATCAATTGTTGCTTATGGAATGATTCCTACAGCCGGAGACGGACTGACAGATGTGATTGCGCAAAACTGTCTTGTTGAGTTTGATACAGCTGAGAGAATTAAGAGGGCTTCTGACGGAACGGAAACTATCGAATTCGAAGACATTATCGGATTGCCTCAGACTATAGAGCCTGCAGCTGTTCTTGAGATGTTAGAGCCTCAGCTTGATTCGATGACTACTGCTGTGGCTGAAGAAATCAAAAAGCTTAACGGTGATAAATCTGTAAGCGCGGTATTTGTTGTAGGTGGCGGCGGAACAGTTAGCGGATATACTGAAAAATTGGCTGATAAGCTTGGAATTGCCAAGGAGCGTGTTGCTATTCGAGGCAAGGAAGTAATGCAGACAATACAGTTTGAAAATGATGATCCTATTAAGGATTCACTCATGGTTACTCCTATAGGTATCTGTTTAAGCTACTACACACAGAGCAATAATTTTATTTTTGTAGAGTTTAACGGTACACGACTTAAGCTGTATGATAACGGAAATCTTACTGTTTCTGATGTCGCAATGCAGATGTCATTTTCTAATGATGATCTTTTCCCTAAGAGAGGAAAAGCACTTACATTTACTCTTGATGATAAGGCTAAGATGATAAGAGGTACTCAGGGAGATTCGTGCATCATTACCATTAATGACGCTCCGGCAGATCTTCATACACAGATTATTAGTGGTGACAGAATTGTTATTGTACCTTCTACAAAGGGAGAAGATGCAAAAGCTACGCTCGGTGAGCTCAAAGAAATGGCTGAGCAGCTTAAGCTGACAGTTAATGGCAAGAATATTTCGTTGCCTAAGACTGCAACAGTAAATGGTGAGATTAAGGCTACCTTCTATGAGATTGAAGAAGGCGACGTAATTAATATTAATAACTTTTACACTGTTGAAGCCCTTGGTGAAGTGCTTGACTGCAAACTTGACGGATGCAGTATATTGGTAAATGGTACTCCTGCCAATATCAATACAAGGGTATATGAAGGATTTACGCTTGATTTTACAGTTAATAACAGTGAAGCGGTTACTAGTGAAGTAACTACTGCAAATGAAATGCCTACTACATATGAAGAACTTGCGGCAGAAGATGATTATTCAGATGAAGATGCTTCCGTTACAGTGGAAGAATCATTAGGCGGTGATAAATCAGATGCAGGTGTAGGAACTAAAACTGACGCTGAATCTAATAATAGTGCTGATCCGAAAGTAAGTAATGAACCAAATGCAAGTGTTGAACCTGCAATAAACACAGAGCCCCAGGTTCGTGATTTGAGAATCATAGCTAATGGTAAAGAGATAATAATGCACGGCAAAAAGCAGTATGTTTTTGTTGATGTATTTGATTATATTGAATTTGACCTTCGCAATCCTGCGGGCAGACATGTTGTGACTCTTATAAACGGAGTAGATGCAGAATATATGAAGCCACTTGTGGATGGTGATGTATTGGAGATTTACTGGCGTTAATATCTCAAAGAATTAATTTGAAAATATGAAGAAATAAAGGTAGATAGTATGAGATTTTGTGCATTTGCCAGCGGAAGCAGTGGCAATTGTATATATACCGGTTCTGAATCCACTCATGTGCTGGTGGATGTAGGAATCAGCGGAAAACGTGTTGAAAACGCACTTAACGATGCCGGACTTACCGGAAGAGATTTAAGCGGGATACTGATAACTCATGAGCATGCTGACCATATAGGTGGCTTGGGAGTAATATCAAGAAAATACGGTATCCCGATTTATGCCAGCGAGGCTACTATAGAGGCTATAAAAAAAGATAAAGCAACGGGAGTAATAGATGAATCATTGTTTGTCCCGATTGTATCGGATAAAAAGTTTTTAATCGGTGACCTGACCATTAATCCTATGAAAGTATCTCATGACGCAGCGGATCCGTTGGCATACAGAATCAGCTGTGAGAGTAAAAGAGTGGCTGTGTGCACAGACCTTGGAAATTATGATGAGTATACAGTTGACTGTCTGAGTAATCTTGATGCGGTTTTGCTGGAATCCAATCATGATATCAAGATGCTTCAGGTAGGCCCTTATCCTTATCCGCTTAAACAGAGAATACTCGGTAACAGAGGGCATTTATCTAATGAAGCATCGGGAAGGCTTCTTTCACGAATACTTCATGACGGAATGAAGAGAGTATTCCTGGGACATTTGTCACAGGAAAACAATTTGCCTGATTTGGCATATGAAGCGGTCAGACTGGAGATAACGATGTCTCAGGATAACAGTTACCGCGGAGATGATTTTAATATTTCGGTGGCCAAGAGAAGCGAGCCTTCCGAAATGATTGAAATATAGTTTAGTAAATATAATACTTGCATTTTATGTCTAACTATTGTTAAATATTTATCAGCAAATAATGGCTAAATGCCCGGAGGAAATTATGAAAAAAATTATTATTACTGTAGTTGGTAAGGATACTGTCGGCATCATTGCTAAGGTCTGCACTTATCTTGCAGAGAATTCAATTAATATTCTTGATATTTCACAGACAATCGTTTCCGGATATTTTAATATGATGATGATTGCAGATATGAACGGATCAAGCAAGGATTACAGCACTATCTGTGATGATCTTGATAAGCTTGGACAGGGAATTGGTGTTTCAATCAAGTGCCAGAAGGAAGAGATTTTCGAAGCTATGCATCGTATCTAATTTTGGATAGCTTTTTACATTAACATTGAATAAAAAGGTGGATAAAAAATGATCAACCAGTTCGAAGTAATTGAAACTAATAAGATGGTTGAAGAAGAGAATCTTGATGTCCGTACAATAACTATGGGTATCAGCCTTCTTGACTGTATCGATTCTGATCTTGATGCTTGCTGCAAAAAGATTCACGATAAGATTTATAACTCAGCTAAGGACCTTGTATCAACAGGTGAGACAATCGCAAAAGAGATTGGTGTTCCTATCGTAAATAAGCGTATTTCTGTAACACCTATCGCTCTTGTCGGTGGTGCATGCTGTAAGACTCCCGAGGATTTTGTACAGATTGCTAAGACTCTTGATGCTGTAGCTCACGAGGTAGGAGTTAACTTCCTTGGCGGATATTCTGCACTTGTATGTAAGGGTGCAACTCATGCGGATGAGCTTCTTATGAAGTCTATTCCCATGGCACTCGCTTCAACTGAGCTTGTATGCAGTTCTGTTAACCTTGGTTCTACCAGAACCGGTATTAACATGGATGCAGTAAGACTCATGGGTGACGTAATTAAAGAGACTGCAGAACTTACAAAAGAGAATGATTCACTTGGCTGTGCTAAGCTTGTAGTGTTCTGTAATGCTCCTGATGATAATCCTTTCATGGCAGGTGCATTCCACGGTGTAACTGAAGCAGACAGAATTATCAACGTTGGTGTCAGTGGACCCGGTGTTGTTAAGAAGGCACTTGAGAGTGTTAGAGGAGAGAGCTTTGAGGTTCTCTGCGAGACCATCAAGAAGACTGCATTTAAGGTAACACGTGTAGGTCAGCTTGTAGCAAAGGAAGCTTCAGCGATGCTTGGAGTTCCTTTCGGTATTGTAGATTTGAGCCTTGCACCCACACCTGCTATCGGTGATTCTGTTGCAGATATTCTCTGTGAAATCGGTCTTGAGTATGCAGGAGCACCCGGAACAACAGCAGCACTTGCACTTCTTAATGATCAGGTTAAGAAGGGCGGCGTAATGGCTTCTTCATATGTTGGTGGACTCAGTGGTGCATTTATTCCTGTCAGCGAAGATCAGGGTATGATCAATGCTGTTGAGGCAGGTGCACTTACTCTTGAAAAGCTTGAGGCTATGACCTGCGTATGTTCTGTAGGTCTTGATATGATTGCTATCCCCGGAGATACCAAGGCTACCACTATTTCAGGTATTATCGCAGATGAACTTGCAATCGGTATGATTAATCAGAAGACTACAGCAGTCAGAGTTATTCCTGTAGTTGGTAAGGGCGTTGGTGAGATTGTTGAGTTCGGTGGACTTCTCGGATATGCACCTATCATGCCTGTTAACAATTTCTCATGTGATGCTTTCGTTAACAGACCCGGTAGAATTCCTGCACCTATTCATTCATTCAAGAACTAATATTTGATGATTTGATAATAGCGATATGCACTCAATTGCAATGTACAGTTGAATGCATATCGCATTTTTTATGTATATATTGTTACGTACATAAGATATATGATAAATGGTTAATTGCCTGTAACAGATAACAGGCAAGACCGGTAGTAAGGAGTAACTATGAGACTGGCATATAAAATGGAGTATTTGCATTCGACGGATGAACGAACTGATATAGTATTGGTCAAATACTCATTGGAATATAAAGAAGAGTATAAGCGCATATATAATGAATGCTACCATGAAATGAGAGCGGCATTGGATATAAAACCGTATGATTTTATCCAAGACGATACCTTCTTTGATGAAGGTATGGATGACGTTTATTTACTTTTAAGTGACCATGAGATAATTGGAAGTGTTGCGCTTAAAAATGATGAAATAGATGATTTGATAGTTAATAAGAAGTATCAAGGAAAAGGATATGGAAAAAATCTATTGCTGTGGGCGTTGGAGAATATTCATGCTGAAAGAGTAGTTTTGCATGTGGCCAGTTGGAACGAAAAGGCAATTAACCTATATAAAAAGACCGGATTCGAAATCACAGAAACAATTGAATTCTAATGATATAAGAAAAAATCCGGCACTCCATCTGTGCCGGATTAATTTTATCATCTATAACATTTATATTAGAATTATGCGTATATTCAATATGATATGTTCATCTGTAGTATATCTGTCTTACACAATTACAATCGGAGTCGAGAACTCATTCCTTGCAGGAATTTCAGTCTTGATTGATTGCGCGGCAAGATAGATCTCATTGACTCTTATTTCATTCTTAAGCATAGAACCTGGTTCAGCGTACAGCTCATTTTTTGCATTTGTCAGATTAGTGATTAAAGGAATTGAAGACTTAAGCTT
The DNA here is from genome assembly GCA_002317155.1 of Lachnospiraceae bacterium UBA1721. GTDB lineage: Bacteria > Bacillota > Clostridia > Lachnospirales > Lachnospiraceae > AC2028. The sequence continues at coordinate 9,682 of DCIR01000091.1, forward strand.
TATTTCAGTCAAAAGCTTTTCAGATTCCTTTTTGAATCCAAGTACTCTTGCATAAGGAATATAATCAACCATACTGTATGTTTCCATAGTGTTTTCGGTCAAATCCAATAAGATATGCATGAGGCATCTGGTTATGCGTGTATATGTACGGTCACGGGTTTTTAGTAAATCGGCAAATTGCTTAGCAGATGTGAACTCGTTGAGCTTATTTACAATCCTATCGGACAGCTCTTGTGTGACATCGAGATAAGATGTAAAGCCCTTATCCTTTTCAAGCAAAAGCTTATAGTAAAGCATTCCTGAGAAATCATCCAAATTGAGTGTTCGATTGGAAGCGATTTCTTCTTTAAGCAAAGAATATGCAGATTCCGGCAGGAAAGCACTGAAGTCACCGTTAGGACCGGCAAGTATAGCCTCGCGTATAGCCTGAGCGGAAGCCTGATTGCTGCGCTCAGAAAGAAAACGGTCATGATACTGAGAACCTTTACGTGTGATTGTAATAGGCTTGATCTTGGAATCGCGAGATATCAGTGCTTTGAGATATTCAAGGCCCAAGATGTTATTGGCTGATTCCAATAGTTTGGCATCATCAAAAAGACTGGGATCGTAGTGGATAAGTGCATTGTATCTGGCAAGAGGGAAGGTCATTCCGTCACGAAGATAGCGCTGGAGGTATTCTTTGTATTCATCAGGCTCGCGTACAAGAATCTTTGCAAATTTCTGAAGGGGTTCGATTGAACCTATTTCGCTTCCGAATGAAAGGTAATCAACCACACCGATTTTATCTAACAGGGTAACAGCTCCCTTGGCAAAATATTCTGCGCTCGAAACACTGTAGCAAGAGGGGAGTTCAAGTACAAGATCGGCACCGCTTTCAAGTGCCATTTTTGCGCGCACGTGTTTATCCACGATTGCAGGTGCACCACGTTGTACAAAATTTCCACTCATTACAACTATTGTGTAATCAGCATTGGTTATTTCCTTTGACCGATTGATGTGGTATACATGTCCGTTGTGAAAAGGATTGTATTCTGCGACAATACCGTTGATAACCATTGAATCCTCGTTTCCGTAAATCCTGTTAGTTAATTGTAAATGTATTATGTATTATATTATAATTTTGAAAGTTTGGTAAAGATGATAATCGTTATAAATCTAGTATTTTAAATAATGTAAGCGCTTACCCAAATCGCTTTACTATTTATGAAGATAGTGCTATATTAATACTGTATTTGCACTTATTGACGTTTTATCATTTGTCATGAGCGATTTATAAATCTTATATAACTAGGTGAGGTTAGAAAAATGGCATTTATAGATGGTGTTAAGGAAAAAGCAAAGACAGACAGAAAGACAATAGTTCTTCCCGAATCAAACGATAAAAGAACCCTTCTTGCTGCGGCACATATTCTTCAGGAAGGTATTGCCAATATTATCATGGTTGGTAATACAGAGAAGATTATGGATGGTGCTACATGGCTTGAAATCGAGCTTGATGGTATCGAGATTGTTGATCCCTCAACCACTCCTAAGCTTGAAGAGTACGCTACCAATCTTTATGAGATTAGAAAAGCTAAGGGTATGACTCTTGAGAAGGCAAGAGAGATTCTGCTTAATGACTGGCTTACCTTTGGTATTATGATGGTTAAGATGAATGATGCTGATGGTATGGTTGCCGGAGCATGTCATTCAACCGCAGATACATTAAGACCTGCACTTCAGATTCTTAAGACTGCACCCGGCTGTAAGCTGGTAAGTGCATTCTTTGTAGTAGATACTATTATGAAGGATATGGGAGAGAATGGTACCTTCCTTTTTGCTGACTGTGGATTAAATCAGGATCCTACAGCTGAGGAACTTGCAGCTATCGCTGATTCTTCATCTCGTTCATTTAAGCAGCTTATCGGACCTAAGCCTCAGATTGCTATGCTTAGCCACTCAACAAAGGGTAGTGCGAAGCATCCTCTTGTTGACAAGATGGTTGAAGCTACCAATATTTGCCGTGAGAAGTATCCTCATCTTTGCGTAGACGGTGAACTTCAGACTGATGCTGCTTTGGTACCTCATGTTGCTAAGACTAAGGCTCCCGGAAGCCCTGTGGCCGGACATGCTAATGTACTTATATTCCCTAACCTTGATGCAGGAAATATCGGTTACAAGCTTGTACAAAGACTTGGAATGGCTGAAGCTTACGGACCTATGCTTCAGGGTATTGCGAAGCCTGTAAATGATCTTTCAAGAGGTTGTTCTTGGGAGGATATCGTAGGTGTAGTTGCACTTACTGCTGTTCAGGCTCAGCTGGTATAATTTTTTTTTATCTGATAAGTCAATATAGCGTAGTTATCAATTTTGAATTGTTTTTGCTATATTTTGCTTTGTTTTCGGATGAGTATAATACAAATTTTATATTGTGATATAATTACGAGAGTGCTGAGGTTTCAGCACTCTTTATGATTGAATATTTATTATTTTTATATATTAAGGAGACTTGTAATGAAGATTTTAGTTATTAACTGTGGTTCATCATCACTTAAGTATCAGCTTATTGACTCAGAGACCGAGCAGTGGGTTGCAAAGGGACTTTGTGAGAGAATTGGTATTGACGGAAGCCAGCTTGTATATCAGCTTGCAGGTGGAGAGAAGGAGATTACCGTTTCTCCTATGGCTAATCATACAGACGCAATCAGACTTGTTCTTGCAGCTCTTACAAATGATAAAACCGGTGCTATCAAGTCGCTTTCTGAGATTGATGCTGTAGGACACAGAGTTGTTCACGGTGGTGAGAAGTTTACAACAAGCGCAGTTATTAATGATGATGTAATAGAGGCAATCAGAGAGTGCAATGACCTTGCTCCTCTTCACAATCCTGCTAACCTTATCGGAATCGATGCATGCAGAGAGCTTATGCCCGGTGTGCCTATGGTAGCTGTATTTGATACAGCATTCCATCAGACAATGCCTCAGGAAGCTTATATGTATGGTATTCCTTATTCATATTATGAGAACTACAAGATTCGTCGTTATGGCTTCCACGGAACCAGCCATTCATTTGTATCAAAGAAGGTCGCAGAGGATCTTGGAAAGAAGCCCGAGGATCTTAAGGTTATTGTTTGTCACCTTGGCAACGGTGCATCTGTATCAGCAGTTAAGTACGGCAAGTGCGTAGATACTTCAATGGGACTTACGCCTCTTGAGGGACTTATCATGGGTACCAGAAGTGGTGATCTTGATCCTGCTATTATCGAGTTTATCGCACAGAAGGAAAATAAGAATGTATCTGAGGTCCTTAATATCCTTAATAAGAAGTCAGGTGTATACGGACTTTCAGGCAATATGTCATCAGACTTCAGAGACATCGAGAATGCATATTTCGCAGGCGATGAAATGGCAATTATGACAATGAAGACATTTGCTTACAGAGTAGCAAAGTATGTTGGCGCCTATACTGCAGCTATGAACGGTGTAGATGCTATTGCGTTTACCGCAGGTGTTGGTGAGAACGGACCTCTTGTTAGAAGCCTTGTTTGCAGTTACCTTGGATATCTTGGAATCGAGCTTGATGACGAGCAGAACAATAAGCGTGGAGATGATACTGTTATTTCTACTCCCGACAGTAAGGTTACTGTTATGTTTGTTCCCACAAATGAGGAACTTGCAATCGCCAGAGAGACACTTGCACTTATCTAAGTTATAAGTAATAAATATATGTTAAATTAAGCACTTGACTTATATATATCAGTGCTATAAAATATCTATAATTTAATAAGCTAAACTGTTGAAGTGGAGATAAAAACAGTATATGTGCTTACAGAGAGACCGGATGCTGAGAAAGGTTGGATATACAGGCTGTTAAATGGACCACTGAGGGCGTAGTGAACGAGCTTAAGCTTTAGTATTCTACGACGTTAAGGACCTACGTTAGTGGTTCAGGATATGTTTGTATCCGTAAAGTGCGCATTATGCGAATCAAGGTGGCACCGCGAGAAGCTTAGTTATTCCCGTCCTTGGCGAATGGTTTATTCGTCAAGGACTTTTTTTACTTTATATGTAATCAATATAGATACTATTTATAGGTGATTATGAGAAAGTAAAGGCTCCGGGATGATGCGCATGATTAAGTTTAAGGAGGATTAATATGAAAATCACACCATCGCTTGAAGAATGTTTTGAAATTGCAAAGAATGGTAATTATGGAGTTATTCCTGTATCATGTGAAATCTTTGCAGATTCAACTACACCTATTTCTGTTCTCAGAAAATTGAAGAATGTCAGCAAGCATGTATATCTGCTTGAGAGTGCAGAGGCAAATAAGCAGTGGGGAAGATATTCATTTTTGGGATATGATCCTCTTATGGAAGTAACTGCATATAACGGAGAAACTACACTGGTTGATCCTGATGGAACTCATATTAGTCATGATGACGTGAGAGAGGTTATCAGAAATATCGTTGATAGCTACAAGAGTCCCAAGATGGATAGTTTACCTCCTTTTACAGGTGGTCTTGTGGGTTATTTTTCATATGACTACATTAAGTATAGTGAGCCTACACTTAAGCTTGATGCAAAAGACGAAGACGGATTTAAGGATTGCAATTTGATGCTCTTTAATAAGGTTATCGCTTTTGATAATTACCGTCAGAAAATTGTTCTTATCTACAATATAAGAACTGAGGATATCGAGGTAGGTTACAGCAAAGCAGAAAAAAGACTTGAAGAGATGAGGGACATAATTCTTAACGGTGAGAAAGCTCCTCATGAGCCTCTTAAGTTGAATAGTGAATTTGAGCCTCTTTTCAATGAAGCAGAGTATTGCGCAATGGTTGAGAAGGCAAGACATTATATATATGAAGGAGATATTTTCCAGGTTGTATTGTCTAACAGACTTGAAGCCAAAATGGAAGGAAGTCTGCTTGATGCATACAGACAGCTTCGTACAATCAATCCTTCGCCCTATATGTTCTATTTTTCAGGAACAGACGGAGAAATCGCCGGAGCAAGCCCCGAGACACTTGTTAAGCTTGAAAACGGACGACTTCATACATTCCCTCTTGCAGGTACCAGACCCAGAGGTAAGTCTGATGAGGAGGATATTGCTCTTGAGAAAGAGCTTCTTGCAGATGAGAAGGAACGCTCAGAGCATAATATGCTTGTAGACCTCGGAAGAAATGATATCGGTAAAATCAGTAAGTTTGGTTCCGTAGAAGTAGAAAAGTATATGGCAATCGAGAGATATTCACATGTAATGCATATCGGTTCCACTGTTGCAGGTGATATCAGAGATGACAAGGATGCTCTTGATGCAGTTGACTCAATTCTTCCGGCAGGAACACTTTCCGGTGCACCTAAGCTTCGTGCCTGCGAGATAATCAATGAGCTTGAAAATAACAAGCGTGGTATATATGGTGGAGCCATCGGTTACATTTCATTTACCGGCAATCTTGATACATGTATTGCAATCCGATTGGCATTCAGCAAAAACGGAAAAGTGTTCGTAAGATCAGGAGCCGGAATTGTAGCTGACTCTGTTCCCGTAAATGAGTTCAATGAGTGTATCAACAAGGCTAAAGCAGTCAGTCTTGCCATTAAGGCTGCAGCTGAAGGATTAGAGTAGGGAGGCAGAAAAATGGTATTACTGATAGATAATTATGACAGCTTTTCATACAATGTATTTCAGCTTATAGGTTCTATTACCACAGATATTAAAGTAATCAGAAATGATGAAATGACAATAGAAGAAATTGAGGCGCTCAATCCTTCACATATCATAGTTTCACCTGGTCCCGGAAGACCGTGTGATGCAGGTATCTGTGAGGATGCTATTAAGTATTTTGCAGGTAAAAAGCCAATCCTTGGCATATGCTTGGGACATCAGGCTATATGTGAGACATTTGGGGCTACAGTTACATATGCAAAGCAGCTTATGCACGGTAAGCAGTCAGTGGCAAAAGTAGATACGTCTACTACACTTTTTGCAGGGATGGATGAAGAGATTACCGTGGCAAGATATCATTCACTTGCCGCTGATGCAGATACCATTCCGGATTGCTTGAAGATAACAGCTACAACTCCCGATGGAGAAGTAATGGCTGTACAGCATAGAGATTATCAGGTGTATGGAGTTCAGTTCCACCCTGAATCAGTGCTCACTCCAAAGGGAAGAAGCATAATGGTTAATTTCCTTAATGCATAGTAATATAGTTGAAAACACTAGAAATATAAGAACGGATTAAATATATAGGAAGGGATAACAAAATGATTAAAGAAGCGATTGTTAAGATTGTAAACAAAGAAGACCTTACTTATGATGAGGCTTATGCCGTAATGAATGAGATTATGGATGGTGAGACCACCCCTACTCAGAACGCAGCTTTTCTTGCAGCACTTTCTACCAAGAGTGCAAAGGCTGAAACAACTGATGAGATTGCAGGCTGTGCAGCTGCTATGAGAGATCATGCTCTTAGGGTTGATATTCCTTATCCTGTATTTGAGATTGTAGGAACCGGTGGAGATAAGTCAAACAGCTTTAATATTTCTACTGTATCAGGTATTGTAGCCGCAGCTGGTGGAATGAAGGTAGCAAAGCATGGTAACAGAGCAGCTTCTTCAAAGTGCGGTACAGCTGACTGTCTCGAAGCTCTTGGTGTAAATATTGCTCAGAGCCCTGAAAGAATAAATGAAATGCTTGAAGAAGCAGGAATGAGCTTCTTCTTTGCACAGAAGTATCATACCTCGATGAAATATGTAGGACCTATCCGTAAGGAGCTTGGTTTTAGAACTGTATTTAACATTCTCGGACCTCTTACCAATCCTGCAGGACCTAAGATGCAGCTTCTCGGTGTATATGATGAATATCTTCTCGAGCCCCTTGCAAATGTTCTTATGAGCCTTGGCGTTGAAAAGGGTATGGTTGTATACGGAACAGATAAGCTTGATGAAATTTCAATGAGTGCGCCTACCAAGGTATGCGAGTTTAAGGATGGCTGGTTTAAGTCATATACTATGGAACCTGAAATGTTTGGTCTTAAGAAGTGCACTAAGGATGATCTTGTAGGCGGTACTCCTGAGGAGAACGCTGAGATTGCCAAGGATATCCTTAAGGGTGTTAAGGGACCTAAGAGAGATGCAGTTCTTTTCAATGCAGGTACATCACTTTATATCGGCGGAAAGGCAGATTCTATTGCTGACGGTATTAAGCTTGCTGCAGAACTTATCGATTCAGGTAAGGCAATGGAAGTTCTTAATAAGATGATTGAAGTAAGTAACCGTCCCGAATAATAGAGTTTTCATAATATTACATAATAACGATAATATGTGTATTGCGATAAGATATACATAAGACTTCGGAGAGTACTATGGCCAATATATTGGATACAATTGCTGACTACGCCAAAGAACGTGTCATTGAAGCAAAAACAAAAATATCATATGAAGAGATTAAGGAAAAGGCACTGGCACTTCCTAAGGGAAATTTTGAATTTGAAAAGGCTTTGGCCAAAGAAGGAATTTCTTTTATATGTGAATGTAAAAAAGCTTCGCCTTCAAAGGGAATAATTGCAGAAGATTTTCCTTATGTTCAGATAGCCAAGGATTATGAAGCTGCAGGAGCAGATTGCATATCAGTTCTTACAGAGCCCAAGTGGTTTATGGGAAGTGATGAATACTTGAGAGAAATTGCTGCAAATGTCAGTATCCCTATCATAAGAAAAGATTTTGTGGTAGATTCTTATATGATATATGAAGCTAAGCTTATCGGAGCAAAAGCTGTTTTACTGATATGTTCAATCCTTGATGAAAATCAAATTAAAGAATATATTAGTATTGCTGACAGTATGGGTCTGTCTTGTTTGGTAGAAGCTCATGATGAGGATGAGATAGCCAAAGCACTCAGAGCCGGAGCAAGAATCATTGGTGTTAACAACAGAAATCTTAAGGATTTCACTGTTGATATCAATAATTCAGTAAGACTTAGAAAGTTAGTACCTTCAAATGTATTGTTTGTATCTGAAAGTGGTATGAAAACAAGAGAAGATATTAAGACACTTGAGGAAAACGGAACCAATGCAGTACTGATTGGTGAGACCTTCATGAGAAGCAGCAATAAAGCACAGATGCTTAATGAATTAGCCGGAAAGGATATATAAAATGAGCAAAGGACGTTTTGGAGAGTTCGGTGGACAGTATATTTCTGAGACACTTATGAACGAACTTATTAAATTGGAGGAAGCTTACGAGCATTACAAGAATGATCCTGAATTCAACGCAGAGCTCACTAAGCTTTTGAATGAATACGCAGGAAGACCTTCACTTCTTTATTATGCAGAGAAGATGACCAAGGATCTTGGTGGAGCTAAGATTTATCTTAAGAGAGAGGACCTTAATCATACCGGTTCTCATAAGATTAATAATGTACTCGGTCAGGCACTTCTCGCAAAGAAAATGGGTAAGACCAGACTTATCGCAGAGACCGGTGCAGGTCAGCATGGTGTTGCTACTGCTACAGCAGCCGCACTTCTTGGAATGGAATGTGAGATCTTCATGGGTAAGGAAGATACCGTTCGTCAGGCTCTTAATGTATACAGAATGGAGCTTCTTGGTGCAAAGGTTAATGCAGTTACCACCGGTACAATGACTCTTAAGGATGCAGTTAATGATGCGATGAGAGAGTGGAGTAACCGTTGCGATGATACTCATTATTGCCTTGGTTCTGTAATGGGTCCTCATCCTTTCCCTACTATCGTTAGAGACTTCCAGAGCGTTATTTCAAAGGAGGCAAGAGAGCAGATACTTGCTATTGAGGGTAAGCTTCCGGCAGCTGTTCTTGCATGCGTAGGCGGTGGATCTAATGCAATCGGAACTTTCTATAACTTCATAAATGACGAAGGTGTAGAACTTATCGGATGTGAAGCCGGCGGTAAGGGCGTTGATACTCCTGAGACTGCAGCTACAATGGCTACCGGAACTCTTGGTATTTTCCATGGAATGAAGTCATATTTCTGTCAGGATGAGTATGGTCAGATTGCACCTGTTTACTCTATTTCAGCCGGACTTGATTACCCCGGAGTAGGACCCGAGCATGCTTATCTTCGTGACAGCGGCAGAGCAAAGTATGTTCCTATTACCGATGATGAAGCTGTAGAAGCATTTGAGTATCTCTCTAAGGTAGAAGGAATTATTCCTGCAATTGAGAGCTCACATGCAATTGCTCAGGTAATGAAGATTGCTAAAAATTACAGCCCTGACCAGAGCATTATCTGTTGTGTTTCAGGACGTGGAGACAAGGACGTTGCAGCTATAGCCAGATATAGGGGGGTAGACCTTCATGATTAATAAGATTGCAAAAGCATTTGAAAATCCTAATAAAAAAGCATTTATCGCATTTATCACAGCAGGTGATCCCGATGCGGACAGCACAGTAAAGTTTATTCTTGAGATGGCAAAAGCCGGTGCTGATTTGATTGAGGTTGGAATTCCTTTTTCTGATCCTACCGCTGAAGGTGTTGTAATACAGGAGGCAAATATCAGATCGCTTGCCAACGGAATGACTACTGACGGAGCATTTGATATTGTAAGAAGAGTAAGAGAGACCTGTGATATTCCTATTTGTTTCATGACATATGCTAACCCGGTATATCATTACGGATACGACAGATTCTTTACTAAGTGTGAGGAACTCGGTGTGGATGGTATTATTGTTCCTGATATGCCTTATGAAGAGAAGGCAGAGATGGAAGGCCCCGCAAATGCACATAATGTTTCCGTTATATCAATGATTGCGCCTACTTCAGAAAGTCGTATTCAGATGATTGCTAAGGAAGCCAACGGATTTATCTATGTTGTAAGTTCAATGGGTGTTACCGGAGTTAGAAGTGAAATCAAGACAGATATTGATTCAATCGTTAAGAGTATTAAAGAAGTTACTGATGTTCCCTGTGCTATCGGATTTGGTATCAGTAAGCCCGAACAGGCTGCTGACATGGCATCCAAGGCAGACGGTGCTATAGTAGGTTCTGCTATCGTACGTATTGTAGCAGAGCATGGTAAGGATTCAGCACCGTATTTATATGATTATGTTAAGAGCATGAAGGATGCTGTTGCAAACGTATAAATATGTAAAGATTACTGCAAAGGGGCAGCGGATAACCGTTGCCTCTTTTTTATTTTCAAAAACACTTGCCAATTAATAAAATATATTGTATACATTTATACAATGATACGATTTATAAAAAGATGTAAAAGGAGAGAACTATGGCAGACATGTATGCAGAGCACGAAAAAAATGAAATGCTTAGTTTCGAAGAGATGGACAGCTTCAAAAAAGAGATGGAAACTCTTCAGGAAGAACTCAATAATAACCATAGAATAGATCAGAATCTCTACCTTGAATTTGACGTTAAGCGTGGACTTCGTGATGTAAACGGTAAGGGTGTACTTACCGGACTTACTGAGATTTCAGACGTTGTTGCTTATGATCTTGTTGCAGGTAATAAGGTTCCTTGTGATGGTCGTTTATACTATCAGGGCATCAATGTTGTTGATCTTATCAATGGACTTAAGGACAGAAGATATGGATTTGAGGAGACTACCTACCTTCTTATTTTCGGTAAGCTTCCCAACAAGACTGAACTTGAGGACTTTATTAAGGTTAGCCATGAATTCCATGATCTCGGTGGTCGTTTTACCAGAGACGTTGTTATGAAGGCTTCAAATGCTAATATAATGAATGCACTTCAGAGATGTGTGCTTACACTTTATACTTATGATAGTAATCCTGATGATGTTTCTGCAAATAATGTACTAAGACAGTCACTTGAGCTTATTAATAAGCTTCCTTTGATTGCTGTATATTCTTATGCTTCATATTGCCACTTCAGAAAGGATGAGGCTTTAGTTATTCGTAAGCCTAAGCCCGAGCTTTCTGTATCTGAAAATATTTTGCAGATGCTTAGACCTGACGGACACTTTACCGAGCTTGAGGCTAAGGTACTTGATGTAGCACTTATTCTTCATGCGGATCACGGCGGAGGAAATAACTCTACATTTACAACACACGTTGTAACTTCATCAGGAACAGATACATATTCATCTATGGCTGCTTCAATCGGTTCACTTAAGGGCTTCCGTCACGGTGGTGCTAACCTTAAGGTTCAGAATATGTTTGCTAATCTCTATGAGAATATCAAGAATCGTGAAGATGAGGCTGAAATCGAACAGTACCTCAATAAGATTCTTAACAAGGAAGTATTTGATAAGGAAGGTCTCATCTATGGTATGGGACATGCCGTATATACACTTTCAGATCCCAGAGAGACTATTCTTAAGGAATATGCACGTAAGCTTGCAGAAGAAAAGGGCAGACTTGATGACTTCAACTTCTATAATAATGTTGAAAAAATCGCCGGTCGCCTGATTATGGAGAAGCGTCACGTACATAAGGAAGTATGTGCAAACGTAGACTTCTACAGTGGACTCGTATACAGCATGCTTGGTATTCCTGAAGAGCTTTACACTCCTATATTTGCAATTGCACGTATTTCTGGATGGAGTGCTCACAGACTTGAGGAAATCCTTAACGCAGGCAAGATTGTACGTCCTGCTTATAAGTATGTAGGTACGCATGTTGATTATGTTCCTATGGATAAGAGAAAGTAACTACATTATCTTGTGGAAATAAATTTACATAAATTAAAATATTTACTTGACATATCGCACACTCATTAATATAATAATCGAGTGTGCGATTTTGCGTGATTGTTTTGTACACAGGAGAGTATAATGTTACTTAATCTTTCAGATGTTTTAAGACCGTCCGGCAAAGTGATAAATGAAGAGATTGAGATTAATCTTGAATCCTTCAACGGTAGCTTTGGTGAGTATAAGGTTTTAAGTGCTGAGAAGCTTGTTCTTAGCTGTGAGAACCTTGACGAAGGAAGAGCGAAGGTTAGCGGACATACCGTTATGACATTCGAGACTTCATGTGACAGATGCCTTAAAGAGATGGAGACTACAGTACAGATTGACTTTGAGCGTACCTGTTCAGCACCTGATTATGTCAGTGATGACGAAGAGGATGAGAGCCATGATTTCATGGAAGGCTATCAGCTGGATACAGATGCTCTTTTGTACAATGAGATTACAGTAAACTGGCCTGTCAAGATTGTGTGTCGTGAAGATTGCAAAGGACTTTGCCTTGTATGCGGACATAATCTGAATGAGGGGGATTGCGGATGCGATACCTTCGTGCCGGATCCTCGCATGGCAGCACTAAAAGATATATTCGAGACCACTAAGGAGGTGTAAATCATGTCTATCTGCCCTAAGAATAAATCTTCTAAAGGAAGAAGAGATCAGAGAAGAGCTAACTGGAAGATGTCTGCTCCTACTCTTGTAAAGTGCAGCAAGTGCGGCTCACTTATGATGCCCCACAGAGTTTGCAAGAACTGCGGCTCTTATGACAAGAAGCAGGTTATCGACGTTGAATAATTTGTGCCTCTGATTAATAAGAGATACTAAAAGCTGATCAAATTGGTCAGCTTTTTTTTATTGTTTTTTCGTGCTTGTTAAACAAATATTTATGTTGATTTTTATAATATGCTCTTGTATAGTTTATTTGTAAGTACAGATATATTGCATATGATTTTTGATTATTAAATTAGTTTGTAATATCGTATAAATATATATTTTTGAGGGTATAATGGAAAAACAAGTAAAAGTTGCACTTGATGCTATGGGTGGAGATAATGCTCCTGTAGAGACTGTCAAAGGCGCTGTAGAGGCAGTGAATTTAGAGCCTCGTCTTAAGGTTTATTTGTGCGGAAAAGAGCCTGAAATCAGGGCAGAACTCGAGAAATATACCTACAATGCAGATGCAATCGAAATAGTACACTGTAGCGAGGTTATAGAGACTGCAGAGCCTCCTGTAAAGGCTGTGAGAAACAAGAAAGACTCTTCTATGGTAAGAGCCATGAATCTTGTAAAAGAAGGCACCTGTGACGCACTGGTAACAGCAGGATCAAGTGGTGCATTCCTGGTAGGCGGACAGATTATTGTCGGAAGAATAAGAGGAATAGACAGACCTTGCCTTGGCACGGTTGTTCCTACATATAGCGGGGTGGCATTCCTTTTGGATTGTGGTGCTAATGTGGATGCTAAGCCGCTTAACCTTGTCCAGTTCGCTCAGATGGGTTCTATCTATTCAGAGAGCTTCCTTGGTGTTAAATCACCCAGAGTAGGATTGCTTAATATAGGTGCTGAGGAAGAGAAAGGTAATGCCTTAGTTAAAGAGACATTTCCTCTTCTTAAAGAACTTAAGAATATTAATTTCATCGGTAGCTGTGAGGCCCGCGATGTATGTCTTGATGGTGCGGATGTCGTTGTTGCGGAAGCATTTGCAGGTAATGTGTGCCTAAAGACTATGGAAGGTGTATCGAGTGCGCTGATTAAGAAGATAAAAGGTGCGTTGACTTCTAGCTTAAAGACAAAGATTGGTGCTTTGTTTATTAAAAAGGCGTTGAAGGATACCGTTAAATCGTTTGATACCGAGAGCTATGGTGGAGCTCCTTTGCTTGGCTGCAAGGGCTTGCTTGTTAAGACTCATGGTAGTAGTTCGAGCAGAGCATTTAAGAATTCACTTTTGCAATGCATAAAGTTTACTGATTTAGAGATAAATGAAAAGATTCGTCAGCAATTGACAGTCACTGAAGAAAACTAGGAAAAGAGGACAAATAAATGGAATTTGAAAAGCTTAAATCTATTATTGCCGAGGTATTAAACGTAGACCCTGAGGAGATTACTCCTGAATCAACCTTTACCGATGATCTTGGCGCTGATTCTCTTGATGTATATCAGATCATTATGGGCATTGAAGATGCTTTTGATATTAAGATTGATGAGGAGACTGCTGAGTCAATCAGTACTGTAGGTCAGGCTGCAGAACTTATTAAGGAAGCTTTGAACTAATTGTGTCTTGTTTTATAGTGCGTAGCAAATAGTGTAATTATGTAAGTTTACATTATCCCGGATGGTATTTTGCCGTCCGGGAGTGTTTTGGTTTATTAGGCTGTATTATTTTTGCTTTGAAAGGTGTAGTTTTTTGAAAAATGAATAATCTGAATTTTTTAGAGCTTGAGGAAAAGATAGGATATTCCTTCAAGAATAAAGCCCTGATAAAACAGGCGCTGACTCACAGCTCTTATGCGAATGAACAAAAAATCAACAAGTCGGGTGATTATGAAAGATTGGAATTTTTAGGTGATGCGGTTCTTGAAGTTGTTTCTTCAGAATTCCTTTTTCATAATTATCCGGATGTGCCTGAAGGTCAGTTGACTAAGATGCGTGCTTCAATGGTATGTGAGCCGTCACTTGCATTTTGTGCGAGAGATATAGATCTTGGCAAATATATACTGTTGGGTAAAGGCGAAGAGGCAACCGGTGGACGTAATCGAGAAAGCATCACATCTGATGTTATGGAGGCTCTGATCGGAGCAATTTTCCTTGATAGCGGAATGGAAAAAGCCAAGGCTCATATCGAAAGATTTATTTTGTCGGATCTTGAGGATAAGGTTCTGTTTTATGACAGTAAGAGTAATCTTCAGGAGATACTGCAGGGTAAACTTAAGAAAGAGTTCGAGTATATTGTTTTAGATGAAAATGGACCTGAACATGAGAAGGAGTTTGTTGTTGAGGTTAATGTTGAAGGCGAGGCTCTTGGTGTAGGTAAGGGAAGAACCAAGAAGGCTGCAGAACAGCAGGCGGCATATCAGGCTTTGCTTAAATTAAAGGAAAAGGGAATCTATGTTTCTAAAAAGTATTGAGGTGCAGGGCTTTAAGTCCTTTGCAAATAAAATATTATTTCAATTTCATAATGGAATTACCGGTATTGTAGGACCTAACGGCTCGGGTAAGAGTAATGTTGC
>DCIR01000091.1:24779-35740 GCA_002317155.1 Lachnospiraceae bacterium UBA1721
AGATCAGGTGAGAGTGAATATCTGCTTAATGGCACAATTTGTCGTCTTAAGGACGTAAATGAGCTCTTTTATGATACCGGTGTAGGTAAGGAAGGCTATTCAATCATCGGACAGGGTCAGATTGATAAAATCCTTAGCGGTAAGCCTGAGGAGCGTCGTGAGCTGTTTGATGAGGCTGCAGGTATCGTTAAGTTTAAGAGACGTAAGGTAACAGCACTCAAAAAACTTGAGAATGAGCAGAATAACCTTGTAAGAGTCAATGATATTCTTTCAGAGCTTGAGAGACAGGTAGGCCCTCTTGAGAGACAGTCCGAAAAGGCTAAGATTTTCCTTAAGTACAAGGAAGAGTTAAAGACTCTTGACGTAAATGCATTCCTGCTTGAAAATCAGAGACTTCAAAAGCAGCTTGAGGAACTCAATGAAAAGCTGGGAATTACCAATGGAGAGCTTGAGGATGTTAAGGGCCAGTATAATGGTGTACGTGAGGAGTATGACCGTGTACAGGAGGCTATTAGTGCGCTTGAAAAGGAAATTGATGATTTCCGTAAGGCGCTCTCTGATACAGACCTTAACAGGAGCCGTTTGGAAGGTCAGATTAACCTTTTAAACGAGCAGATTCGTTCGGCCGGTGAGAGCGATTCATATTATCTCGAAAGAAAAGAAACTATTACAGGAGAGATTAATAAAAAGCAGGAAGAACGTGAGAAGATTCTTGCTGACAATAAGGAAGCTGATGAGCAGGCGGCAGAGATAGAAAAGGTTGCTGCGGAGTTGTCTGAGAATCTGGCTTCTATACAGAAAAGTATTGAGGAACTCAATAAGAAGGTTGAGTCCGATAAGAATGTAATTATCAATGAACTTAATTCCAGAGCTACAATTAAGGCTAAAATGAGCCGTTTTGACTCTATGAATGAGTCTATTGTTGTAAGAAAAGCTGAGCTTAATTCAAAGCTTTTGAGAGCTAAGTCGGATGAGGCTGCCCGTGAAGATTCTATTCGCACGATGGAAGCTGAGTTCGAGGCTATCAGTAAAGAAATAAAGGAACTGAACGAGAAGGAACGTTCTCTTGATACCGAGATAAGCGGTATGAGGGAAGAGATTAATAAAAAGGATTCTGCACTCAGAGAGAATCAGAATCTTTATCATCAGGAGAAATCTCGTCTGCAGGCATTGCTAGACATTGCTGAGCGTTATGAGGGCTATGGCGGCAGTGTTAAAAAGGTAATGGAGCAGAAGGATACCTATAAAGGTATTGTGGGTGTAGTAGCGGATATTATTAAGGTTGATAAGCGCTACGAGACTGCTATTGAGACTGCTCTCGGTGGTAATATTCAGAATATCGTTACCAAGGACGAAGAGACTGCTAAGAAGCTTATCAGATTCTTAAAAGAGGGTAAGCTTGGTAGAGCGACTTTCCTTCCGATGGATGCAGTGGCTAATCCTCAGAAGATTAAGGCTATTGAGGTCCTTGACGAAAAGGGAGTGCTTGGTCTTGCACATACATTGGTTGAGACTGCACCTGAATACAGTGATATAGCTGAGAGCCTTCTTGGCAGATTTGTTGTGGTTGATACTGTCGACCATGCAACCACAATTGCAAGAAAGTATCACTATACTATCAGAATGGTTACTCTTGAGGGAGAATTGCTTGTTCCCGGAGGAGCTATCAGTGGTGGTGCATTTAAGAATAATACCAATTTCCTTGGAAAGAGACGTGAGATTGCAGACCTTGAAAAGAAGGTAGAGACTTTATCCGAGCTTATTGCAAAGGAAGATAAAGAGCTTAATGATATGCGTGATCTTCGTACAGAGAAGCGCAGAGAACTTGAGAATCTTAAGTTAAGCATCCAGGATACCACAATTAAGCAAAATACTGCCAGAATCAATCTTGCGGCCGTTCGTGAAAGAATGGAGGAAGAGACAGAGAATGCTCTTTCTATACAGCAGGAGCAGAAGGATATAGAGACTCAGCTTCTTGAGATAAAAGAGGGCAAAGAGTCTGCAGCTGATGAGCTTAAGAACAGTGAAGATCTCGAAGCAAAAATGCAGGAGGAGATTGCTGCACTTTCAAAGGAATTGGACGAAAAGCATCGCGAAGAGTCAGAGGCTTCTTCTAAGGCTTCAGCTTGGGAGATTGAGGTTCAAAAGATGCGCCAGGCTAAGTCATTCAAGCAGGCTAATCTTGATAGAATCGACGGAGAGCTTGCCAGATCGAATGAAGAGCTTGAAGCAGTTAACAGTGCATTGGAGGCTAATGCCAAGGCTGTAGAGGAAAAGAAGCATAATATAAGCGAGATTAATGCGACTATCGAAGCATCTTATTCAGATGCTGATAATAAGAAGCAGAGTCTTATGGATGACCTTCTTAAGAAGGAAGAGCTTTCTAAGAAGCAGAAGTCATTCTTTGAAGATACCGAAGCACTTAGCAACAAGATCAATGCTTTGGATAAGGAAGTATTCAGACTTACTTCACAGAAGGAAAGAAGTGAGGAATCAATCGAGTCACATATTAATTATATGTGGAATGAATACGAGATTACACTTTCGGATGCTGCATTAATCAGAGATGAATCAATGACTGATCTTACTGTGATGAAGCGTGATATCGCAGAAATCAAAGATAAGATTAAAAAGCTTGGCGATGTCAATGTTAACGCTATTGAGGAATATAAAGAAATTTCTGAGCGTTATTATACTATGAAGACTCAGCAGAATGATCTTGTCGAGGCTGCAGCTACACTTCAGAAGATTATCGATGAACTTGATGAGGCAATGCGTAAGCAGTTTACAGAGAAGTTCTCTGAAATCAGTAGTGAGTACGACAGAGTATTCAAGGAACTCTTTGGAGGTGGTAAGGGTACTCTTGAACTCATGGAAGATGAGGATATTCTTGAGGCAGGCATTAAGATTATTGCTCAGCCTCCGGGAAAGAAGCTTCAGAATATGATGCAGCTTTCAGGTGGTGAGAAAGCATTGTCTGCAATTGCTCTTATGTTTGCTATACAGAATCTTAAGCCTTCACCGTTCTGTCTGCTTGACGAGATTGAGGCGGCACTTGATGATTCGAATGTAGGTAGATTTGCAAGCTATCTTCATAAGCTGACAAAGAATACTCAGTTCATTGTTATCACACACAGACGTGGAACAATGGAGCGTGTAGACAGACTATACGGTATTACCATGCAGGAGAAGGGTGTATCTACTCTTGTAAGCGTAAACCTTATTGAAAAGGAATTGGACGCATAGTCTGATTAAGGAGATTTTATGTGGTTTTTTAAGAAGAATAATAAAGATGTAGCTGAGGTTGTTGATGTTGCAGAAGCTGAAGTTGCAAAAGATATTAAGGATGCAGATGCAGAAGACATCGCAAATGACATTCAAGCTACGGCTGTAGAAGATATTGCGGAGGATATTGAAGCTGTAGTTGCAGAGGCTTCAGTTTGTTCAGATATTTCAGAGTCTCCCGTGAATGCTGATGAGCTGACCGTATCTACAGAAGAAGTAAAAGAGCAAGAGCCTGAGCAGACGGAAGAGAAACTTGGATTTTTTGCAAGACTTAAGCAGGGACTGACAAAGACCCGTGATAATATCGTAGGTAATCTTAATGCTATTTTTTCTGCCAGTGAGATTGACGATGACTTCTATGAGGAGATCGAAGAGATTCTTATCATGGGAGATATAGGCGTTACGGCTACCGAAGCTATCATCACTAACTTAAAGGCTAAGGTTAAGGAAAATCACATAAAGAAGGCTGAGGAATGCAGACAGATACTTATTGACAGTATCAGAGAGCAGATGCAGGTTGGCGAGACTGAATATGCATTTGAGCATGAGACCTCGATAGTTATGGTTATCGGTGTTAACGGTGTAGGTAAGACTACTACTGTAGGTAAGCTTGCCGCTAAGTTAAAAAAGAGTGGTCGCAAGGTTCTTATTGCCGCTGCAGATACCTTCAGAGCTGCCGCTGCAGACCAGCTTGAGGTATGGGCACAGCGTGCGGATGTTCCGATTGTAGGCTCAGTAAACGGTGCAGATCCGGCTAGCGTTGTATTTGATGCTGTAGCAGCGGCTAAGGCGCGAAATGTAGATGTTCTTTTGATTGATACCGCCGGAAGACTTCATAATAAGAAAAATCTTATGGAAGAGCTTCGTAAGATGGATAAAATTATTAATCGTGAGTATCCCAATGCTCATAGAGAAAATCTTATTGTACTCGATGGTACAACAGGACAGAATGCACTTGTACAGGCTAAGGAATTTTCAGAGGTTGCACCTCTTACCGGTATTGTTCTTACCAAGATGGATGGAACTGCAAAGGGTGGAATCGCTGTAGCTATTCAGAAGGAACTTAATATTCCTGTAAAGTATATTGGTGTAGGAGAATCTCTGGAAGATTTACAGAAATTTGATTCTCAGGCATTTGTGGATGCGTTGTTTGATGTTAAATAGTAATACCACTTAGCATAAAAAGTTATGTAAACCGGTTTTGCTATGCAATAGTGGTAAAAATTTTGTGTTTTTAGTTATTAGGAGATATAAAAATGGATGAGCAGATGCTTACTTTGGATAAATTCGAAGAAGCTTCAGAGACAGTAACTAAGGTTACTTCTGAAACAAAGCTTGTTTTTTCCGAGTATTTTAGTGCGCAGACCGGAAATAAGGTTTATTTGAAGCCTGAAAATATGCAGCATACAGGCGCATATAAGCTTCGCGGCGCATATTATAAGATAAGTACTCTGTCGGAGGAAGAAAGGTCTAAGGGCCTTATTACAGCCTCTGCAGGTAATCATGCCCAGGGTGTAGCTTATGCAGCTAAGGCATTTGGCGTAAAGGCTACTATCGTTATGCCTACTACAACCCCTCTTATAAAGGTAAATCGTACTAAGAGCTACGGGGCAGAGGTAGTATTGTTTGGTGATGTATATGATGATGCGTGTGCTAAGGCATATGAGCTTGCTGATGAGCACGGATATACATTCGTACATCCCTTTGATGATCTGACTGTTGCAACAGGCCAGGGTACTATTGCAATGGAGATTGTAAAAGAGCTTCCTTTGGTTGATTATATTCTGGTGCCGATTGGTGGTGGCGGACTTGCTACAGGTGTATCTACACTTGCCAAGCTCTTAAATCCCAAGATTAAGGTTATCGGTGTAGAACCTGCCGGAGCTGCCTGCATGAAGGCTTCACTTAAAGAGGGAAAAGTTGTTACGCTTCCTACCGTTAGTACAATCGCTGATGGTACCGCAGTTAAGACTCCCGGATCAAAACTGTTCCCTTATATCAAAGAAAATATTGATGATATTATTACTGTTGAGGATCAGGACCTGGTAGTTGCTTTCCTTGATATGGTAGAGAATCATAAGATGATAGTAGAAAATTCAGGCTTGCTTACAGTTGCAGCTCTTAAGCAGCTTGATGTAAAGGATAAGAGAATTGTCTCTATACTCAGTGGCGGTAATATGGATGTTATTACAATGTCATCTGTAGTACAGCAGGGATTGATTCTCAGAGACAGAATATTTACTGTTTCTGTTTTGCTTCCTGATAAGCCGGGTGAGCTTCATAAGGTATCTGGTCTTATAGCAAGTGTAAGTGGTAATGTTATTAAGCTCGAGCACAATCAGTTTGTATCTATTAACAGAAATGCAGCTGTAGAGCTTAGAATTACCCTTGAGGCATTTGGTACTGCTCATAAGAACGATATTATGAATGCGCTTGAAAAGGAAGGCTATAAGCCTAAGCTGGTTCATACAAATATTTAGTCATAATGATCTTATATTCTTAAGAGGTAGGGTTTTGAAGTAATGCCCATAAGAGGTATGGTATGGAAGTAAAATGCGATTATTGTAATGGCAATTTTGATGACACATTGGAAAATTGTCCTCACTGCGGTGCACAGAACAATTACATAAGAAGAGTAACGGATACAACTCCGAAGACTATTGAAGAATTAAAACAGTGGTATATAGACAGAAAGCTTCCGCCTTATGAAGTTACCAGATTCTTTATTGGAATTAATTACGATAAACCGAGGGCATTCGGTATATATGAAGAGAATGGTAAGTTTATTGTATATAAAAATAAGGATAACGGTCAGCGTGCTATCAGATATGAGGGAAAAGATGAAGCTTATGCAGTTAATGAACTGTATCTCAAACTCAAGTCTGAAATCCTTAATCAAAAGGCGCGTAACGGTTCAGCCGGAACATCAAGACGTAAGTTATCGATAAAGGAAAAGCTAGTTTCAATTTTTGCTCCTTTTGGAATTGTCTTTGGGTTTATCATAGGTGTGGTGGTTGATGGTCTTTTACCCGCTTTGATAATAGGCGCCGGTGTTACATTTGCTCTGTTTATTGTGTTGTCGCTGGTAAAAAAGGGCGAATTGCTTAATAAAATGAAAGTGAAATGGCCGGTTTTTCTGGGTGCGTTCCTGGTAGTGACTGTAATAGCATTTATTCCTCTCAGAAGATACAGTACTCCTCATTATTATATGTATGATGACACAGTTTACTGTAGCTATCATGGTGACTATTACTATTATGATTCATATGATTACTATCCGATAGAATATTCGTCTCTTCCGGCTTCGTTCACAGACAATAAAGCCGATTATGAATATACATGGACAGATTCCGAATGGGATGATAATTACGATTTTACTTCGTCGAATTATTATGAAGAGAACTTTTCGTCAAGCAGTGACAGTGATTCGAGTTATGATTGGGATTCGGGAAGTGACAGCTGGGATTCAGGTGGTTCAGACTGGGGAAGTGATTGGCTAAGACCCGGAATCGGTGGAAGACCGAAATATAATAGATAAATATATAGATTAATTAAAAAACTCTGCATTATGATATGTGTCCGTGATTCGGGTACATATCATAATGCAGAGTTTTTTGTATATACAGATTAATGTATTTAAGTGCTAATTATGATTCAATACACTAATTAACCGTATTGTTTTCATTAACTGTAATGTTCTCAGTAGCGGAATTGTTCGCATTAATAGGATTATTCTCCTTAACGGGCTTATCCTTAGGAAGGATGATATTTAGGAGGATAGCTACTAGGGCTGCGGGTACGATTCCTGAACCACCGAAAATAAGCTGTACAATTGCGGGGGTTTTAGAAAGGATATTTAAGTTTGCACCCATTCCGTAACCTACACCGAGAGAAACTGATACGATAGAAAGATTTCTGGGGGTGAGAGGGGTCTTGGTGATAAGCTGTATACCACTCACTATGATAGATGAGAACATCATAACTGCAGCGCCGCCAAGTACTGACTGAGGCATGATTGAAACAAGAGCTCCAAGCTTAGGGCAAAGGCCGCAAAGAACAAGGAAGATAGCACCTGTTGATAATGCAATACGATTGACTACCTTGGTCATAGCTACAAGTCCTACGTTCTGGCTAAATGAGGTATTGGGAAGAACGCCAAATGCAGCTGCAAGTGTTGAACCGATACCATCACAAATCACACCGCCTGAAAGCTCTTTATCAGTTGCCTCACGGCCAAATCCACCTTCGGTAACACCGGAAATATCACCGACGGTTTCTACAGCAGTAACGATAAACATTATTAATACAGGAATTATGGCTCTTAGATCAAAAACAGGTTTTACAGGCATTACCTTGGGAATAGCGAACCAGGGAGCGTCAAGAACCTTTTGCCAGTCAAGTACCCATCCCTTTGTATATTCAAAATAAAGCTGTTTCTCGGAATCGAAATAGAAAGCGGTTGTAGGAAGTACCTGAGCCATTATGATAGCTGCGATATATCCGCAAACGATACCTATAAGTATGGAAGATGAACTTAAAAAGCCTTTTCCGAAATGCTTGAAACCTAAAATAACCAGTAAAACAAAGAACGCTAACAAAAGGTTTTCTATCGAACCGAAATCATGAGCGTCCTGTCCGCCACCGAAGGAACTTATACCGACTGATATAAGACTTAGTCCGATTGACAGTACGACGGTTCCGGTAACAACGGAAGGGAAGAAGCGTCTGAGAGGCTTGAGGAAAAATCCCAAGATACCTTCAAACACACCACCAATCAGTGAAGCACCCATTATGGCAGCGTATGCAATCACACCGCCACCCATTGTTGCGGCTACGCTTTTGAATACACCGATGAAACCGGATGAGGTACCCATTATAATAGGCACTTTTCCTCCGATAGGACCGATAGAGAATAACTGAATCAATGTTACGATACCGGCGATCAGCATGGCATTTTGCAATAAGCTAAGACGTAAGCCGGCAAATTCGTCGACATTAAGGCCGCAGGTGCTTGTAATGATTAACAGTGGAGTAAGGTTTCCTACAAACATTGCCAGTACATGCTGTAAGCCAAGAGGAATTGCCTGGTGGAGAGGCATTTTTGCATCGAACTTAAATGCTTCTTTTGAAATTGAAAATAATTTTTTCATTGGTTTAGTTTGTCCTTATATGTATTTTGAAGAGCAGTTGCTTTAATGTTTTGATACCTTAAATTTTTATGCTTCGATACTTTAATTATCGGTCTTAAAATGATTTATTCGGGCTTAGACATTGCTATTTGTTCGGGTGTGATAGGTATCTCTCTATGCCATACTCCTGTTGCACGATAAATTGCATGAGTTATAGCAGGTGCAGGAGTGTTTATTACGATCTCACCGATTGATTTTGCACCGAAGGGGCCTGTGGGCTCATAGCTGTTTTCAAATTCTACTTTAAGCTTACCCATATCAAGTCTTGTGGGTAATTTGTACTGCATAAATGAATTCTCGATGGGGCGTCCCTTCTTGTCATATTGAATGTTTTCATAAAGAGTATGCCCAATGCCCTGAACTATACCGCCTTCGGCCTGGATACGAGCCAGTGCGGGATTGATAGGAATACCACAGTCTACGACAGACATATAATCCAATATGGTAACTTCGCCGGTAAGCTTGTCCAGTTCGATTTCTACCATTCCTACCATAAAGGGCGGAGGCGAAACTGCAGAGGAGTGTGAAGCTGAAGCTTCAGCCACTTTGGTGTTGTTGACCTGTGCTTTGCAGCCTATTTCTTTTGTTGTTACAGTTTTGTCTGTATCTATCTGTCGCAGTAATCCATTTTCAAAAACAATTTCTTCTTCTGAACATTCGAGAATGTCGGAAGCAATTGAGCACATAGTCTTTTTAAGGTCCGTACAAGCCTTTTCTACAGCCTTACCTGTGATGTAAGTAGTAGAAGATGCATATGAGCCTGAATCGTACGGAGAAGCGTCTGTATCGGCTCCGAAAACGGATACCTTATCAACTGAGCAGTCCATACACTCGGCGACCATCTGCGCAAGAATTGTGTCGCAACCGGTACCCATATCTGCGGCACCGATTATCAGGGTGTACTCACCGTCTTCATTTAGTTTAACGGTCGCTGAACCGACATCGACATTTGAGATACCTGAGCCCTGCATTGCCATGGCAACACCGGCTGCACGTACCTTTCCGTTACCCATGTCTCTGACAGGGTATTTTTCATCCCAGTTAAACATTGTCTTGCAGTGCTCAAGACAACGATCCAATGCGCATGCACTTGCGATTTCGTTGTAGTATGCAGGCATCAGCATGCCTTCCTTTAGCATGTTTTTATCTCTTAACACGGTAGGATCCATGTTGAGTTTTTCGGCGAGTTCATTAACTGTGGTTTCAAGGGCATATATACCCTGTGTTGCACCATAGCCGCGATATGCACCTGCTGCCATTGTGTTGGTATATACAACGTCATAGTCGAATCTGTATGCCTCGAGACTTCCTGTGTACATAGGTATTGATTTGTGACCTGACAGACCTACTGTTGTGGGACCGTGTTCACCGTATGCTCCGCTGTTTGAAAGAGTATATAGATCAAGTACACGAATCTTACCATCCTTATTGGCACCGAGACGTACACGTACCTGCATTTCATGGCGGGGTGAACCTGCAATCTGAGATTCTTCACGTGTGAAAATAATCATAGCCGGGCGTCCGGTTTTCATGGTGACAAATGCGGGATATACTTCACTTACAGAACTCTGCTTGGCACCGAAACCGCCTCCGATACGGGGCTTTTCCACACGTATTCTATTCTTGGGAATGCCGAGTGCATGTGAGAGTATTCTTCTTACGTGGAAAACAATCTGGGTAGAAGATATAACATGCAGTCTGCCGTATCTGTCCAGTGATGTATATGTTCTGAAGGTTTCCATCATTGCCTGATTGTAAGCTTTGGTATGATAAGTGCGATCGAGAACGATATCACAGTCGGCCATTATTCCTTCGACATCTCCGTATGAGTTCGAATCGCTGGCAACAAGATTGCGTTTGTTACTTCCGCCAACGTCTACGGTAGGAACCCAGTTATCTTCGGGATGAACCAGAATAGGATTGTCCTTAGCTGTTCTAAAATCAAGAACGGGAGTGAGCTTCTCGTATTCTACTTTAATAAGTTTCATTGCCTTAAGTGCAGCCTTTTCATTTTCAGCGGCAATGATGGCAACAACATCACCAACAAAACGAACATGCCTGTCGATTATCAGACGATCGTAGGGAGAAGGCTCCGGAAAGGTCTGTCCTGCATTGGTAAAACGCTCTGTAGGTACATCTTCCCAGGTATAGACATCCACAACACCGGGAACTAGTTTTGCAGTCTTGGTGTCGATAGAAGTAACAATTGCATTGGCATGAGGACTGCGCAGAAGCTTTACTACAAGAGCATTATCGGGAACGATATCTTCTGTATAGACAGGTTTGCCGAGAAGAAGCTGCATGGCGTCCTTTTTGCGAACGGATTTATTGATTGATTTATATTCCTTGTGTTCCATACATTCCTCCTCAAATCTTTTCTTTTTTACTGTCGAGGAAAGCTCTTATTCCGCGAAGCTGACCTTCATAGCCACTGCAGCGGCAAAGGTTGCCGGCAAGATATGCTTTGATTTCATCATCGGTAGGATC
>DCIR01000091.1:35817-37110 GCA_002317155.1 Lachnospiraceae bacterium UBA1721
CACTGGTCAGCTCCCTGATCAGCTATAAATCCGACAAATTCAGCTGCCTCTTCCTGAAGTCCCTCGAGAGTTTTAATATTGTGGCCTGCGGCTCTTGCAACAAGCATAGAACATGAGAGGACAGGGGTATTGTCCATGAGAACCGTGCACAGTCCGCAGTTAGCGGTTTCACAGCCTCGCTTAACACTAAGGCAGCCATGCTTACGCACAAAATCAATAAGAAGCATATCTGCATCTACATTGTCAGTTATTTTTTTACCGTTGAGTGTGATCTGGATATCCATTACTTTTCGTCACCCTCCTTCATTGAGAGAATTCCTCTTTTCGTAAGCACCTCGATTAATTGTTTTCTGTATGAGGAACTACCGCGAGAGTTGCTTCCTGTTCTTATGTTTTTGGCAACATATTTTGCAAAGCTTTCAGCTGTTTCTTCGGTGATACCGTCCTTTAATATGTTTTCTTCATCTGTTACAAACATTGCACGATGAGGACGTGAGCCGATGACAGCCTTATATTTTCCGTTAATGCAAGAAAGAGCACATGCAATTATAGGAAAATCGGTTCGCTGTGCACGCATTGAACTGTAATGGAAAGTGCCGGGAGTTTTCTTTACGATTATTCTTACCAGGAGATCTTTGTCATATTTCATATATGCAAACTCTGAAATAGGAATAATACCTGCATTAAATAGCTCAACATAGCAGTCCATAGCCATAAAGCAGGTGAGTACATCGGAAAAACCGAAGCGTCCCCAGATGCTGCCACCGATAGTGGCGAGGTTTCTGAATTGGACACCGACTATATCTTTTACAGCATTGCTGACGGCATTGTTAGAATAAGTATTGAGACCGGGGTGTAATTCAAGCTGTCTTAATGTTACGCTTGCACCGATTGAAAACTGTTCGTCGTTTTCCTCTATTTTGTTAAGGCCAAGATCGCAAAGATCGATAGCAGTGTTGATATTGCCGCTTCCCATTTTAAGCCAAAGCATACCGCCGATTATTCTGTTGGTTTTGACCTGATTTAACTGGTAAGCTTCCTCGAGACTCTGGGCCCTTACGTATTTTTGAATAGTAACCATTAAAATCTCCTTAAATAACATATTAATTAAAGAAACATACAGTTTTATTCTACCAATTATGGTTGATTTTGAAAATCGAATTTGATATAATGCGTTGTTGTTTCGGAAATATAACGAACATTTGGAGGATATTATGAAAAAGAAGATTTTAGGTGTAATGTTAGCATCATTGATGCTTGTTACAACAGCTTGTACCAGCAGTGATGATACTG
>DCIR01000091.1:37301-38423 GCA_002317155.1 Lachnospiraceae bacterium UBA1721
GATCAGGCAGGAAGAGAGATTACCATAGCAGAAGAGCCTACAAAGCTTGTAAGCGGATATTATATTTCTTCAAGCCTTCTTATTGCTCTTGAACTTGATTCAAAAATGGTAGGTATTGAGGCAAAGGCTGATAAGCGTCCTATTTACAGCCTGAGCGCACCTGAACTTATTGAGCTTCCCAATGTAGGATCTGCTAAGAATTTTGATCTTGAGGGATGCATCGCTCTTGAGCCCGATCTTGTAATTTTACCTCTTAAGCTTAAGGAGAGTGCTGCTTCGCTTGAAGAGCTTGGAATTAATGTTATCTTGGTTAATCCCGAGAATCAGGAACTTTTCCTTGAGATGGCAGACATTATTGCTACTGCTACCAATACAGTAGAAAGAAAGAACAGTCTTGTAGATTTTATAAATGCACAGGATGCTATGCTTGATGAAGCAATGTCAAATGCAGAAGCAGTAAAGGTATACCTTGCAGGTAACTCTGATTTCCTGTCAACAGCTTGCAATGGTATGTATCAGTCTGATATGATTGCTAATGCAGGTGGAATTAATGTTGCCGGAGAAATCGATGATACATATTGGGTAGAGACCGATTACGAGCAGGTACTTGCATGGAATCCTGAGTATATCATTATTGCTGCAGAGGCAGAATATACTGTTGAGGATGTTCTTAGTGATGAGAATCTTGCAATGTGTGATGCAGTAGTTAACGGTAATGTATATAAGATTCCTTCTAAGGCTGAGGCATGGGATAGCCCTGTACCCGGAGGAATTCTTGGATCAGTATGGCTTGGAAGCATTATTCATCCTGAGTTAATCAGTGCAGAACAGTGTGACTCTATTATTGAGGAATTCTATGAAACCTTCTACGATTTCAAATACAGCGAAAACTAATCTGTTTATTATAGGCGGGGCGACGATTATGGTCGCCCTGTTTTTTGTGAGCTTATATGTTGGCAAATTTCCTTTGTCGATAAGCGAAATGCTTGCAGGTAATCAGTTGCACATCAAAGTTTTTTTGACGCTTAGATTGAGCAGAGCATTCGTCGGAATACTGGGCGGATTTGCACTTGGATTGGCAGGATTTGTATATCAGACGGTCTTTAGAAATCCGCTGGCTTC
>DCIR01000091.1:38485-42982 GCA_002317155.1 Lachnospiraceae bacterium UBA1721
TACTTTTGTCAGGTACATTTGTCGTGACGGCGTGTTCATTTGGTGGAGCTGTTGTGGCGGTTTTATTGGCGCTTGCATTGGCATCAATAGACAGAACCGGTAAAAAGAGTACTGTAGTGCTGGCAGGTATAGCTGTTCATTCACTGATGCAGACAGTATTAATGTTCTTAAAACTATCCGCAGACCCGGAAAGACAGCTTGCGTCTATTGAATACTGGATAATGGGCAGCCTGAATGGAATAAATTCACATATTATCGGACCAAACTCAGTAATCTGCATTGTTTGTCTTATTGCGCTGATTTTGTTACATCGTCAGACTATTCTATTGTCTGCAGATGAAGGTGAAGCAAGAATGCTTGGAGTCAATGTATCAGTATGGCGACTGATATTGTTACTGATATCGACCGTTACTGTAGCCTGTATTGTGAGTATGACAGGTTTGATAAGCTTTGTTGGTTTGCTGGCACCGCACTGTGCCCGTAAGCTCACCGGAAATAATAATGTAAAAACGATGGTTCTGGGTGGAATAATCGGAGGCTGCCTGCTGTGTGGCGCGGATATTTTGGCCAGAAGTGTTGCGTCGACTGAACTTCCTGTAAGTATTTTTACCAGTCTTATCGGAGCACCTTTCCTTGTTATGTTACTTATAAGAGGGAGGGATAGATTATGAGTATATTGTCTGCTAAAGATATTAAAGCCGGATACGGTAACAGAACGGTTATTGACGGTGTCAGTTTTGAAATAGGTGAAGGTGAACTGGTAGGAATTATCGGTTCGAACGGTTGCGGTAAAACAACACTTCTTAAGTCTGTATGTAATAATTTGCCTCATGCAGGAAGCTGTGTAATTGGTGGTGTCACAATAGAAAAAGCATCTGCAAAGGAAGTCGCATTTGTATGTAGCTACATACCTCAAAAGAGTGGCATTAATATAGATATATCTGTACTGGATGTCGTTTTGATGGGATACAATCCGTATCTTGGATTTTTAGAGAATCCAAATAAGAAGATGCGTAAAAAGGCTTTGGAGGTATTGACGCAGGTTGGTCTGTCGGGTTTTGAAGACAGGAATTTTTTGTCACTCAGTGAAGGACAAAAACAGCTATGTGTTCTGGCCAGAGCAATTGTATCGGATTGCAAACTGTTTCTTATGGATGAGCCTGAGAGTGCCTTGGATTTTTCGGTAAGATACAGGATTTTGGATTATCTTAAAGAATTGCTTACCGAGCAAAAAAAGTCTGCCCTTGTGACTTTACACGATATATCGCTTGCACTAAATTATTGCGATAAATTATTATTGATTAATAATGGTAATATTGAAGCAGTGGCTGAGCCTAATAAAGAAGATATACATTCCGTTGAGGATAAATTAAGCGGGATTTTCGGAGCGGTAAGTCTCAAAGAGGTGTATGATTCCAAAGGTAGAAAAAGCCTTGTTATGATCAGGGAAACTTAATGCTATGAGAGCGATAACACGAATTATTTTTTTAGATGATAATGATGAGAAGTTTTTTGGTGAAGGACCATGCAGACTTCTTCATGCGATAGAGGCTACGGGTTCGCTTAATGCCGCCGCACAGAGTATGGGGATGGCTTATACTAAGGCATTAAAGCTTATTAATAATGCTGAGAAAGCGCTTGGGTTTAAGCTCACCGTAAGAGTGGTGGGAGGAAAGTCGGGTGGTGGAAGTAAGCTTACCGATGAGGGCAAGGCATGGCTTGAACGCTACGAAGCATACAGAGAAGCGTGTTATCGTGAAAACGGCAGGTTGTACGATGAATATTTTAAATAAAAAAGTAGGTTGTGTTATCATGGCATCCGGATTGAGCAAAAGATTCGGAGAAAACAAGCTTATTAAAAATCTCGGCGGAAAACCGATGATTAAGTGGATATTGGATTCCACCGAAGGGGTGTTTGAATACAGGATTGTTGTTACCAGAAGTAAAGATGTAGTTAATCTGTGCGAAGATATGCAGGTACCGGTTCTGTATCACGAATATCCCGGAAGGAATGACACGGTAAGACTTGGATTAAGTGCCATGCCTGAAGGTATTGCCGGCTGTATGTTTTGTATGGCGGATCAGCCGCTTTTAAGCTCGAGAACCATTAAGACCATGCTTACAGTATTTAATAATGAACACGGTATTGTAAGAACCGCATACGGAGATGTACCCGGGGCGCCGATTTTGTTTTCGGAAGAGTATTTTCCGGAATTGATGAACTTGCCGCAGGGTAAGGGCGGAAATGTTGTTGTAAAAGCTCATTTGGATGTGCTTCACATGGTTCAGACCGAGTCATCAGATGAGTTGTTCGATGTTGATACAATGGAAGATTATATATATATTTCTTATGTTGCAGAAAAAAGATAAGTGTAAAGAAAAAATACTTGACACTATAACGCATTTGTATTATTTTAGTACAGGTGCGTTATTTTTTGTCTTATTATGCCATTTTGCAGGCAGGTCACTAAGATGGATAAATTACTTGAAAAATCTTTATTATATGATTTTTATGGTGAGCTGCTGACAGAACATCAAAGAACGGTATACGAAGGATTTGTCTTTGATGATATGTCACTTGCTGAGGTGGCGGAGGAACAGGGAATAACCAGACAGGGTGTTCACGATCTTGTTAAGAGATGTGATAAGATTCTTATGGATTATGAGAATAAGCTTCACCTTGTCGAGAAGTTCACCAATATAAAGACTACAATATCATCAATTAAAGAATTGACTGATTTGGAGAAACACGCTGATATGGATGAGAGCTTAAGGCTTTCAAACATCAAAAGCCTTTCAGAGGCTATATTAGAGGAGTTATAGACCTTGGCATTCGAGAGTCTTACAGATAAATTACAAAATGCATTTAAGAAGCTTCGTGGTAAAGGAAGACTTACCGAAGAGGACGTTAAGGTAGCGCTTAAGGAAGTTAAAATGGCTTTGCTTGAAGCCGATGTTAACTTCAAGGTTGTTAAGCAGTTTACCAAGTCTGTAGAGGAGAAGGCTATCGGATCTGATGTCCTTAATGGACTCAATCCTGCACAGACAGTTATCAAGCTTGTTAATGATGAGCTTGTTGAGATGATGGGTAGCGAAACCTCTGAGGTTCAGTTCCAGCCCGGTAAGGCTATTACCGTTATCATGATGGCAGGTCTTCAGGGTGCCGGTAAAACAACCGCAACCGCGAAGATGGCTAAGCGCTTTAAGAACAAGGGTAAGAAGAGCCTTCTTGTTGCCTGCGATATATACAGACCTGCGGCTATTGAGCAGTTGAGAATTAATGCCGGACTGGTAGAGGTTGATTTCTTCTCGCTCGGCTCTGATGTGAAGCCTCCGCAGATTGCGAAGGAAGCATTGGAATATGCTCAGAAGAATGGTCATAATGTTGTGATCCTTGATACTGCCGGACGTCTTCATGTTGATGAGAACATGATGGCTGAGCTTCAGGAGATTAAGGCAACGGTTGATGTTCATCAGACAATTCTCGTTGTCGATGCAATGACAGGTCAGGATGCTGTAAATGTTGCTAAGGAATTCGACGATAAGGTTGGAGTAGACGGTGTAATTCTTTCCAAGCTTGACGGTGATACCAGAGGCGGTGCAGCACTTTCGATTAAGACAGTTACAGGTAAGCCTATTTTCTATTGTGGAATGGGTGAGAAGCTTGAGGATCTTGAGCAGTTCCATCCTGACAGAATGGCGAGCCGTATACTTGGTATGGGTGATGTGCTTTCACTTATTGAAAAGGCACAGGCCAATATCGATATAGATGAAGACAAGGGCCGTGATATGGCTAAGCGCATGAAGAAGGGACAGTTCGATTTTGAGGACTATCTCGAGAGCATGAAGCAGATGCAGAAGATGGGCGGACTTGCCGGAATCATGGGAATGCTTCCCGGAATGGGTATGAAGGCTTCAGATATCGAAGGAATGATTGATGAGAAGCAGCTTAAGCATATGGAAGCTATTGTTCTTTCTATGACAGTAGAGGAAAGACGTAATCCTAAGCTCCTTAATCCCAGAAGAAAGTTCCGTATTGCCAAGGGCTGCGGACTTGATATTGCAGAAGTTAACAGATTCATCAAACAGTTCGAACAGAGCCAAAAAATGATGAAACAGATGACCGGCAATAAGCATGGACGAGGAATGTTTGGCGGCTTGGGGGGCTTCGGTCGTAGAGGCGGCTTCCCGTTCTAAAGGCTTTTAGACTTACACAGATAGTTAGAGTATTTCGAATTCGAGATGCTTTGTTCTATATATTAATTATTTATATTTTTTCTAAATGGAGGAAAACAAAATGTCAGTTAAGATCAGATTAAGAAGAATGGGTCAGAAGAAGGCTCCTATCTACAAGATTATCGTTGCAGATTCTCGTTCACCCAGAGATGGACGTTGCATCGACGAAATCGGTACCTACAATCCCGGAACCGATCCTTCTACTTTCAATATCGATGAGGAAGCTGCTAAGAAGTGGCTTGCAAACGGAGCTCAGCCTAC
>DCIR01000091.1:43009-43330 GCA_002317155.1 Lachnospiraceae bacterium UBA1721
GAGGTTGTTTCCAAGCTTTTCAAGGTTGCAGGAATCCAGAAGTAATTTGCAACTTTTATAGGTTTGGTTATTTGTCAAAGGAGACTTGAAAATGAAGGATTTAGTTGAAGTAATTGCCAAGGCTCTTGTAGACAATCCGGACGAGGTTGTGGTTACCGAAAAGACAGAGGGACGCAATATTGTTGTAGAGCTTCATGTTGCACCTTCTGATATGGGTAAGGTTATTGGCAAGCAGGGTAGAATTGCAAAGTCTATTCGTACTGTTGTCAAGGCTGCATCAACCAGAGATAATACAAGAGTTGACGTAGAGATCGTTTAATG
>DCIR01000035.1:0-13487 GCA_002317155.1 Lachnospiraceae bacterium UBA1721
CAAGAAACAGAACGAAGATTGCGATGATAGACAAAACAGAGTCTGCTACAAGCTGAAAATCAAGATTGAACATTCTTGTCATCTCTGCTCCAGCTTCTGTTAAAAGTATCATTCGTTTCCTCCTTTCTTCGTTACATAGGCGAATGCGGTATCATTCCGCACCTCGCAGCCTTATTTATTGAGCAAAGGCTTAACGAAGAGCAGGAGCATTGCGATAAGCAAACCGTAAAGACCTGTGGTCTCGGCAACTGCCTGTCCAAGAAGCATGGTAGAGGTAACATCACCCTTTGCACCGGGGTTACGTCCAACTGCTGCTGCAGCGTGTCCTGCTGCGATACCCTGACCTACACCGGGGCCGATACCGGCGATAACTGCCAGACCTGCACCGATTGCTGAACAACCTAAAATAAAATTGTCATTAAATTCCATTGTTTCCTCATTTCTGCGCCGTATAAATTATTATTATTTGCAGATTCACAGGTTCACCGACGCATAACCTGCCTGCCAAATTACCATATTGAATTGTTACATATTTTCCATTTGCACTGCATCAAACGAGCTGTTGCTTTTTAAGCAGTCACGCTTCGGATTTTGCTTATCTTATGCATCTCCGCGTGCGTTGGAAACATATGTCATAGTCAGCATACAGAATACGTATGTCTGAATCGCACCTGAAAACAGATCGAAGTATACATGAAGTGCTGCCGGCCATCCAGTTGCAATCCAACCGAGCAATCCGTATACAAGCGCCATCATAACTGTTCCCGAAAGAACGTTTGCGAAAAGACGCAAACTCAGTGATATCGGAACCGCCACATCTGAGATGATGTTGATAGGCAACCATATAGGCAGCCACGGCGGAAGCGGTGAACACTTATCTTTCCAGATATCCTTAGGCTTATTGTGGGCCCAAGTATTGAAGTGGATCAGTATGAAGGTCAGAATACCCAACGGAAGCGTTACACCATAATCAGCTGTCGGCGGTCTGAGTCCGAGCAGACCCGATATATTGCTGAAAAGTATGAAGATAAATATCGTTCCGATGTAGTTGTAGAACTTCGGTGCTGCTTTGCCCATGGATTTATCTACCATTCCATCCAGCATCTCAACTATCATCTCAGCAACGTTCTGAACTCCCTCAGGCTCTTCCTTTGCTTTGGCAAGACACCGATTAACTATCACTGCAAATATAATCAGTATCAGCATGACAATCAGCAGACATACATGCGTAGTTGTGATCCATACTTCATGCCCGAAGAAATTGTATTTGAAAATACCGTGGATCATGAAATCGATTTTACTGGCATCGGCAAGCATTATTCCATAGTTCATAGCTTCACCTCCTTACCTGTAGTATAGTAGAACATTAATTCATATATTCCAAAGACCTCTCGGTCATTGATTCGTATTCTCATCATGAGACTCTTCTGACTCAGCATCTTCCGCAACCTCGGATTTTTCTTCAGCCTTAGAAGCTTCCGCCTCACGCATGGCATCATATTCTTCCTGCGTCATCGGAATCGGATCGGTCTCATGAAAAATCTTATTATAAACTCTGTGTGTCCATGGCTGAATCAACGCACCAACCTTAAGCATCATATACCCAAGGAAACACACAAGTGGATTAAGCACATTTGTTATACAAATCGCGGCAAAAATAAATACCAGTAAAATGTATCTCATCATATAAGAAGCATATATCTTCTTTTTTGCCGTGCCCTCGTCATAATCCAAAGCCTTATCAAGGGTCTTATACATATGTACAGTCGACACCAGCGACAACGCTATGCCGAGCAACAGGCTGAGCCCATATCTTAACTGGCTTCCGTCTACAAAAAAGCCAATCACCACAGCTCCAACTATCTCGCATACAATTCCAAGGACGATAATCCCGGTCCAAAGTTCAAGCAATGTTCTATTTCTTGTCTTTAGGAACTGTATCATCCAAGTTCTCCGAGCGCCTGTTGATAATATTCTGCTCTTTCTCGTCCTTCTTTTTTGCTGTCATCTTCATCGCAAATCGATAAATACTGTTGATTCCCACAACTGCGCCTAAAAAGAATCCCGCTATAACAATCCATCCGGTTCCGAACTTCTTGTCAAGGAAATATCCCAGCGCCGACAGTCCCGCTATCGGAACTATCATAAAAAGACTGAACTGAGTTATAAGACTTAGCTGGGAAAGAACATTGTTGTTGCTGTTTTTATCGTCCTTTGCCATACCAATCCTCACATCTCATACCTGAAAAAACAGATATTTACGGGATAGGATTTGTACACAATTTCGCCTGTTTTCCGAAAAAAAGCACAAATTACCCCAAAGTTTAAAATAATACATGTAAAATTATACTCAATTATTACCAAAAAGTCCATAGTTTTACATTTCACATTATCTTCTTTGTCTGATATAATATCAGCATAAAAATATTGTAAAAATGTTTATCGGAGGCGTTATGGCAGAGTTGCAATTATACAGAAAAAGAATAATTCCCAATGAATGTTTCATACTAAAAGATGATGAAATAATCGAGCAGACCGATGATAAGATTATTACAAAATGGAAGACCTTAAGACCCAAACACGACTTCGATCATGGCACTTCCTGCTATTTCCTTAAGGACGGAATCAAAGTCAGCAAATTCTATCGTGCCGATGGCTCACTGCTTTACTGGTACTGCGATATTGTTCAGTACGATTTTAGCGATGACCGTTCAGCTCTCACCGTTACGGATTTACTCGCCGACGTCGTAATATATCCGGACGGTCGCGTAAAAGTAATGGATCTCGACGAGCTTGCCGATGCACTTGACAGAGAACTGATAACGAATGCACAAATGAGTGCCTGCCTGCGTCAGCTTTACAGCCTGCTATCTATAATCGACCGCGACAAATTTGATAAATATCAGGCCTGTCTCGACGGCCTCGGACTGTAATCAAAAACTTCCGAGCTAAATAGTAGCCCCTGAATGAAATAAATGCTTTGGAAGAAGATAAATAACAAAATGCTATGTGCGTTAATTCACACATAGCATTTTTATTGTTCAATATAGAACATGTCTTTTATTTTATGTCTTTTATTTTATGTCCCAATTTAATAGAAAATATGACCGCCGATCGAAATACCTTCCAGGCCTTCAATCGGAGTTCTGAAGTAAACGCAGTTGCCTACATTAGAGTAACCGCCCATAGCTTCATCCGCCGCCTTATAGCAGCTTGCCGTTGCCTTGTTTTCTGCAAGAGCAAGAGCATATCTTCCACTTGCAACAGGAGAAAACTGCCAAGGCTGATATATTACTCCTGTCAAAGTATCGGGATATCTGCTGCTGAGCAAACGGTTAATAACTACCGCGCCTACCGCAACCTGTCCCTCGTAAATCTCTCCACCGGCCTCGCAATAGATCAGATTAGCCAGCAAATATCTGTCATCCTCTGTGAAGGTCACTTCACTGATATCTCTCCAGGTAGAATTTGCCGCGAGCTGAGATAATCTCTTCTCTTCCTCAAGAACCTTATACAGATACTCCAGGTCGGCTTCCTTCTGTCTGATTGCTTCCTCGTAAGCATCTATTTCAGCCTGCGTATCTGCAATATCGCCCTGATAATCTGAGATTGTACTCTGAGTCTGAGCAATAAGTTCATTAAGCTTTTGCTGCTCTTCCTGAGCCTCAGTCTGGAGACGTTCAAGTTCAGCATACTCGTTCTCGAGTCTGAGCTTTTCATCAGCTATAAGTGCTCTGTTATCCTTGAACTCCTGAAGCTTATCTCTGTCATATGAAGCGATTGCTTCATAATAGATTGCCGCATTGAGCATATCCTCAAGACCTCCGGCACTCAAAATAGCATTAAGGAAACTGCCATCGTATCTTTCATACATTGCCTTAAGTCTTATCACCATACACTGATACTGATATTCTTCCTCAGCTATAGCCTCTTCCAGCGCCGCCTCGGCATCTTCTATATCCTTGGACTTGAGTAATATCCTGTCCTCCAAGTCTTCGAGATTAGCACTCACATCGTTCAGTTCATAGTTCAATTCATTCAATTGTCCCTGAAGTGAATCACGTTCTATCTTCAGTCCGGTAAGTTCATCCTCTGTTGCCGACTGCTGGTTTTCCAGGTCCTCTTTTTCCTTTTCAGCCTCGTCAATCTTGTCCTGAGTGGACTGATTTGCATAAGTAGAAAAATCAGACTTAAAGAGGCATACGACCAATACAAACACGCCCAGCAAAGCTATGAACTTCCTATACTTTCGTACAAAATTCTTCATTTAACAACCAATACCGAAACTTAAATCATGATCTTGATTTCACGTCCGCTTCTGCTGTAAGGAACATACTCTATTCCGGCAGCGTCAAACATTCTGCGTGCTGCGCGGCTCGAAGGCGTTCCTTCATATTTATCGCTATCATACACGACTCTCTTTATACCGGTCTGAATAATAGCCTTAGCACATTCATTGCAAGGGAAAAGCGAAACATACAGGCTTGAGCCCTCAAGTGAACCACCTCTGTAGTTGAGGATAGCATTGAGCTCAGCGTGAGTAACATATGCATATTTTGTGGTGTCAAGTTCTTCGCCTTCTCTGTCCCAAGGGAAATCCTCATCCGAGCATCCTCTTGGGAATCCATTATATCCCATCGACAGAATCTTGTTATTGTCACTGACAATGCAGCATCCTACCTGAGTGTTAGGATCCTTGGAACGATGTCCTGACAACTGAGCAACGCCCATAAAATATTCATCCCAGTTAATATAGTCTTCTCTTTTAGCCATTTGCCTTTTCCTTATACTAATACAAGCTTATTCTTCAATAAGATCAATTCTTCTCTGGTGACGTGCCTCTCCTGAAAACTCTGTATCAAGGAATACGTCAACGATTTCATTAGCAAGATTTACTCCAACCATTGCTCCTCCGATTGCAAGAACATTGGCATCATTATGAAGTCTGGTCATCTTGGCAGAAAGTGGTTCAGAGCAGAGTGCGCAACGGATACCCTTAACCTTGTTGGCAGTAATGCTGATACCGATACCGGTAGTGCATACCACAATACCCTTCTCAGCCTTGCCGCATGCTACAGCCTCTGCAACCTTACGTCCGAACACAGGATAATCGCAGCTGCTCTTATCATATGTACCCATATCTTCAACCTCAAAACCTCTCTCGATAAGATGAGCCTTGATTACTTCCTTCATGTCAAATCCGCCGTGATCACTTCCGATTGCTATCATTTTTAATTGTCTCCTTTAACATTAGTTTTTGCAAAACAAATTACAATTTAATTATCTGATGTCCTGCTGCCTTGAGCAATCTGTTCATTATGGCAGCACCAAAACCGTCCAGCGCAAAGCTTTCAGAATAAATTCTCTCTGCATTTTCATCATCAAAGCTTCTGAGAATAGAATATAGTCTATGTGCAGCTGTGAACTGGTCTCCGGCCTTGCCAGAGCTTTTACTTACGTCTGCTGAGTATTCCCCAATAGTCTCATCAGACGCTATTACTCCGGTTCTAAAGCCGTTAGCCTTATCTTCCTCAAGCCTACGATTAATCTCAGAGACTACCTCCTCGCGATTTCCTTCTACTATTACAAGGATACCTTTTGGAGCATAGTGTCTGTATTTCATTCCAGGCGCGCGCGGTGCGATTCCGCTATCTGCCTCTATTATTGCTCTGTCCGTTTCGACCTTCTCGTTCAAAACATCTCCGAGCATCTCATTTGTTATAAATCCGGGACGAAGTACCTGCGGAGGATCAATTGTCAAATCAACAATCGTTGATTCCAATCCTATCTCATTCTCGCCGCCGTCAATTATCATATCAATTCTGCCATCCATATCCTGGATAACATATTTTGCCTCTGTCGGGCTGGGCCTTCCGGATATATTGGCACTGGGTGCAGCCACAAAACCACCTGCAGCTCTTATAAATTCCTGTGCCACAAAGTCTGACGGGAACCTGACAGCCACCGTATCAAGGCCACCCGTTGTCTCTCTTGGTACTATATCACTCTTAGGCAAAATCATTGTAAGCGGTCCGGGCCAAAATGCATTTGCCAGCTTTTTGGCATTATCCGGTACCTTAGAAGTAATCTTATATATGTCTTCAAAATCCGCTATATGCACAATCAGGGGATTATCCGAAGGACGTCCCTTTGCCGCATATATTTTTTTTGATGATTCGGGATTAAGTGCGTCCCCTCCGAGTCCGTAAACAGTCTCTGTAGGGAAGGCCACCAAACCACCATTTTTTATAATCTCACCTGCCTGTTTAATCGCCGCCAGCTCT
The DNA here is from genome assembly GCA_002317155.1 of Lachnospiraceae bacterium UBA1721. Classification (GTDB taxonomy): domain Bacteria; phylum Bacillota; class Clostridia; order Lachnospirales; family Lachnospiraceae; genus AC2028. The sequence continues at coordinate 6,285 of DCIR01000035.1, forward strand.
TCTTTAGAAAATACTGAAAGTTCCTTTTCTTCCAAAGCAGATGAACTTACCTTGTCATTATTAATTTCTATCTTAACAATTTCAGTGTTCATTACTAATTCTCTGCATACAGCTTAACGAGATTCCATACTGAAGAGGTTCCGTAACCAAGTCTCCATACGGCAACTCCGCCGATATTTCTTGAATTCATTGCATTGAGCTTGGCACCGATTGATTCTTCATCCTCAAACCATACCTGGTAAGTAACGCCATTGCTTATCCACTCAGCATAATTCTGACAGGTGCTTTCATCCCACGAATATGTCAATCCGAGACGCGCTATGTAATCTGCCTGGTTAACAAGAGTAAGGTATGAATCTGTCACGCCATCAGCATCTGTCTTCCATACTATAGTATAGAAAGGAATGGCATTAACTATCTTACGTGCGGGCACATTCTCAAGGAGCTTATCAAGTCCATTAGCAACATGATCAAAGCTTGCAACGCTTCCCGGATCACCGCATCCGTGCCAGTGCTCATCATAACCCATCATTATTACATAATCCGCATACTGACCCTGCACATCAAATCTGTAGAATTCTCTGCCTGCAGGAACATAATCATCAACCGAAAGCACTATACCCTTGCCGTGAGTAAGAACTGAAAGTTCCTTCACAAACTGTGCAAAATACGGTCCGCTGTCCTTGGTAATACGCTCAAAGTCCAAATTGATTCCATCAAGGCCAAGGTTCACCGCAGCATTGATGATATTATTTTCCAATGCTCTTCTGGCTTCGGTAGAACCAAGAACTGCCAATGGACTGATATCTACACCATTCTCATTAGCGTAGTTAAAATCATCGACCACTCCCCATACCTGCAGTCCGTTATTATGCGCAATATTAACATACTCAGCAGTACCGAAATTACTGATTCCGCCCTCATTATTATTCAATGAAAACCATGTGGGTGCTATGACATTAATGCCCTGACCTTCCTGCATCATGGCATAAATTGTATCGTTACCTGCAGTTCCCGCGATACTGTGAAATCCGAGGCATACCTTATTACTCATAAGGAATTCTCTGAATTCAGGAAGTGTAGGACCAATAGGCGCTGCCTCAGTCATGATGCCCATGTTCTTCATTCTTTTATTTTCTATATATCCGATGTAAGAGTCTGAAGTCTTAACCTTACTCCATTCCTCCATCTCTTCGAGGAGCTCTACGTATTCACCTTTTTTGACCTCGCGAAGAATCTCACTCTTGATTCCACCGAGCACACGAATCTGCGTATCCGAAGATACTTCCATACGCTGATACTGTCCCCACTCGGTATAAATCTGAACATGCTTGTCCGTCACCTCATAGGTGAAATTGTAGAACTTAGCTACATAGTCTGCCGCAATATACAGATTCCCCGAATCAACAATAGAGATGGCCCAATTGCAATTGCCTGCACCACCCTCGTATATATAAGAAGAACTTCCCACAACACTCTCATATGTTCCGTCAGCAACAGTAAACATAAGAGTACCATCGTTAAAGTCGGGATCGTAGAAAAATCCATCCCCGATATAATCATCAATCAGCTGCTTAGGGAAATAGCACACACCATTTTTATTAAGCGCCTTATATCCGATTCTGTCGTCCTGTACAATTACAGCGATTTCATCCCCGCTGATTCCGTAATACTCCTCAAGGTTGACGACATCGGTTCCGTAAGTATATTTATCTACCACCTTACGACCAACTCCAAAATACGCTATAACCAAAATGGCCACTACAGCCACAGCAATTACAATTAGTTTCTTTTTCATTTCAGTCCCCACATGTTTATATGATATTTCGCGCGCAAATAGGTGTGCAAAATATACCTAAGCATACAGATACATTTTAACACACCCTTCTTTTGCCGTCATTACCATTTTTGTCCCGGCTGATTGATTAGCAGCAGCACTCCCTCTGTGAGTGTTTTGCCGGAACATTATTCAGGAGCTGGCAATTCAAAATTTTGGTCCTCCAAAAGGATCGTGATATATTCTCCCGGCGGTCCTATAAGAACGTCCCCAAAACCTATCATTATATTCAGAGCTTAATTAATGTAGTGTATTTGTGATTAATTGTCGATTGACTTGAATGATTTAGAAATACTGAACTCTATATTTATCTATATTTATAGAAATAATAGAAACAGCTATGCCAATATTCAGATTACAAATTAATAGTTTACTGTGAAAATCTGAGTGGAACCACTCACATAGAAACAAACGACAAGGTTCACCACCTCCTCCCCGGCTTTGACTCGGGGAAACGTTCTGTATAGTTTCTATCACAGTAATCTATTCGTATCAATACTTAATGGCTTTCGTCAATATTTCCTATTATCATCTCATTTTACCTGCATACCTGTCCGATATAATATTTAAGAATATCTGTTATTCTCTGAGGTTAACGGCATAATAGCAAAATCGGCAAAACGCACAATATTTTATGACACGCATGTCACATCTTATCAACTTTTGTACGTTTGCACAAAGATTTTTAGCATAAAATACATTAAAATAAGATTGTAAAATATTTGTGAAATTTGATTTTTTAACCACTGGTATATTGACTTGAAAGCTCTTAAAAGCTACACTATGTCAAACATAAACTTTATTATGGTTTGATAGCACCTCTTTCATTTTGCTTTTAATTTTATATAGTAGGTACGCTCTATGAAAATTGAAAAAATTAATGAAAATCAAATACGTTGCACTCTCACTCGCGATGATCTGGCTAAACGTAATCTTCAGATAAGTGAGTTGGCATATGGTTCAGAGAAGACCCAGAACCTTTTTCGCGAGATGGTAAGACAGGCAGACTATGAATATGGATTCGAGACTGACAATATTCCCCTGGTAGTTGAAGCCATCCCCATGAATTCTGACTGTATCGTCCTCATCATCACTAAGATAGATGATCCCGAGGAGCTGGATACTCGTTTTTCACGCTTTACTCAGAGTTCAGTTGCCGGAGATACCGAGGAATATTCCGAGGAAGATGAGGAATTTGCTCCCGCATCACGCGAGCCGGCTAAGCCCGCTGCTCCTTCTTTTGATGAGATGCTTAAGAATGCCCTCACCAGCGAAGTTCCCAAGCACAGCTTTGTGTTTAGCTTTAATTCAGTTGCTTCAGTAATGGATTTTGCAGCACAGGCAGTCGGATATCCCGGAGAGAGCAGTCTGTATAAGGCTGAAGATAATAAATATCTTCTCGTCATCGCCGCAGGCAAGGCTACCAAGGATGAATTCAGAAACATCTGCCTCATCGCTTCCGAATACGGCAGCGGACGCAGTATTCCTACCATCAATCGCAGCTACATGAACGATCATTGCGATGTTATGATTGCAGATGATGCAATTGCCAAATTGAGTGGCAAATAAATAGCAAACTACTTAAATTACAAACCAATTTAAGCAGCAAACCAATTCAAAAATACTAATCAATTCAAAAAAACTAACCAATTCAAAAAAACAAATCAATTCAAAAAGCTTCCGGTCGTCCCGGAAGCTTTTTTCTGTCTTCTACACCACGGTCTTCTTGTTTTTCACATCCCTGAACAATAACACCAGACATATTATTCCCATCATCACCATTGGTGCAAATATTATTGCCTGATCCAGCATTACAGGCCGCTTAAGTTCCTCATATTTAGGGGTATTTAAGAAATACATCATCACTGAGGGGTGCGCATTATTTACTGCATGCATGAAAGCTGCAGGCCAGATTGAACCGGTTTTCATAGTAATGTAGGTAAGCATAATACCAATGAATGTGCAAATCACGCACATAAACAAAATACCTGCTAACGGATATCCCGGATAATCTGTTCCGAAATTATGTCCGATTACGGTAAGTGGAGCATGCCACAAGCCCCAGATTATTCCTCCGATGAAAACTGACTTTTTTACTCCGAAGATATTAATCAGCTTGGGCATCATATATCCGCGCCATCCACCTTCCTCTCCGAGAGCCAGCGCTGATCCGATCACTCCGTTTATAATTGCCGAAAAAGGCATCGCTGCGACCAGCACCTTATCAAGGCCCAGTTCCTTGTAATAACCTGCATCAAAGATTTCCGGTACCGCTGCTGCCATCAAGCAATATCCCAACTCGAAGTAGATCCACGGCAAGATAATTGCCAAAATAAAAAATATCCATTTCTTATTCTTAAAATCCATTCCCAGCATCAGGGAATCCTTACCGGTTAAAGCAAATCCTTCTTTGGTAATGTATCGTGTCAGCAAATGTGCGATAAACGGCACCAGCATTCCCATTCCAACCAGGGATTCCATGTACGGATTAGTTCCGTCCCATTTATGTCCGGTAGCTCCGTATGCAATAAATATCACCCAACTTATACCGAAGGACAGCAACAAATAAATAATCAGTCTTTTTTTATCCATCAATTGCCACCTCCCTATTACCAACCTTGCAGGAGATTCGATATGACAGATAGAAAAGCAAACCTGCAAATACAGGTCCCAGTAGCTGAGCTGCCGCAATAACACTGCTGTACTCATTAATCTTGGCTATTATTATCGCCATATCAGCACTCCCAATGAACGCACTGAATTTACTGCAATCGGCAAAAAACAGTAATCCGGCCACTATAAAAAATACCAGCATAAAAAATGAAGTTGTTATCATATCTGCCTTTTCTTTACCCATACCGATATACAATGGCAATTCCACCGCAGCCATCACCATTGCCACCATCAACAATATAGGGGCAAATAAATCCATAAGATCCATTGCATCATTCAGTATTCCCGATTCGCAAAATGCATGAAATATTACACTCCAAATCAAATATGCCGTCAAAATGACATATTCCAAAATAACAATAAAGATGTATTTAGATGCAATATAGGTATTTCTCTTAAGCGGAAGTGATCTTACATAGTTCATCACCTTATTTTTCTTGTCACCTTCCACAAGCAATCCAATAGAGCCAAATGCCAGAAAAACTCCAAACATTATGATAAACATCGGAGCCATCATAAAGAAAAAGTCCCATAAAGAAACCATTTGCCCCCCATCAAGCTCCATAACCATGTTTTCACCACCGAAATCACCGCGTAGTATTACTCTGAGCAAAACAAAACCTACTGTATCAAGCAGATAAAATTTTACTATTTTTTTACCACCGAAAGATACATACTCTTTATATAACAAGCCACCCATTAAACAGCACCTCTCTTTCTCTTAGCGATAAAAATTGATGCTACATACGACAAAGCCGAAATCGCCAGCGTCACAATCAGCAAAACAGCCGCCTTGTCTTTTATCCAGCCGATAATATCAAACACAGTACTAATCTCGACCTCAGGACCTTCCGCTTGATTAAATCCCTTCGAAAGAGTGATAATCAAATCTTTAGCAAACCAAATTACTTTTTTGATGTTAATCAAAATCAAGCCGATAGTTATAACAGTAATTGTAGTCTCTGTCGCCTTCTGTTCTTTTCCCGGTCCAAGAAAAATACAAAAGAGCATATTAAGTGCGTTAAACATTGCCATCACGCATGCAATCACCACAATTGACAGAATAAAATCTCCAAAGCTTATCAATGCCATATCTGCGAGCACTACCGAGAGAACAAAAGCAATAAAAACATCCGCGGCAATACCGATACCCAGCAAAATAAGTGTAGTGGCAAAAAAAGAAGAAACTCTCTTACCTATTGAAAGCGGCATTCCTGCAGCAACCTTAGCAAATCCTGCTTTGGAATCCGACGCAAACAGTTTCGTTCCGTCCACAAGTTCCGCTATCGGAAGTATCATGACTACTAACAGCACTATTTCTGACAATGCCTGAATATTAAATTCATCTTCCCCGCCTTCAGCCAGAGCATTTTGATATGCCAGTGCAATATTTCCGTATTTTGCACTCACGACATACATGATAGCCATAATCAACACACCGACAAAAAGAAAGGCGAAGACATAAATTCTTTTTTTCATGCACATAAGGTTTTTAATCAATAACCCCTTCATACACTTACCTCGCTTCTTTGCTGTCTTCCGCTGCCTTATTGACATAGAAAAGCATTATTTCCTCAAGGTTTGCAGGTTCAACAACCATGCCCGGATACAGCTTCTCACACGCAGCCCTGTCATTTACCAGCACCTCACATCCATACACTCCGGGCTGAACATTTACTATCAGGGATTTACTGATACTATCCAGCTCTTCTTTTTTACATTTAACCAGGCCATGCGTCTCGAGCATATCGTCCTTGTTACCTGCAAGCACAATCTTACCGCCATTGATGAACACAACTGTATCCGCAAGCTTCTCCAAATCCGCGGTAATATGCGATGAAAGGAGAATAGAATGATCCTCCTCCACTACATATTCTCTGAAAATCTGAATCATCTCGTTTCTTACAATCGGGTCAAGTCCGCTGGTGGGCTCATCCATAATAAGAAGCTTCGCATTATGAGAAAGTGCCACAGCTATCTGAAGCTTCATTCTCATACCACGTGAAAAATCTCCGCACTTTTTCTTAGCCGGAAGTGCGAATTTATTGAGATAATCAAAAAATGCTTTTTCATCCCAATTTTTATAAATATTCTTCATCATTATATTGATGTCTCTTCCGGTCATAAACTCGTGGAAGCCCATCTCGTCATATACTATACCGATATCTTCACGAAGCTTTGCAGAATCATTTTTTATATTCTCACCGAATAGAAAAACCTCACCGGCATCAGCTCTGATAACATCCAAAATCAATCTGATGGTAGTGGTTTTACCTGCACCGTTCTGACCGATAAAGCCACATACAGAGCCTTCCGGAACCGCAAAACTGATATTATCCAACTTAAAATCACCGTAATCTTTTGTAATATTTTTCACTTCGATTACATTACGAATTTCATCCATATTTTGCCTCCCAATGGTTTCAATCAGGAATTTTCTCTTCATACAACAACTTAAGCATCTCCTCCATCTCATCGTAGGAAACCTTGCCTATAATTGCCTTATCCACAGCTGTTTCAAGCAGCTCCTGGATGGCAAACATCATATTTTCCTTGATAAGATCACTGTTGACGCCCTTTACAAAGCTTCCCTTACCGGTAACAGACTCGATAAAGCCGTCGCGTTCCAAGTCCTCGTAAGCTCGCTTTGTTGTGATAATACTGATTTTCAGATCCTTGGCGAGAATTCTCAT
>DCIR01000035.1:13552-13921 GCA_002317155.1 Lachnospiraceae bacterium UBA1721
ATTTGTTCTTCGATTTGCTCATAGATAGGCACTCCAGAGCTGTTGTTAATAATAATGTTCATTTTTACCTCTGCGCAGAGTCGGTCGGTTTTTGCGCATAAACCGACACGTAATAATTAATTATTGTATATATTCAATATATACACCTATATACATTCTGTCAACTTTAAATTTTTGCAAAAAAAGAGCAACCCCGAAAGGTTACTCTTTAATCTCAATGCTATTCGCTTTTATCAGAATCATATCATATTAAAATGATACTTTTATCGGCAATTACGCCTGCTCGATAGCAGCCATAAGCTCGTTGATATCGATTCCGTGAACTGCAGCAGCTTCCTCAAGTGATTCCATCTGAGAAGCGGGGCATCC
>DCIR01000035.1:14045-15011 GCA_002317155.1 Lachnospiraceae bacterium UBA1721
TATAAGTAAAAGTATTTCTAATAATATAAATAACAGTAATACCTGCAAATATCTATAATATTAACTTTCAGCTTGTAGTATACCTATATTAATCATCAATTACAAGCAAAAGCTTTCACATCTTTAAGTCCAGTACGGCTTTTGATCCTTATGAGTATAGCCTCGTAATTTTGCCTGATAGTCGCCGAGGTATATCTCATACTGTGCGATCTTTTTAGGTTTCATTTTTCCCTTTGCCTTAATCTCCTCAAATGCCTCTTCCAAATCCTTAAGATCCATCTGCGCATTGTCTTTATAATTGTTTGACATATTCATATCAATTTTCATCATTATTGCATCAAGGCGTCTTTCATCAGCGCTCTTAAACAATCCCATATATACCCCTTTCATATCCGTTGTCTACTCTATTTTGTATATTGTATCCCAGCAGTAAAAAATATATAGTTATTTTCTCTTATTTTTACAAATTATGCAACGTAAGATATGCCTGCAAGCATTAATTTTTAGGGAAATTTTAAAATCTTGTATACAAAAAAGTACACCCACAATATTGACTACTGCACCTACTTTTTTCTATAATAATAAAGCTAGAAATTATAGAAGCGAATACCGCTTCATAAATCTAATATATTTTTATTATAGGAGGCTTTTACACAATGAGACCTGAATGGCAAGATTTTGTAACAGGCAAGTGGGACAGAGAAATTAATGTCCGTGATTTCATCCAGAGAAACTACACTCCTTATGACGGAGATGAGAGTTTCCTTGCAGGACCTACCCAGAACACTAAGGATCTTTGGGCACAGGTTCTTGACCTTATGAAGCAGGAAAGAGAAGCAGGCGGCGTTCTTGATATGGACACCAAGGTTGTTTCTACCATCACTTCACACGGTCCCGGATATCTTGATAAGAGCAAGGAGACCATCGTTGGTTTCCAGACCGATAAGCCTTTCAAGAGATCACTTC
>DCIR01000084.1:0-4316 GCA_002317155.1 Lachnospiraceae bacterium UBA1721
GCTCAAAGTGCCACGGAATATTCAGTAGAATTCAGATGCAGCGAATTCTGATTATTTTGTGGTCTATTTTTATATTTTAATCGTTTTATATGGCATATACTGTTATATACAACGATTAATTTCTATTGGAGGTATTGTAATGCAGAATTTTACATTTTTTGCACCTACATATTTTGCTTTTGGTAAAGGGGAAGAAGCAAAAGCAGGAGAGCTTGTTAAGAGATTTGGCGGATCAAAGGTATTGATTCATTTTGGTGGTGGATCAGTAGTTAAGAGTGGTCTGCTTGATAGAGTTAAGAAATCACTTGATGCAATGGCTATCCCTTATGTAGAACTCGGTGGTGTAATGCCTAATCCCAGAAGTGGATTGGTATATCAGGGAATCGAGCTTTGCAGAAAAGAGAATATTGATTTTATACTTGCTGTCGGCGGTGGAAGTACTATTGACTCTGCTAAGGCTATTGCAGCCGGAACTGTTTATGATGGAGATTTTTGGGATTTCTATCAGGGCAAGCCTGTAACCAAGGCTCTTCCGATTGGTACTATTCTTACAATCGCAGCTGCAGGATCAGAAGGATCACCTGATTCAGTTATTACTCATGAAGATGGAATGATTAAGAGAGGAGCTAGTGGAGAAGCTTTCAGACCTAAGTTCTCTATTCTTAATCCTGAGCTTACTCAGACACTTCCGGCATATCAGACTTCATGCGGTATTACAGATATCATTGCTCATCTTTATGAGAGATATCTTACCAATACCAAGGATGTAGAGGTTACAGACAGACTTATTGAGTCACTTATTCTCACAATGAAGAATGAAGCACCTAAGGTAATGGCTAATCTTAATGATTATGAAGCACGAGCTAATATTATGTGGGCAGGAATGGTTGCTCATAATAATATTGTTGGTGTAGGACGTTCACAGGATTGGACCAGCCATCAGATTGAGCATGAGCTTTCAGCTCTTTATGACTGTGCGCATGGTGCAGGACTTGCAGTTACTATGCCTGCTGTATTTACTTATAATCTTCAGCATGATGTTATGAGATTTGCACAGATTGCAGTAAGAGTATGGGGATGTCAGATGGATTTTGCTAATCCTGAGCGTACAGCTAAGGAAGGTATCGAAGCTCTCAGAAACTTCCTTATTTCAATCGGAATGCCTAAGAATTTTGAAGAACTGGGTGCTAAGGAAGAAGATATCGAGAAGCTTGCATATACTTGCTGCTATGGTAGAGGAAATGAAGGCGGAAGAATCGGTGGATTTGTATCGCTTGAGCAGAAGGATGTAGAAGCTATTTACAAATTGATGGTATTTTAATCAGAAGATATTCTGATCGATTATAAGATTATATTTATCATAGAGAAGATTTATAGGGAACAAAATCCCTGCCGTAATGGCAGGGATTTTTGTTGCACTGATAGATTATATTTTAATTAATTATTCTCCAAATAATGGAGTAGAGAAATAGCGCTCTGCAGTATCGGGGAGAACGGTGACCACAGTTTTACCTTTTCCAAGCTTTTTAGCAAGCTTGAGAGCAGCGGCTACGTTGGTTCCGCTTGATATTCCGCACATAAGGCCTTCTTCTCTGGCAAGGCGCTTCGCTGTATTTAATGCCTCATCATCTTTTACGATATAGATGCTGTCATAGATATTACGGTTTAATATATCGGGGATAATACCATCGCCGATTCCCATCTGAAGATGAGTGCCGATTGTTCCACCTGCAAGAATTGCAGCATTTTCGGGCTCGACTGCCCATATTTCGATATCGGGATACTGTGCTTTTAATACTTCACCAATACCGGTAAGGGTTCCGCCTGTACCGATTCCTGAACAGAAACCGTGAATAGGTTTTGCTACCTGCTCCATCAGTTCAAGTGCGGTGTGCTTCTTATGTGCAAGTGTGTTGTTTTTATTAGCAAACTGCTGAGGAACGAACACCTTAGGGTTTTTCTTGGCCATTGAGAGTGCAGTCTGAAGACACTCGTCAATACATGCACCTATATCACCGGCATCATGAATAAGCTTTACTTCAGCACCGTAGTGTCTGACAAGCTTTCTACGTTCTTCACTTACAGAATCAGGCATTACGATTATGGTGCGATATCCTTTAACTGCACCTACTAGTGCAAGACCTATTCCCTGGTTACCACTGGTGGGCTCCACGATTATAGTGTCTTTATCAATTATTCCCTGCTTTTCAGCTTCTTCGATCATATTAAGAGCAGTTCTTGTTTTGATTGAGCCGCCTACATTGACTCCTTCGAATTTTACAAGTATTTCGGCACTGTCTTCATCTACCATTTTATTTAATCTAACCATGGGAGTGTGTCCGACAGCTTCCAGAATGTTGTTGTAAACCATATTTACCTCTACATTACATTTCGATTTAGTATTAAGATGTTTCGACTGTTTTTGAAAGCGAAACACTTATCGAATGCATACTCAGATATTATACATTTTAGATGGTTATATGAATAGTAAAATATATTATATTATTCAAGTTAAATTTGTGTATTAAATTATCCAATTTATACTTTTTATATCTCACAATCGGGTATATAATTATTTATACATTAAGTTTAACGACATTACTTTAAGAGGTGGACAAAATGGCTGATAAAAAACAGATTGGTGTATGCCTGACAAGCTTACAGAAAAATAAAGTTCACGATACCGTGAATGCTCTTTGTGATGGTGCAAAGGAAAGAGGATATGATGTTCATATGTTTGCTCCTTTTTCTGATTTATCCGGTGGCAGCGAAGGGCTTGATTCACAAAAGGAGATATTCCAGTTTATTAAGTACAACAGACTTGATGCTGTTGTTATTTTCAATGAACTGATCTGCAATGAGAATGCGGTTAAGGATATTATAGATTATGCTAAATCAGCTAATGTTCCTGTAATCGGTGTTAACAGCGATATCGATGGAATCTGCAGAATGCATTATGATTACAGAAATGCATATGCGCAGATTGTTGAGCATGTTATCAGTGTGCACGGTAGCGCATCTGTTAATTTCCTTGGTTATAATGATGGCGGAAGCATGTCAGCAGACGGACTTGATGCTTATAAGGAGATTCTTACCAAGCATAATATGCAGATTGAGGATGTGAGAATAGGTGCTGTGGCAGGTACTGAGGAATCTGTTGTTGAATACCTCAATAATTATTTCTTCGCAGGTAACTATCTTCCTAATGCATTTATCTGTGCTGACGATAATTTAGCAAGCTTTGCATGCAATTATTTCCAGAAGAATAATATTAGCATCCCTTCACAGACGATTATTACCGGTATGAGCGCCAGCGATGAGAGACTTAACTATGTTCCTAAGATTTCAAATGCTGTTCATGATACTGATACTACAGTTAAGATGATTCTTGATACATTTGAGGGCGTTACAGGCGGAAGCGTTGCAGCGGATGCTGAGGTTATGATTCCTTGCAAGCTTGATTTTGCTGCTACATGCGGATGTGCTTCAATTGATTTTGAAGAAGCTAGAAATGTAGTAAAGAAGCTTTCTGAGGAACTTATGAAGGAAAGAGAGTGCTTCTATGATGCCTCAGGTTTCTTCAGCGGTGTATGCGAGTCTAGAAATATTAATACACTTGCCGATACACTTCCTACATATGCTGATAAGGCAGGTATTACATCATACAATATTTACATTAAGTCTGAGTTCGTAGAGAAGGCCGGAATAGTAGCTGAAAATATCGATAACAGTGTTCCTCTTTTCTGGTTGAGTACCTATAAGGATCATGACAGCACCAAGATTATGTTCTCACTCGATTGGGACAGATTCCATAAGTCTAAGAATATGTTGAGAGCAGACGCATCTCAGATTATGTCGATTCCACTTGCTACAGATGAGGTTTTCTATGGCTTCATGACAGTCGCTTATCACAGTGATTTGATTGATAATGTATATTTATACGAGCTTATAGAGAGTGTTAATTCGGCTATGGCTTTGATTTTTTCATAGTATGTTAGACAATTACATATCGAATACATAAATAAATATTAAAAATTGGTAGATAAAAATGAAAAAATATCTACCAATTTTTTCATATTTTGTTATAATAACCAAAGCATATATTAAATAATTAAGGGGGTTACTATGCCTAAAAGAACAGACATCAACAAAGTATTGATTATTGGTTCAGGCCCTATCGTTATCGGACAGGCCTGTGAGTTCGACTATTCAGGTACTCAGGCATGCAAAGCACTCAAAAAGCTTGGCTATGAAATTGTACTTGTTAACTCAAACCCTGCAACAATCATGACAGATCCCGAGACTGCAGATGTTAC
>DCIR01000084.1:4462-5280 GCA_002317155.1 Lachnospiraceae bacterium UBA1721
AATGTAAAGGTTATTGGTGTTCAGGTAGATGCAATCGAGCGTGGTGAGGACAGAATCGAGTTCAAGAAGACTATGAATGAACTTGGTATCGAAATGGCACGTTCAGAAGTTGCTTATTCAGTTGATGAAGCACTTGCTATTGCAGATAAGCTTAGTTATCCCGTAGTTCTTCGTCCTGCTTACACCATGGGTGGTGCCGGCGGCGGACTCGTATATAACAAAGAGGAACTTAAGGTTGTATGTGAGAGAGGTCTTCAGGCCAGCCTTGTAGGCCAGGTTCTTGTAGAGGAATCTATTCTTGGTTGGGAAGAGCTCGAGCTCGAAGTTGTTCGTGACAGCGAAGGTAATATGATTACCGTATGCTTCATCGAAAACATCGATCCTCTTGGCGTACATACCGGTGACTCATTCTGTTCAGCTCCTATGCTTACTATTTCAGAGGAGTGTCAGAAGAAACTTCAGGAGCAGGCATATAAGATTGTAGATAAGGTACAGGTTGTAGGTGGTACCAATGTACAGTTTGCTCATGATCCTGTTTCTGACAGAATTATTGTAATTGAGATTAATCCTCGTACTTCTCGTTCATCTGCACTTGCTTCAAAGGCAACAGGTTTCCCTATCGCCCTTGTTTCAGCAATGCTTGCTACAGGACTTACTCTTAAGGATATTCCTTGCGGAAAGTACGGTACACTTGATAAGTATGTTCCCGATGGAGACTATGTTGTAATTAAGTTTGCAAGATGGGCATTCGAGAAGTTTAAGAACGTACAGGATAAGCTTGGTACTCAGATGCGCGCCGTTGGTGAGGTTATGAGTAT
>DCIR01000084.1:5411-5686 GCA_002317155.1 Lachnospiraceae bacterium UBA1721
GACCCTTCTTCAGAGAGATATTTCATCATTTATGAAGCACTTCGTAAGGGTGCTACTCCCGATGAAATCTTTAATATCACAAAAGTTAAGCATTATTTCCTTGAGCAGATGAAGGAACTCGTTGAAGAGGAGAATGCAATTCTTGCTTCAAAGGGCCAGCTTCCTGCAGACGAGCTTCTTATTCAGGCTAAGAAGGATGGCTTCTCAGATAAGTATCTCAGCCAGCTTCTTGCTATTCCTGAGGATGATGTCAGAAATAAGCGTATTGCCCTTGG
>DCIR01000004.1 GCA_002317155.1 Lachnospiraceae bacterium UBA1721
GGAACAACAATACATCTCTAATCGCTGCACTGTCAGTCAACAGCATAGTCAATCTGTCGATACCATATCCGATACCGCCTGTAGGAGGCATACCGATCTCGAGTGCATTGAGGAAGTCCTCATCAGTGTGCTGTGCTTCGTCGTCTCCGGCCTCAGCGTTCTTGTCCTGCTGAGCAAAACGCTCACGCTGGTCGATGGGATCGTTGAGCTCTGAATATGCGTTGCACATCTCCCAAGTGTTGATGAAGAGCTCGAAACGCTCTACCTTGGTAGGATCGCTGGGCTTCTTCTTGGTAAGAGGAGAGATTGCAAGAGGATGATCCATAATGAAGGTAGGCTGGATAAGCTCCTTCTCACAGTACTCTTCGAAGAAGAGGTTGATGATGTCACCCTTAGTGTGGCGCTCCTCATACTCAATGTGACGCTCCTTAGCAAGAGCCTTAGCTTCCTCATCAGTAGCAACGGTATCGAAATCAATACCTGCGTACTCCTTAATAGCGTCATTCATGGTAAGACGTCTGAAAGGCTTGCCGAGGTCAATCTCGGTACCCTGATAATTGATAGTGGTAGTTCCGCATACTTCCTGTGCAAGGAATCTGAACATGCTCTCAGTGAGCTCCATCATTCCTTCATAATCGGTGTATGCCTGGTAAAGCTCCATAAGTGTGAACTCAGGATTATGTCTGGTATCAACACCTTCATTACGATATACACGACCGATTTCGTATACTCTCTCGAGTCCGCCTACGATAAGTCTCTTGAGGTAAAGCTCAAGTGAAATACGAAGCTTAACATCCTCATCAAGTGCATTGTAATGAGTCTCGAAAGGTCTTGCTGCCGCACCACCTGCATTTGCTACGAGGGTAGGAGTCTCTACTTCCATAAAATCTCTGTCTGCGAGGAAGCTACGGATCTTAGCTATAATCTTAGATCTCTTTACAAATACTTCCTTGCTCTCAGCGTTCATAATGAGGTCAATATATCTCTGACGATAACGTGTATCTGTGTCAGTAAGTCCATGGAACTTCTCGGGAAGAATCTGAAGGCTCTTGGTAAGAAGAGTCATCTCTGCTGCATGAATAGATATCTCACCGGTCTTGGTTCTGAAAGCATAGCCCTTGATTCCGTAAATATCACCGATATCTGACTTTTTGAAATCAGCATATGCATCCTCACCGATAACGTCTCTTGCAACGTATACCTGAATATTGCCCTTAAGATCCTGGATATTGCAGAATGAAGCCTTACCCATTACACGCTTGAACATCATACGTCCTGCGATGCTTACGTTGATAGGATCTGCATCCATAATCTCTCTGCGCTCATTATAATCGTTGTTAACTGCTTCCTTAGCAGCCTCTTCATCCATACCATCAGTATTAACTTCAGGTCTGCCTGCAAGCTTCTCTGCCTCATGAGCATTGTAAAGAGCCTTAACCTCATCAGTATGATGAGTCTGATCATACTTTGTAATCTGGAAAGGATCCTTTCCTGCTTCCTGAAGGTTAGCGAGCTTCTCGCGGCGAACCTTAATAAGCTGATTTATATCCTGAGAAGCCTGAT
Organism: Lachnospiraceae bacterium UBA1721; assembly: GCA_002317155.1. Classification (GTDB taxonomy): domain Bacteria; phylum Bacillota; class Clostridia; order Lachnospirales; family Lachnospiraceae; genus AC2028. The sequence continues at coordinate 1,564 of DCIR01000004.1, forward strand.
TCTTCTGCTGATTCTGATTGTTCTGTTCTGACACGACTGTCACCTCTTTGTCTATAGAATAATTAAGGGACAGAAAGGACGTCTATTCCTTCTGTCCCCTACAGTTTTTAGTTCGAAATTAGTCCTGGGTAGCTGCTCTCTCGATACCGAGAATCTTATAGCTGAAAGCACCTGCAAGAGTTTCGATCTCTACAGTCTCACCTACTCTATGTCCGATGAGTGCCTTACCTACAGGGCTCTCGTTAGAGATCTTGTTCTCAAGGCTGTTAGCTTCCTGTGAACCTACAATATGGAATTCAATCTCTTCGCTCTCTTCAATATCGAGAACCTTAACGTTACATCCGATGTTAATCTTATCGAGATCAACCTCTTCCTCAACAACTACTTCTGCATTCTTAAGGATTTTCTCGAGCTCTTCGATACGAGCTTCGATATCACGCTGCTCATCCTTAGCTGCATCATATTCAGCATTCTCTGAAAGGTCACCCTGCTCACGAGCTTCCTTAATCTTCTGAGCAACTTCCTGACGTCTGTTAACTTTCAGGTTGTGAAGCTCTTCCTCGTATTTCTTAAGACCTTCATAAGTAAGAATGTTCTTCTTTTCCATGATTTAGACCCCTTCCTAACTCATTATGAGTGATAAAAACTATACCAAAAAAACGCCCATAAACGCTATGTGCGCGTCCATTTTACTTTTTATATCCCTTAATGTCAAGCTATTTAACAATATTGGCACAGACTCACATGTAATCTGTGCCAATTATCTCTTATATATAATAATTTCAGTGCCTAAAGCCGCATCAACTGTCACCAACTGCTACGACTCACCCTGCATCTCAAGCTGAGCCTTTACCAGGTTGTAATAGATTCCCTTCTGCGCAATCAGTTCGTCATGAGAACCGATCTCTGCGATAGAATGGCCGTCAATTACGAGCAAACGGTCTGCATTCTGAAGAGTAGACAGTCTGTGTGCAATAGCAAATGTAGTTCTGCCATTGGTCAGATTATCGAGAGCCTGTTGAATCAGGAACTCACTCTCGGTATCAAGACTCGCTGTAGCCTCGTCGAGAATAAGGATTCTGGGCTCCTTAAGGATAGCTCTGGCAATCGCAATTCTCTGACGCTCACCACCAGAAAGAGTAAATCCCTTCTCACCTACATAAGTATTATAGCCATCGGGCATTTTTGAGATAAATTCATGTGCGTTTGCAAGCTTTGCTGCACGAATTACTTCCTCGTAAGTAGCCTCAGGCTTTGCAAAACGGATATTGCTTAAGATAGTTCCGGTAAAAAGGAAGGTCTCCTGCAAAACAACACCTATCTGCTGATGATAATGCTCACTGTTCATATCCTTAAGCGGTATTCCATCGATGAAAAGCTCACCATCATCGATTTCGTACAGGCGCATGAGCAGGTTAATCAATGTAGATTTACCTGAACCCGAATGACCTACAATACCTATCATCTCGCCCTTCTTCACCTTAAGGTTGATATCCTCAAGAACCGGCTGATATGACTTGTATCCGAATGTAGCATGGCGGAACTCGATTTCTCCCTCGATATCATGCTTCACAGCATTTTCCACATCGGGAGTAAAAGGCTCCTGATCCATTACATCATTGATACGCTCCATGCTGGCAACCATTCTGGTAAGTTCACGCGGCATAGATGTCATCCAGTCAAGGTACTGATACAGCAATGTAGTATAAGTAATGAACTGAAGCAGTTCACCTTTAGTCATAGTCTCATTGAGCACCTGCATACCACCGAAAAGTACAATCAGAAATATACCCGCACTCATCAGAAATTTAATCATAGGATTGAATACAGCCCAGAATCGCTCATTGCGGAACTGTATCCTGCTGAATTCGTCAGCCAGGCGATTGAACTTATCCTTCTCCTTCTGCTCCTTACCATAGGTTTTTACTACTCGCATTCCGGAAATAACGTCCTGCAGATTACTGCTCACGTCATCGTCCTTTTTGCCCTGTAGATGAAAACGTCTGTGAATACTCTGTCTGAAAGCCATCGTCATCCAGACACCGAAAGGAACTGAAATGAAACTGAGCAGCGCCAGCTTCCAATTCAACAGGAGCATGAAAATAACATCCCACGCAAAAATAATCGCAACCGTAAACAGGTTACAGAATGTATTCTGCATAAACTCTCTGATTGAACTGGTATCGTTGACAACACGGTTCATCAGTTCACCGGGTCTTCTGTCGTTAATAAACTGAAGTGAAAGTGACTGTATTTTTTCAAACAAGCTCTTTCTCAAATCCTTGGCGATTCTTGCGCCCAGCAATGTACAAAAATATGATTTGAGCACATTGATGACAACTATACCCGCGCCGAGGAGAAACATTCCGAGCAGGCACATAAGGGCTGTCGACAGGCTTCCGTCAGGCTTAGAAAGCACATCATCCACTAGATGCTTCTGTATCTCGGGATTGAGAAGTGTAACCACACCTGCCGAAATCATCAGTAAAGTGATTCCGATAACGCTTTTTACATAGGGCTTAAGCAGTTTCTTGAAATCGTGGAAAAATCCACCCTTTTTCGTACAGTGAGGACAATCCTTGGTACCGGGTATTGCTCTGTGACACTTAGGGCAAATTGTCTCGTACTCCTTACTGATTACCTCTTCATCACGTCCGCTTGACAAAATATTAATTCCACGGGCGATATATGAATAACGCACACGATGCTTGGCTGAATAACTTGCAAGAATCATCTGCTCACCCTTGTATTTGGTTACCAGCATACCGCCTCCGACTGTTACCTCCGACTTGGTCTTCTCGCAGTCTGACAGCGCTACCTGTGTCGCAATTTTTCCGTCAAATATCACATATGCATTCTTGGATGTGACCACGGTATATCCGTTGTCTGTCCATTTGCCCGCTTCATCTATATCGCAGGGAACACTGTAATATAATTTTTCATCGGCCGACAGGCTCAGTAAATCCTCAACCTGTTTCGGCAAATCAAATTTTAAGATCATAAATAACTCCTAATTTATAAGAACAAATCAAGCTTTCTCTGTTCCTTAACGCTCAGTGCAAGTACATCGGCAATCTCAAAACGGTTGCCGTCCAAATCAGTAATCAGCAGTCTGTTGTCAGAGAGCTTTGACACTGCATTTCCACCCATATTGATGGCAAACTTGCACTCGCCGCGGTTGGTTACTACATGAAAATATGCATAACCGTACTCATCCTTGATGTTAATGATTTTACTTATCACAGGAGTGAAATAATAAAGCTCCAGCTGCTCCTGCAAAAGTGCTGCTGCCTCCTTGGGAAGCTGCGCAAGGTCCTCTATTACACCTATCTCTACATCCTTCTCATCGTGAATAGCAATATACTTACTCGGATCTGTGAAGGGGAAAAGGCGAATAGGCTTTACTCTTTTGTAAAATGTTCCAGCCAAATCCATTGATACAAAACCGCCTGCGGTCTTTTCAAATTTGGTATCCTTTATATTCAAAATATTATCGTTCATTTTAGTCCTCCTCAATCGCCTTAAGTGCCAGCGACTTGGTCTGCAGCTCAGCAAGCTTGTGGTAGATACCACCAAGCTCTTCGAGCTCCTGTCTGGTTCCTTCCTCCTCGATGCGTCCCTTCTCGATTACTATCAGATGGTTGGCATCTCTTAAGGTAGAAAGTCTGTGTGCAATAGAAAGAGTGGTTCTGCCCTGTACCAGCACATTAAGTGCAGCCTGAATAGCCTTCTCTGTCTTGGTATCCACGCTCGCGGTAGCCTCATCGAGAATCAAAATCTTAGGATTAGCGATTATAGCACGCGCAATCGATATACGCTGTCTCTCACCACCGGAAAGTGATTTTCCCGATGCACCGATTATAGTGTCATAGCCATCAGGCATTTTTGAGATAAAATCATGCGCACCGGCAAGTCTTGCAGCCTCGATGATTTTTGCTCTGGATACACTCTCATCAGCATAAGCAATATTGTCTGCCACAGAGCCCATGAAAATATATGTATCCTGCGATACCATCGCAATGTTACGTCTCAAATCCTTAAAGGACAGATCACGAACATCAATTCCGTCCACCTCTATTGAACCGGTATTCACATCATAAAGACGTGATAAAAGGTTAACCAGTGTGGTCTTACCTGCTCCGGAATGTCCTACGATACCCAGCATCTCACCGGGCTTAACATGAAGATTGATATCCTTGAGCACAGGATGATTGGGATCATAACCGAAGGTCATGTTTTTGATGACAATCTCACCGCGAGGATTCTCGAGCGCGATAGGATTATCTTTCTCCACCACCTCGGGAACAGCATCCATAATCTCGAACATTCTCTGTGCGGCATTAATACTGTCTGACCACATACGGAATACCCAGGAGAAGAATCTCATAGGTCCGTTGAGCTGACCGATATAGCCTACAAAAGTGATCAGCACGCCGAGGCTGATTGAGTGCCAGTTAAGCAGTAAAAACACTCCCAGCGCCCATACCCATATACTCGAAATCTCCTGCACCATCTCGTACAAAAGAGTAAATTTATTGTTGTATCTAACAATTCGAACTTCAGCCTCTCTGAGGTTATCATTGGGTCCCTCGAAACGATCAATCTCCTGACCCTGCTGTCCGAATGCACGTACTACGCGGGCTCCGGTCAGGTTATCATTTACCCTGCTGTTAACAGCACTCTCAGCACGATGTCTGCGTCCGTACAGTGACCAAAGAGCAGGCTTGAGCTTGATACTGATTACTACAAGCAAAGGTACCAGTACGACAGCTACCAGCGACATCATCCAGTTCAGCATGAACATAATGGTAAATGTTGCCAGGATAGTGAATGCATTGATGAATATATAAGGGAATCCATCAATGAAAAATCCTGTGACACGATCCGCATCACGGAGTACTCTGGTCATCAGGCTTCCGGTCTGCTTGGATGTATAGAAATTAAGCGACAATGTCTCTAAGGCCGAAAATACATCCTTTTTCATATCACGCACAGTCTTGGTAACCAGTCTCGCAGTCAAAGTACCCTGCGCAATCGAAGTCACAAGCTGAAGCAGCTTGGTACCAAGCATTACGATTACCAACACAATCAATGCAACTACATAACGGTTATCCAGACCAAACTTAGCAAGTGCCTCTTCATTTTTACCGAGCACATTATCGTAGAGCATTGTACCGCTCAGATACGGCCAAGCGATATTCAAAACCGCTGCAAGCATATAGCAAAGGAACAACCCCAAAATCACAAATTTGTTTCTGGTAAAATAGCCTATTGTGCGCAGGAAAATAGATTTCTTGTTCATGCACTTGGGGCAGATTTTACGTTTGGGATCGGGATACTTGTTATGACAATGAGGACAGTAAAGCTCCTCATCCTCCTTATCATTCTTCTTATCTGTATCCTGCACGGTTATCTCTGCATTTTCATCCTTGTCAAGAAGCTTGAGAATATCTCTTATATGATTGATATCCTCAAGATACAGATTAGTGCAGGCTGCAAGTCCGATAGGCTCATCATCCTTTTCGGCACACAGTCTGTTGGTGGCTACCATATGCTCCACCTTAAATCCCGAGAGTGCCTTTCTGTCATAGATATTTACTTCAAATGAAGCCACTCTGGATACAGCATCCTTCTGAGCCTTGGTCACACCCTTAAAAAGGCGTACACCCAGCTCCTCCAGATTGCCGGTGATAACTGCAAGCTTCTGTCTGGTAAGCACCATATATCCGTCAGTGTACGTCCCCTCAAAAGTGAGGTCGAACGGACATACCGCCACCACATCATTGGCTGCGATTTTATTCTGTTCTAATATTTCTTTTGCCTTAACAGGCAATTCCTGAAAATTCATACAACTACTTTCCTTACATTTACAACTTACTGTCTGAATACTATCAGACAATTATATTACCGAACTTACGAAGCTTAAAATAAGCAACATTACATAACAATACCTATTAATCTATCATGAGACAATTGCAAAACATATCATTTTTTTGCACTATTCTATTACGTTTTCTCAATATATTTCGCAAATCAATGGTATGTAACAATTTATTTCACAACAGCAAAAAAAATCATTTCCGTATTCGCCTTATACCTAACGTAGAAAACGAATACAGAAATGATTCTCTTGAAAATCGGGATATATAAAAATCCGTCAATTAATCAGTCGAGTCAAATACAATGTCTGACCTAATTAACCAAACAAATCCTTGAGTGCTGCAAGTCCGTCAACATCTGCTGCAGCCTCCTTATTGGCGTTCTGAATCTGGAGATATACCTCCTTACGATATACAGGAACCTCCTTGGGAGCTGTGATGCCGATCTTAACCTGGTCACCCTTAATTTCAAGAATAGTAATCTCAACATTATTGTTGATAATAAGTGCTTCGTTCTTTTTTCTGGACAGTGCTAACATATTACTCACCATCCTTTCTGCTCTTAAGAATATCATAAATAGGGAACTTAATAGGATATTCTGAGCTGTCTACGATAATCTGAGCTGCTTTACGCTCATCAATATTGATAATGATAGGTCCCTGCAAATTAACTGACATCTTTGTCAGATCATGAGGGATGGTTGCAGTAACCAACACAAGGATATTGTCGGGAGTAAGATTTCCGAGTCCGCTGAGAAGTTCATCATTTACCTCAGGATCATAATCGGGCTTTACTACGAGGGGATCCATTACAGGCATAGCAAATACAGGCTCTTCCACAGACTGCATGTATCTGATTCCGGCAGTGCTTCCCTTTTCCTCATCATAAATCATTGTGAAATGCTTAAGATCAGGAAATCCAATAATTCCTCTTTCAAAGGTCAATATCTTATCCTCTGCAATATCAACCTCGCCAAATAATCTGGTATTAATCTTCATGATTCTCCTTTCCGGCCAGCCCTCATGGCTGCCTATGCAAACTGCATCTCCACGCAGTGTTGCTGTGTTTAGTATATAGTGTTATTCAGCAAATTACTATAGCCTCATAGTATAAATGCTGTTGAATACATTTTAGATATACTGAAGCAAAGTGTTCTGAACCAGCTTACCTGTAGCGGTAAGTGCCGCTTCATATGTAAGCTCTGCACTGCTAAGCTGAATTGCTACTTCAGTGATATCGATATCTTCGTTCTCGCTCTTGAGTGTCTCAAAAGTAGTCTTCTGATTCTGCATACGCTGCTCAATAAGTTCAAGCTTGCTTGAGCGTGTACCTACTCCGGTAATCGCAAGTGAAGTATCATTAAGGAATCCCTGAAGAGAGGTAATTCCCTTCTCAAATCTCTTCTGGCAGGTATCCTTACCATATGTAAGAGCCTTGTCAGCTGCTGTGAGCTGATTGTTAAGTGTCTCAAGCTCTGCAGGGTCTGTAGTTTCTTTAATCTTACTGGTAATACTCTTCTTAAGGTCCTCAAGATTTACTACGTTCTGAAGTGCTGCAACAAGATCATCAATCTCACGTCTGATTCCGAGATTAAATGCCTCGTCAGCTGTAGTGTTTACTTTGATTGTCTGGTTAAATCCTACATCATATTCGATTGACTGCTTTTCTACAATTCCATCAAGGTAATCCTGATTGTAATCGATTATCTCCTTGGGAGTAGTGGTATTTTCACCATCGGAATCTACCTCCCAGGTAGTAGCGGTACATGCATAATAATGCTCAGGTCTGAGATCCTCTGCAGCAAAATTTGTCTTTGAATAAGTAATTCTTATTTCACCTTCATTCACAAGTGAAGTAGTCGGATCATCCTTGGTTCCCATAAGGGTATCATATGTATCCTTACCAATCAGCAATTCTCCGGTATCCTTGATAAGGATAACTTCACTCGGGTTATCTGATACATATGTATAAGGATCAGGAGCATAAGTATTTGTATCAGTCGATAATGCAAAACCGGTTGCATTGATAGTCTGCATAGTTCCTGTGGCATCATAATACTCTATCGTAGGCAGTACATCGTCCAAATCATCGTATGCCATTCTGATTCTGTATACATCAGCAGTACTGATCTGTGTCTCGTCAACTCCTGCCACAGCTCCTGTTGCATATGAAGCATTGGTCCAGCTTGAAAGATCACCCATGTTGACATGAGTAACTGAATCTATAGCATCTCTGTTAAGCTGTTCAGTAATGCTGTAGGTGGTATCGGTAGACTTAGCCTGGAAGCTGAGCGCAGTATCGGTACGATATCCGGTGAATACATATCTTCCTGCAAAACTGGCATCTCCTGTAGCATATACTTCATCTGAAAGAGCCTTGAGCTGCTCGATAATAATGCTTCTATCTGAACTGGTAAGGTCGCCGTTAGAACCCTTGGTAACCTGCTCAATCATGCTTGTAATGATTGATGCGGTATTTTTAAGTGCATCCTCAGTGATCTTCATCCAGCTATCCGCATCAGGAATATTTTTGCTGTAATACTGCGACACCTCTGTAACATTACTTCTGAGTCTGAGCGCACGAATTGCCACTACCGGATCATCTGACGCACGATTAATCTTCTTCTGTGTAGACATCTGTGTGGTCAGATTATCCTGAAGCTCCTTATTACCATTGATATTCGCAAGAGCATTTCTCTGCATTATTTTATTTGTAATTCTCATAACTAAAACCCCGCATTTTGTTCAACCTATACTGCTGCCCTCCATGGCTATCGTTGAACTGCAGGTTCCGTCCCGCAATGCTTATTGTTTTCACATAGTTTATTTCGGCCAATCATTGTATTTTCTTTAGATGTAAAGACAAAGAATCTCGCGGAACGTTCTGCTTTATAGAGCGAACTTTCCATGATAACGCAAAATATCCGAGGTGAAAAACACCTCGGATACGTACATTCGTTGCCATTATACACCGGTCTCAAGAATCAGTCTGTCATAAATCTCTGAGAAGGTCTGAATCATCTTGGCTGCAAGGTTATATGCATTCTGATACTTTACAAGATTGAGTGCTTCTTCATCTTCATCTACACCGGAAATCGACATTCTCTTGGTGTTGATAGAATCATTGATATTGCTGTAGCTGCTCTTGAAGGTATCTGCACTTGCCGCATTCAACGCTACATCGGAGAGCACTGACTGGAGGAACTCACTTGATGAAGAACCTCTGAATGACAGATATTCTCTGTTGGTAGCTATCTGGAGAAGGTCCTGAAGCAAATCATTGCTTTCAACACCGTCCTCTACCTTGTACTTATTAGCCATAAGAGACGGATCATTGGAAATCGCAGTAACAATTGAGAAGTTACCTGCTGTCAGACGATAGAAGCTGTCATCTGCCACATCAACTGTGTAGCTGTCAGGATTACCATCGGCATCTACTGCATATTTTCCAAACTCTGTTGTAAAGAGGAACTGTGAATTCTCTCCCGCCGCCTCATTGTAAGTTACATTCTCACCGGTGAAAAGTGTGGTATTTGTTTTACCGCCATCACCCTTCTTAAGAACATCATTATATGCAGCTGAGAAATTACGAACCCACTCGTTCATCTGGTTCATATAATAAGGAATTCCCTGATAATCTACATTTGCTCCGATAGAAGCAACCTTACCCTCTCTGTCGTTGGTTACATGGCTGCTGTTGCCATTACCAATTGATGAAAGGATAAATTCATAACTGTATTTATCAGCATCTTTATCGTAAGTAAAACTCCATGAATCATATTTATATTCCTTGTTACCAAGGTTAATGATTCCACCCTGATCTGAGAGATTACTCTTATTGAGATCAGTCAGCCAGTCTGAAGTTACATCAACAGTAACAGTATCATGCTTTACACCGTTTGCATCGGTATATCCGTCTATTACTGTACCACCGTCAGCCACAAGTCCTTCGAAGCCTTCGCCATTGTTACCGTCACGAAGTTCGATAAGACCTTTGAGCTTACCGCCCATAGCCGCATTATAAAGATTGAACTCCTGTCCGTGAACTTTTACATACTCGTTCCAGGGAATCTTTTCATCGTTAGCCAAATCGGGATTATTGGTCACATCAGCCTTGTACGAATTGTACATTGATGAAGGAACCCAGTAAATATCATAGAGACCGTCTATATCGGTCTGATTTACCTTTTCATTATTAGATCTAGCGACAACCTCAAGAGTGTTGTACTCGCTGTCATCTACAAGGAGCTGACCACCTGCGATTTTTACAATAAATCTGTTCGCACCGGTCTCTCTGGTAGGATCGTTGGTATCTGTAATAGGAGTCTCGATTGTCTTAACATCAACAATCTGAGAAAGCTCATCGAGAAGCTTTGTTCTCTGGTCACGGAGCTCATTTGCCTTCTGTCCTGCTAGCTCGATGGTATTAATCTGCTTGTTGAGAGAAGCGATTGAACTGGCAATAGAATTAATCTGGTCAATCTGAAGCTTAATCTCTGAATTGATATCCTTCTGCATTTTCTGAAGGTTACCGTAGAGACCGTTAAAATAGTCTGTAAGCTGTCCGGCATATCCGACAAACTGAGACTTAAGTGATGCATCAGACGGGTTCTTAAGAAGCTCCTCAAGACCGGTGATTGCAAACTGATCAAATACCTTACTGAATCCGGCATTGTCGCCTGACTCGTAGAAATATCCTTCAAGCTCTTTCATGTAGTATGACTTCATATCATACTCACCTACATTTGAGCTGTTAATCCAAAACTTGCTATCGTAAAATTCATCACGAATACGCTCAATGGCAAGAGTCTCTACACCGGCGCCGGCGCAACCATAGGTCGCAAATGTTCTGATCGGCACTGCTGCCTGAGCCACTACCTGCTGACGGCTATATCCTTCGGTCTGGACATTCGATATGTTATTGGCGGTCGTGTTAAGAGCGGCATTGCTGTTAAGCAATCCTGAATATGCTATATTCAATCCAAAAAATGTTGAAGACATATTCCTGCCCTCCTTTCATTAACGAATTCATCCCATAAGATATATCGGCTATCCGAGCGAATTCAACAGGTGTTCAAGCATTTCATTTACAACATTTATGAAACGGCTTGATGCATTGTATGCATTCTGGAACTTAATCATATTTGAAAGCTCTTCGTCCGAAGAAACTGCTGTAACCTGATCTCTGGCACTGAGTGCTGCCTCTACAGTGTTCTGCTGGCTGTTGTAGATTGTATCGTATACATAAGCTGAGTTCGCTACCTGTGATACGAGATCATCATAGTAATCAAGAAGATTTACTCTCTTTAATACGTTAGGATTAAGTGTGTAATCCTCTGAAGTAAATACTCTCTTGAGCTTTTCCATTGTCGCGAGGTCTTCTGAACCGTCTGCGAGTCTGAATCCAAGATTAGCGGGAGACTGCATAAGTTCCTGATTAATCTGAGTATTTGCAAGTGAATACTGAGAGTAGAGCTCATCAACATCCTCTTCGTTATATACCCAATAATCTTTGGTAGAAGTAACTCCGTTCTCATCAGTTACTGTAAGTGTCTGCTTTGAATAACCATCACCGGCAATTTTAGTAAACAGCTGATAAGGAATACCCTTGTCATCACACAGATAACCGTCGGGCTTAACTTCAATTGCTCTTACGGTTACTGTCTCACCATCAGCATTCACACCGGTAACCTCGCTTAATCCTGCTGCCTCAGCAAGAACATCATTAACTGATGTGATTACATTGTGAATGAGCTGATCAAACTCAGCCTGCACGTTCATAAGAACTGACTGAGATACATTGTCGTATTTTTCTCCGATTGCATCGGTATAATTGGCTCTGTGATCACCTCTTGCAAGAAGTATCGCCTTAAGACCACCGATATCGGTTCCAAGATCTGATGATATAGTCTTGTTAAGGTCAAATACAAGAGCGTTATCAAGGCTGAATGTTTTGCTAAGATTCAGAGGAGCACCATTTTTCTCAATCGTAGTGGTCAACACTCCGTCTGTGGTAATCAGCATTCCCTTACCATTTGAGAAATCATCACTTCCCGGAAGGGTATCTGCATTCTGCGGCCAGAAAGGAGTATAAAATCCTGTGGTCGAATCAATATCCAAACCGATCTGATAACAGGTACTTCCTTTTACAAAATCTTCGCCCTCAATCTGAACCGAAACATTTCCCCACATATCTTCATTGTAGGTAATATCTACGAGCTCAGCCAATTCATCGAGAATCTTATTTCTCTGATCTCGATAATCGTTAGCGCTCTCAATCTTGCCACTCTCAATGTTTCGGATTGTATCATTGAGTGCAAGAATCTGAAGTCCATGTTCATTTATCTGCTCTACCTTTTGCTTAACCTGCATATTGAGGTTGTCCTGGTAGCTCGAAAGTCCATCATAAACTGCGGTTGCTCTGGTAAGGAATTCTGCTGCTTCCTGAACCAGGGTAGCCTGAGTAACGCTGCTGCACGGATCCTTAGAAAGCTCCTGAATAGAAGTCCATAGATCTGAAAGCTGCGTCTGAAAAGCCTCACCATTCATTTCACCAAGTAAATCCTCAACCTCTGTTAAGGTTTCTGCGGATGTCTGGTAAAACATGCTGCGGCCCGATTCTCTTCTGTAAGTTTTATCGAGGAAATAGTCTCTGATCTGTTTTACGTTAGAATATGTAACTCCAAGACCGGTCTGCTGATATGATATCGCACTTGCTGTCTTAGATACTGTGATATAAACTTTGTCGGATTGCTCTACCTGCTGACGGGTATAACCATCCGTATCCGTGTTAGTCAGGTTATGTGCTACTGTGTTGAGCGCATTCTGACTCGTCTGTAATCCGGAGGTACCCACATATAAACTGCCCCATAATGACATATGTTAACACCCTCCATATAAATCGCACTACTGTTTAGCGTCAAATCCTCTGCGGGCAGTTCCCATTGTGTCGCCTGTTGCATAGGCTCCGCGGGAATAATTGGCTGTCTCAGGTGCGGTCTTCATAGACTGCAAAAGATTCAGCTCAAACTGTACCATCTCAATTGAGTTCCTCAGCAGTTCACCGTTCTGGTTATTAACCTGCTGAAGCGCATCGGCATTTTTCTTAAGCTGTTCAATAGCGTTTGCGAGTAATTTTTGTTCCTCAGGTCTTGATGAAAGAATTTCAACAAGATTACTAAGCTTCAAAGTGTTAACATCCTTGTTCAACACATTGGCAATATCGCCTGTAACTTCTCGACGTTTCTTGTCGAGGTTGGCGATAACACTGGCTGCATTCTGCTCCTCCTCCGTGAGTTGGGTCAGGGCCTCCAGATCTCCCTTCACAATAATAGCTGTTTTGCGTCGAGAAATATCCAGAAGCCCCTCATATGCGCCAGATTCCTTTGTAAGAACCTCAATCAGGTTCTCCATTAAACTTGCCACGCAGACACCTCACTTATACAATACTTGACTGATACTTTGCCAAAAGCTTATCAGCGAAGCTCTCTGTGCTTACGCTGTAAGTTCCGTTCTGTACCTGCGCCTTGATAGGTGCGGTAATGTCTTCACGTATATCAGGGCTCTGAGCAAGTGCTGCCTTTGCAGCCTGAATGTCCTTACCAAAGCTACTAATCTGAAGTTTGTCTGTGCTCTTGGCTACAGCTCCCGTTTTCTGTGTAGTGCGGGCCTTCTGCGTCTGGTACAGGCTCTGTACCTGTGAATAAGCATCAATACGCATTAGGATTCCTCCCTCCATGGATAAAACCATTTTAGCAACCTCTATCGGTTGCCGATTTACCTTTACACTAACTTTATCGGAAGCACTTTTTGATTTCTTAAGTGTGTTTACAAAGATTTTTTATATTTTTTTGAATATCGCGAATTTATTCTTCAACTGCCGTATTTACATCATTTTTATTCGATATTATTCGCGAAATCATAGCCTCAACCTCTTCAAGCTGCTCCCTGCTGCTCTCCTTGTGAACTGCCTTACGATACTGAGTGGGCGTCATTCCACGCATCAAATGAAACGCTTTGGTAAATACCTGGGCATCGCTGTAACCGCAGGTGATTGCAATACTTTCAATCGGATAATCGGTTGATTCTAGCAATTCTCGCGCCTTGGTCAGACGGAAGGTGGTCAAAAACTGCTGTGGCGACATTCCGACATAATTTTGAAAAAGTGTGTACAGATAACTTCTGTTGATGCACACATAATCCGCGACATCAGTCACCTTTATGGGATTGCAGTAATTGTTCTGTATAAATGTAACTGCTTTCTGAACATACTGATTACCCTTGTTTTCCTCCTCTGCGGCAACTACGCTCGAACTCTCTGCAATGATTGACAAAAATACTCCAAGCAGACCATTTCGCCTTAAGTCATTGGCCATTCCAAACGTATTATGTTTCATCATGTCCTTTACTATATCGTACAGTTCTGCAGATGAATCGCACGAAAAAACAGGATGATCACCGGAAATCCCCATATTGAGCAAATAATCCTTAGCTCTGCTTCCACCAAATCCTACCCACAGATAGCTCCACGGGTCTTTTTTATCCGCCTGATAAAAAGCCAGTTCATCAGGCTCGATTAAAAATCCATGACCGGCACTCAGGTGATATTCCTTGTCATGAAATCTAAATATTCCTTTACCGCTTAATACATAATGAATAAGAAAATGCGGCTTCGACGCAGGGCCAAAGCTGTGCAGAGCCTCTGTCTGCGAACAGCCGCAGTTATTGAGATACAGATTACCTATTCTTTCATTATCGAATTCAAGCTTAAATGCTTTTTCCATGCTTCACACCCCAAGATCCGACTGTCCCGGCCTTTACTTTACCTATTTATACTATGCATATCTGCTAACTATGTTATTATTAAATATGCATACAGTTCTAATGCTATCAGCCCTGCTGTTAACATTTAGCATATCATTTATTTAACATTTTGACTATCATATAACATCATAGAACAATAATAACGGAGATAATCAATGGATATTATTATCAGCGATGATTTTGATCTCGACAAAATAACAAACAGTGGTCAGGCTTTTAGAATAAAGATCTTCAACGACGGAACGTACCGTTTTGTCACTGAAAATCATATTTTGTATATCAAGAAAAATAACAATGCAGGAGACGATCACTACGATATATCAATGTATTCGGCTGAAATCATGGCAAGTACATCTGAATATACACCTAATTCTTCATATACTGACTCATCTGAATGCGCGGCTAATTCTGCGTGTATAAGCACTCCTGTCAATGTTGCCCCTACAGATGAGTGGGACAGTGTATGGGTTCCGTATTTTGACTTAAACCGCAGCTACAGAGATATACGTTCATTGGTTCCCTCTGACGATCCTTATATGAAGCAGGCCGCTGATTACGGAATCGGACTCAGAATTCTCAAACAGAATCCCTGGGAGATGCTCATCACATTTATAATCTCTCAGAGAAAAAATATTCCCGCAATTAAGGAATCCGTTGAAAAGATATGTGCCAAATACGGTCAGGCCGTGACAACTCCGTATGAAGAATTTTTCCTCTTCCCATCTGCTGAGGAAATGTCTGCTGCCACGCTCGACGAACTTAGAAAATGCAGCCTCGGTTACAGAGATACATATATACTCGATGCGGTAGAAAAAGTATTCTCGGGAAATCTTAATCTGTGCACGCTTGGTTCTAATGATTACGATACTATTTTCAATGCGCTTCTGTCAGTCAGAGGTGTCGGTGCCAAGGTATCAAACTGCATCTGCCTTTTTGCATATGCTCAGTTTGCAGCTGCTCCTGTAGATACATGGATAGCCAAGGTAATCGACAAATACTACGGCGGTATCAATCCATTTCCGTTATACGGCGACGTAGCCGGAATAATGCAGCAGTATATTTTCTACTATGCACAGACTCATAAGGAAGAGTTTTAATTCTTTTCAAATCAACCATTCACAAAACAAGGTCGACCTCATTTCTGAAGTCGACCTTGTTTATGTCATAATGTTAGGTTTAATAGTTAGACACACGTAATCAATTCGTGCTTCGCACTCCGGATATCTCTAGTAAACTGAATTACGGCTTGAAAAATAGTACTGATCTGTCTGGTAAACATTACCGTATACATCTACGATTTCAATATATCCATAGGTTGTATATGAATCAAGATCAATGTAGTAAAGCTCGAGATCAAGCTCATAACCATAAATGACAGTATTTCCTTCCAGATAGTAAGGATCACCGTATTCATCAAGACAAGGATAGTAGAGCTGGAACTCCTGATAATCCTCTATGAGATACATGGTGTTATCTTCTCTTGAAAGAGTATCGTAATTGAAGTAGTAATAACCCTGAATCAAACCACCGGGATAATTCTGGTCAAAATAGATGTAAAGCGCTGCAGTCTCACCATTTACAAGAACCGGAATATATCCTGTCATTGACCAGTTACCGGTCTCTTCATCATAGTAATCACTGGTAGCATAGTAGGTTGCAATGCTTCCGTTGAGATAATACCAATACTCCGGATCTACAAGAGGCACATAACCATAATCGTCAGTCATATACTGATAGTCCTGTCCAAGCACAAGCTCAACATCATCCTCAGTATATACAACAACCGCAGTCGCTACAGTTGAGATAATATCCCAATCATCATCGCTGAGGGGAACCGCATAATAGTCACCCATATTCTCAACATTAAGATCATAAATATCATCTGAAGTTCCTGCATCTGCCACATCGAAGTCATCAACGAACCAGTCTCCGCCGTATGCAGCTACAGCATCAGATCCATAATATGAAAGCATCTGTGATACGAGCTTATCATAGAAATAAATTACTGTATCAGAATAGTTCATCGCTACAAGTGATGGACGGCCATCATTGTAATAATGGAAATAATCATAAGGCGAATATGCGGTAATACCATGTCCGTAAGGCATATCACTTTCGGTATATACAACTGCATTACTTACTGCATTGATAAGTGAGCTAGACTTCTCAGTCTCATACTTATTAGCAAGAGTAGTAAGGTCTACAGAGTCTGTTCCGTAATACTGACCACAATTACCACGAGCCTTGATGTAGTTATTATAATCGTCATAATAACCGTATACATAGTAATCTACGGACTCAATATACTCTTCGTATGCTTCATATACTTCATCGATACGATCAAGACGAATTACAGACATAGAACCTACAAGTCCATAAGAATTGATGGTATCCATATAATCTTCAACGATTGTCTCACAGAAGGTACTAGTATTTCCGTCTGTCTGTCCGAGCCAATTGGTATAGTAAATACCGATACCGTTTACGTAGCTCTCTGCTCCAACCATGTAATCTGCACTGTCCGCAAGAGCCATACCGATTTCAAGAGTACACATGTTACATGCATCAAAAATTACAGTATCGAAATGTACACCTGAATTTTCAATTTCAATCTTAAGCTCCACATCGGTCATAAGATCATCTTCATCTCCGAGCTGATCCATACCATAACTGATAGGAACGCTTCCGCCGTGGTCCCAAAGAAGAAGTGTATAATTATCTGCCGGGAAATATGAAGTAGCATAGTTGATGAAATCAGTAAGATCACCATACTGAGTCATGGTTGTTCTTCCGAGATCTTCCAACATTACAAGTTCTTTATTTACGATCTTGTGACGGCTTACAGAACCATCAGGAACAGTAGGATACTCCCAGGTATAAGCACCACCGCACTCAAGAACAACGTTTACGTCATCAGGGATATCAGCTGCAAGCATCTCATAGATATCCTCTGTAGCCGCTCCTCCACGAGCACCATACTCCTCAGGACTCTCGAGGTTACTACCGACGATATAAATCATAACAGTTCTGGTTGCTGTAGGATTAACCTCTACAGGATCTACCGGATCAACTGGATCTACGGGATCAACATCTGCATCACCTGTATCAGGGTCGTCGGGATCATCAGAATCATCGGTATCATCGGTATCGTCATCGCTGTCATGCATATGCTCTTCAACTTTATTAAAATAATTAACGCATGAAACACAACCTACCACACCAAGAATAATGAGCAACATCGGAATACCTATTGCAAGTCCAAGGATAAGTCCAAGCTTACTCTTTTTCTTAGGCTGTTCGGGTGCTGCCTGCTGATCATATGCGGGCTGCTGTGGTGCGTATGCTACCTGCTGATCATATGCGGGCTGCTGTGGTGCATATG
>DCIR01000044.1:0-1408 GCA_002317155.1 Lachnospiraceae bacterium UBA1721
CTTTACTTTTCACAGAGGCAGATAAAGACAGTAAGCAGCTGGATAAATATGACATATATAAGAATGTGGGCAATATTAAGGTAGAAGAGATTAAGACCGCGGATGGCGTGAAAAAGAGAGTGACTGCTGCGGATAAGGAATACGACAGATCTCTTTTCCATACAAAGCTTATGTTTAAGCTGGCTGACGATGAGCATGTATTCGGATTGGGACAGGCAGAAGAAGGCACGTGGAATCTTCGCGGTACTACGCAGTATCTTCACCAGGGCAACAGAAAGATTGCCATTCCTTTCCTAGTATCAGATAAAGGATATGGGCTGATGCTTACAACACAGAGCCCGGCGGTATTTTCGGATACGCAGTATGGAACATATTTTTATACAGTAGCTGATTATTATCTGGATTATTTCTTCATTGCTCCGGAGAAAAAGAACGGTATAATTGCAACGATGAGAAGGCTGACCGGTAAAGCTCTTATTCCTCCGAAGTGGGCATTTGGTTATGTTCAGTCGCAGGAAAGATATGAGTCTGAGAAGGAAATCCTAGAGGTTGCAGAGGAATTTAAGAGAAGAAATATTCCTGTGAGTGCGCTGGTTCTTGATTGGCTGAGCTGGGAAGACGGTATGTGGGGACAGAAGTCTTTTGACAGAGTCAGATTCCCGCACCCGGATAAGATGGTAGAAAAGCTTCATGAGGACGATATTCACTTCATGATTTCTATATGGCCGAGTATGGATGAACACTGCGATAACTATAAGGAAATGGCAGCGCAGGGTAAACTGTTAAATGGTGTAAACATCTGCAATGCTTTTGATAAAGGCGCTCGGGAACTTTACTGGAAACAGGCCAATGAAGGCCTGGCTAAGTATGGTATCGAGAGCTGGTGGTGTGATTCGAGTGAGCCTATTACTCCTGAATGGAATCATCTTTACAGACCGCTTCCTGAAGACTCGTTTAATGAGTATATCAAGACAGCTGAGGATGTGATGCCTGTGGAGAAATCCAACGCTTACGGTTATTATCATGCACTCGGAATGTATGAAGGACAGAAAAAAGATTATCCTGAACGTCGAATGCTGATTTTAACCAGAAATGGTTATGTTGGCAGCCAGAAGCTTGGTGTGACTCTATGGTCCGGAGATACCGATGCATCATGGAGCACACTCAAAAAGCAGCTTGTAGCGGCTGTGCAGTTTAGCTTATCAGGTATCCCTTACTGGACGTTTGATATTGGCGCGTTTTTTGTTCGCAACGGTATTAACTGGTATTGGGATGGAGATTATCCGGAGGCAAATGAGAATGCAGGATACCGTGAGCTGTATACCAGATGGCTTCAGCTGGGTGCATTTTTGCCTATGTTTAGAGCGCACGGAACAGACTGCAGACGCGAGCCTTGGGCATTCATGGA
>DCIR01000044.1:1633-4236 GCA_002317155.1 Lachnospiraceae bacterium UBA1721
GAATAGAGGAAGATAAGCATATCAAGGTATATCTTCCTAAAAATAACACCTGGTATGATTGGTGGACCGGAGAAAAATACGATGGCGGTCAATGGATTGATGCAGATGCTGATATAGCAAAAATGCCTTTGTTTGTAAGGGGAGGAAGCATCGTCCCCGTAGCTTTGGATGATGTTTCGGACAACTCAGACATAGAGAAAAAAGACGATGGAAAATCCGAAGTTATGTCAACCAAGGGTATCAAGATTCTTCGTTTTCCTGCAGCTGACGGAAGCTGTGAGCCTTTTGAATTGTACGAGGATGATGGAGACGGATATGAATATCTTGATGGAAAATATGAGATAACTGTATTGAGATAATAGAGATGAATAGCAATTTTTAGGTTTGGGGGTAAATTTATGAAACAGGCACTTGCAGCACCTTTCAAAAGAGGAGTTAACTTCACGGTATGGCTTGAGTACAGACCAACCGATCAGATTAATGAAGATTTCTTTACCAAGAAGGATTTTGAAAATGTAAAAAAACTGGGATGTGATGTAGTAAGACTCCCTATTCATTTTGAGAATTTCTGCAAGGCTGAAGACGGATATGTGATTCCGGATAAGATTTTGAGAATCCTTGATAAAGTGGTTGGCTGGGTTGAAGAGCTTGGACTTTATGTGATTTTTGATTTCCATAACAGTACAACAGTAGATTCACAGACAACAGCCGGAGTTGAGGATATACTTATTCCTGTATGGACACAGCTGGCTGAGAGATATAAGGATGCTTCTGAACTCGTTATATTCGAACTTATGAATGAGCCTCACGGAATAGATATTCCCGTATGGAACGGTATCATTGCCAGAGTATTCGATAAGGTTCGCAGCATTGACAGTAAGCATTATATAGTTGTTGGTGGTGCGGATTGGAACAGCTTTAACGGTATGAAACAGCTTCCCGAGTTCAAGGATGATAAGGTTATTTATACCTTCCATTTCTATGATCCCCACACCTTTACTCATCAGGGGGCAGGCTGGTGTCATATGGAACGTGTCGTAGGAATACCTTTCCCTTATGATGCTGACAAGATGCCCGCACTCCCCGAGAATCCTACTGAGAGAGAGATTAAGTGCTTCGAGAACTATCCCGAGCAGGGAACCATTGAAGCAGTTGAGAAATTTTTTGAACAGTATGCAGAATTCAGTATTGAAAGAAATGCGCCTGTGTACTGCGGAGAGTTCGGATGCTTCGCACCCACTACCAAGCCTGAGGAGCGTGCAAACTGGTATAGAATCGTTACAGAGCGTCTCAGTGAGAGAAATATTTCACGTACCAGCTGGGACTATTACGGAACCTTTGGCATATATGACATGACTAAACACTCATGGCAGGAAGTGCGCGAGAAGGGTATGGGAGTATGGCAGTTCCCCGATGATTTGAACATGGATATTGTTCGTGCTATGGGACTGAACGACCAGCTGAATTGAAAAGCATGATAAAAAGTATGATAAATAGCGTAAGAGGATAATAATGGCCGGAACGGTGATGCATTTGGTAATCGCAGACAGATTACTGGATATATTAAAAATTAATAATCCTGCCCGCTTCTACTGTGGCAATCTGGCTCCGGATGCTATAATGGCGCGCAAAAATTATGTGCGTGATATGAAAAGGCATACACATTTTAAGGATGATATTCGTCTGCATGAACTGAGATTGCCTGAAAAGCAGTGCATATACAGAGAAAGGCTGATGAATTTTTATCACAGCCATGTGGAACCTGAACGCGAGCAAAAAGAGATATATCTTGGTTATCTGACTCATATGCTGGTTGATGAATTATATATACTTAAATTTAGGGATGAATTTGTAGACAGACTGATAGCGGAGGGCAAAGAACCTACCGATGAGACGTATTGGGCAGGCTATCCTCATGATGTTGATTTAGTGGACTGGGAACTTGTCAGAAGCTATAAGTTCAAGTACAATATGCCCGATATACTCAGGTTGAATGAACACTATGAGATAGAGGGATATATAAGCGAGGAAGAGCTTCTGGACAGTAAGGAATTCATTATCAAAAAGAACTTTCTTACAAAGCATGAGCCGGAAGAGCCTCATATGATGGAAATGAAAAAGAATCTTGATTTTATCGAGCTATGTGTCAGAGAAGTTCCGAAGATGCTTCGAGAGAGATTTGGAATTGGCTGATATTAGCTTATCTGCGTAGGACAGAAAAATCAGGTTCGGTTGGCGAGGAGAAATACAGGGATGAAGAATGTTTTGGTTATAGATGCACAGGGCGGTGGAATAGGTAAACAGCTTATAGCGGAAATTACAGGCAGAAACATTCCCGTAGAGATTACAGCTGTGGGTAGTAATTCTGCAGCTACATCCGTAATGCTCAAGGCAGGTGCGAATCATGCTGCAACAGGCGAGAATGCAGTGAAGGTTGGATGCCGGACAGCAGATTTCATAATGGGACCTATCGGTATTGCTATAGCAGATTCTATGTACGGAGAGATTACTCCTTCGATGGCATGTGCGGTGGGCGAGAGTGCCGGCAAGAAGATTTTTATTCCTGTTAATCACTGCAGTAATTATGTGGTGGGTGTGGCTAA
>DCIR01000044.1:4403-5971 GCA_002317155.1 Lachnospiraceae bacterium UBA1721
GTAAACTGAAATGTTATGGCATATTCGATGAAGTAAGAGCTGAAATATTATAGAATTTGACATCAAAAAATATCGGAGTGAATGGATATATTGTGGTAAAATAGAATTATTATGGGCTTATCCCGAAATGTATTTATAAACCGTTTTGACGGAGAGCGAGAGGTACTGTAATGGGACTCATTATTTGGGGCACTGGCAGAGAGTTAGAAAATTTCATTTTTGAGTTAGAAACTTACCACAAGAATGTTGAGGTGGAATTTATTGCGACATCAGGCAATTATTATTTCCTCAACAGATACAATGTTAAGACTGAGAAGGAATTCCTTGTCAGAAAAACATTTGAATTTAACAGTAAGATTGTTTTGGCTTTTTCTGATACAGAATATCTTGAAAGAAAAAAGCAGCTCGAGATGACAGGTTATAGGGAGTTTGACGATTTCATCGGATATCGCATGTATGGCAAAAAGATATGTGTTATCAACGCTAACTGCTATCTGTCGTTTATCAAGAAATTCCTTAATGAAAATGACGAGTTCAGAAAAGTATACGGAATATATCCGTTACCTCCCATTCATGACAATCAGTATAATTACATCGGAGATAATGTGCTTCAGCATGCAGATCTGTTCATCCATCAGGACATTAGAACAGATAATATGTACAGCTATAAGTTCTCAGATGAATATACATTGAAAAAAATCAGAAGCGACTGCAAGCATATTTGCATACCCAATTTTGTAGGAATGCTCGATGCATTTTACCCTACCGTTACAGGTGCGATGTATAACAATGTCGATGGTGCACCTATGTGCTTCGATGACTGGCTTATCAATGAAGCATATGAAAAATATAACGGAAATATAGATAACATTATGTTCTATATTCTGAATTTCTATTTTGATGATGAGGAATTAAAAAGACGCTTCGATAGTATGGTACAGAAGTGGCGCGAGCGAGAGAAGAACTGGGATGTCAAGATTGTTGATTTCATAATGGATAATTATCAGACCATCAATCTGTTCGAGGATATAAGTCATCCGGCAGAGTGTCTTCAGCATGAGATATGCCGACGCCTGATCAAGCTTATCGGATGTAATGATACCAATAAGTTCACTCATTACCACATGGGCTGCTGCATGGAAATATTTATGTGGCCTCAGGTTAAGAAGATTTTTGGTATTAAGTGGAATAAGGAACAGATCAGACTGTATACCAAGGATTACTGTTACCATGATGGTCAGCCCATCACTATGAGGCAGTATGTCGAAGAGTACATCTGGAGAGTGTACGGCAACAGATAAAAGCATCTGTTAATTATTAAAGCTGTATAAATTAAAAGCTGTATAGATATACAGGCTTTCGGAGGAAATATTAATGAGTTCGATCCCTGAACTTAAATATAAGGTGATGACACCCGGACCTACAATGGTAAGGGAAAATGTAAGACTTGCCAGAAGTCTTGAGTGTGCCAATCCTGATTTGGATGTGGAATTTGTAGAGTTTTATAAAGAAACCTGTGAGAAGCTGAGTGCCTGTCTTCATACTGAAAATGAATCACTGATTCTGGA
>DCIR01000007.1:0-5828 GCA_002317155.1 Lachnospiraceae bacterium UBA1721
ATAAGTTCGTCGTTATAGTACATGGTGGAAGACATTCCGCCATCCAGATTGGCGGCGTTGATAGCACCGTAATCAAGCATGATTTGAATCAGGTCTGCGTATGTTGCACCG
The DNA here is from genome assembly GCA_002317155.1 of Lachnospiraceae bacterium UBA1721. Lineage (GTDB taxonomy): Bacteria > Bacillota > Clostridia > Lachnospirales > Lachnospiraceae > AC2028. Next base: position 112 of record DCIR01000007.1, read on the forward strand.
ATTGAATATGACTGACGTCCTTCGATTACCAGTAACAAAACGGCTCCATCTGAGCGCTGACCTATAGCGGTTCTGGGGTTGAGACCTGAGCTGGCACCGTATACATTGGCCGCGGTTCCGTTGACAACAAGTGTGGGACCAAAGCTTACTGCATCGCGGACGCCGATCGAGAGAGCATAGGCAGGACTCATGCTTCCTACGACGAGCACGTTATCATTGGTAAATCCGTAGGTGGTATATACACCATTCATATCACCCATCAGTAACTGCCCCTGGGAAATAACGACTCCTTCAGGCATACCGCCGGTACTCAGACCGGTTTCATCATCATATTTTCCGCCGTTGACACCGGCAACAGCATTATATTTCTGGCAGAGCTGCGGAAGCGTAAGGCCGTAGCCTTCCGGTGAGAATCCGTTACATACACCTACGATGACACGCGAAGGGTCATAAACTACCATCATTTTTCCGATGTATGTTGCACCGTTTACATCAAAGATATCTATACCGTCACCGTCAGGATCTATTTCAATACCGGCGATTACAGAATTGTCGTCAGCATAAGTAGTTTTATTTGTTTCAAAGTGAATAAGGGAAACGTCGGTGATTTCCGTAGTTTCTTCCGTAGAGTTTTTTGCACGAATTGCAGCAATCTCTTCATCCGAGAGGAATATTTTTGCCATGATACCACCGACACTGGATTCCATGGCAGATACGACAAAGAGCTCCTTAACATAGGTAGAGGGGCCATTGATTACGAGATGGAGAAGCAAAAGCAGACATAATACTAAAAGGATAGCGGTAGAGAATATCCATATGAAAAAGCGGCGCACAAAACGACCGATTTTGAATATTATTTTTTCGTTGATTTTAGTTCTGCTCATTTTTCTCCCCTTTAATGAACATGATAATGATGCCGGCCATCATGCAGCAAAGACCGGCTGCCTGCCCGGGATAAATGTACATAAACATACCTGTGAATCTCTGTACCAGATATTCACATCCACCCGCTACTGCAAGGCCGAATACAAACAGAATGACAGAGGGAATAAGGTACTTCTTGGAAGCACCTGTTGCTTTTACGTTTTTAACTGATTTTACCAAATAGTAAATAAAGAGGTAGAGCAGTATGAGAGCAGAAATAAACTGTGAGAGTCCCATAAAGCTTGCACCTTTATTGAGGCCTGCAAACTGCTCTCCGGAAAAGAACAGGTGAGAGGCATCATATCTGGTTGAGTCTATGATAACTTCTTCTGCTGAAAACAGCAAAAGAAACATTCTGAAGGTGTGACCGTCAGATATATATGTCGTCACGGTTGCAACTGAGTTAGTGCTGCCGGAAACAGGCAGAGTCTCCTTCTTTTTAAGGTAGAAGATAATCAAAAGAGCAGTTGCAACAAGCATGATTAAGAAGCTTACAAAGAAGCTGGCAAATCGGTATTCGGCGTTTCCGTCACTTCCAATAATAGGGGCTGCGATGGGAAGATGCTGAAGATTGGGAGTGGTGATAAGCATTTTTCCATAGCATTTATCAGAGAAAATGTGAGTGAAACGTACCATTGCGATTATGAAGGCCAGTCCCGGTGCAGCAGCGTCCAAAAGGTCATAGTGGCTGCGAACCAGTCGGAGAAGTCTCAGCAGCAATGATACAGCCACCACAGCAAATATTACTCCGATAATGCAGTAGTCGCCTGTGGTAAAGTCGGTGATTGCGGAATGAAAATCAACGTATTGTTCGGGATTGCAATACCAGTGAATAATTCGTGAAGCCAGAACCGATGCAACGGTTGCGGCAGGGTAGAAGATCCACATTGCAACACCAAAACGGTGCCTGGGCATATATATTGCAAGGCTGAAAATAAATGCCGACAATATAGCAAGCGCAATCAGGATGGAGCTGAAATATATAGTTGTATTTCCATAGAAAACAGCTATCTGGTTCATCGTTCGTCCTCCGGGATTGCAGTTGCAAAATAGAAAATATCACTGACCGCACGCTCATTACCCCAATCGACGTGGTTGAAGGTGTGTCCGTTTATATATACCTCTCCGGTCTGACCGCCATCGAGATTGTACGCTTCCACGAGTCCCTTGGAATACATGATTTCGGCAAAGCCCTTGAGGGTTGCACGGGGAATGTCTGCACGTGAAGCTATGTTTTGAACATTCATATACAAATAGTGATGCTCACTTACCATACCGATACCGGCGCGAGAATACTGATCAAAGGACTCGCCGATAGGATATGCGTAATTAGAGTTGTATAATTCACCATCCTTAATGAGGATAGGACCAAATGCCATAGAGAAGAGAATATCATTGTCATCAACGAACTTTTGAACTTCTTCCTTGGTAGAAACGGTTCCTCTCTCAAAATACTTAAAATCACCGTTTGAATCGATGAAAAGAGTATCCACGCAGTTATAGGCTTTATTTGCACCGTAGTTTGATTCGCCGAAACGATAAACGGTGCGGTTATAGCATGTGATTCCTAAGTTTCTGAATGCGTAAAAATCTGCGTTGAATCCGACTACGGCATTGGCCTGGTTAGACAGTGAAGAGCAGTAGCTCTGGATTCCTGAACCATAGGTATCACCGGTGATTTTTCTCCTAAACTGTGAGCCGTCTGCTATTCTGACCTCAGAGATATTAACGGGACACTGGTTAATCCATTCCTTCCAGCACAGAACAAATATTGTCTCATCGAGGTAGTATTCGATCTCTCCGTTAAGGTAAAAGTCCGCGTCTGTTGAAAATACAACGCGCTCATCTTCATCGAGAAGTCTGTAGCGTCTTGCCTGCTCAATGATGTCGAGGACTTTATCAACTTCATCGTATGAGATTTTTCCATAGCAAGATGCGTCGGGGGCGGGTGCTACAGTTGCATCCTCCGGGATCGTGTATATTTTTTTGATAATATCTGCATCTGAAAGGTAATCATTCATTACATCACCCTTCATGTTAGAAGTTTTTTTGGTGATTGAGGCAAGGATATTGCCGATAAGTCCTGAGTCGCCGGCACTGCTCATATAGATGTCCGGGTGAACGTTCAGAATTACCCATCCGAGCAGAAGAATCATGAAAAAGGCGCAGGCAAGACTTCCGGCAATTGAAAGAACATGTCCTGCAATGGTCATTTTACGTGAGGGCTGCATAAGATCGTCCTTCTTCATCTGGTACCTCCCGCAAAGCAATAAGTCATATCATCATTTACAAGTAAAAACCATGTGTCGCCGATATATTCGAGTGCAACCTGGTATTCAGCAGTTACAGTGTAATTTGCTGCATTTTTCATGGCTGCCTCAAAGGCAGAATCATACACTTCATCGAGAAGATCCGTGCGATAATCACCGTTGTCATCATATATCTGATGCCATGAAAGCGTATTGATTCTTTCCTCGAGCAAATCATCTATCTGAGAAGAGATGTCCTCACTGATGGACGATATCTCCAAATAGGTAAAACGAACAGTCTGCTCGGCGGTAAATTCGTCGATAACGGCACTGCCAACCAGCTCATACGAATAGCTATCCTTGAGTGCGGAATATATTTTTTCAGAATAATCGTCTGAAGAGGTATTTTCGAATCCGAGAGTGGTATAATCCTTCAAACACTTGTAGCTCTCATCGTAACGGCCATCCAATACGAGAGAGTAAAATGTATTGACGCTGTCGGAAGGATTACCATTGGTATGCAAAAGAATGATACCGGACCCGGTAAAATAAACTGCACACAGAAGGGTGAAAGCAAAAAGGCTGATGCCTGCAATGCCAAGAACAGTGTTTATGCGTCTACGCTGCTTAGAAACAGCAAGAAGGATGCAGGCGCACAGTAAAATAACCAAAATTATAGCGATTATAATTCCGGTCTGGATTGATATACCTGATAAAATGCTGCCTGTTGCTAGAAAAGTACTGTTCATATGATAAGAGGCAAAACTGCGCCTGATATGGTGAGGGGCTAATCTTCGCCTTTAAGACTCCTTAATATTGATTTCTGGGTGGCTGTGTTTAAGGTTTCAGCCACTTTGATGAGCTTGTCTATTTTTTCGGGCTCGTTGTGACGTTTGTAATAAGCCGCGAGCTTTCTGTATGCGGCACCGATATCTGCACGTATGGAGATTTCATATTCCATAATGGTTACGGCAGGCTCTTCAAGTCCTTTTTCCCATAGGTAATCGGCCCATTTTTGAAGAGTTTGTACCAGTGTGGTAAATCTGTCGTCACATTCCGTAAGAAAAGGAAGGTTGGCAACACCGTATTTTAGCTTGAGGTCGGTGTTGGTCATTCCTGTGAGGTTCACGATTTTTTCCTTAGAGAGTTCGTTGAGCTGTTTTATGCAGTCTGATACGGTCTCATCGTCGGGCAGTACATCTGTCGGAAGCTTATCGATGGGGATGTTTATGTACTCTACATCGTCAAGCGGTTTACGGCGTACATTGTTTGCATCATTCTCGCGCTGCCAGAACAATTTGTCTGCATTTTTGTCTTTTCTGCGCGAGCGTCCGATTGCAATACGCAATGCAACTATAAAAATTAAAAAACTTGCTAGGAATGGAAATTTCATATTATAATAACAGTTTGTAATATATTTTTATTTTTGTGGAGATTATTTGTTATGTTTAACTTACACAGTAAAAAAAGCAAGAAAATAATGGCAGCTGCAATAGTACTCATTCTTGTACTTGCGATGGTTGTTTCTGTACTGGTTTACTTCTGATTAATATTAGCATATGCGCTAGGTGGATTCAATGAAAAAGCGAAGCAGAGCAGTCATTGTCACGGGATTTGTGGGACTTAGAGGCACCGCAATACTGGCAGAAAAATTCAAAGAGAAAATTGACTCGCGTTATCCGGTGTATTTATCCAGAAATGCGGAGCATATAGCTGACAGTGCAAAAGCTGATACTGAAGAAGCTTTAAGAATTGTAAATGAGCATATCGCGCGCTATGAAGAGTGCCCGGTGATCGAGATTGCAGACGGAGGTTTTTTGACCGCCATGTGGAATCTTGCCAAGGAAGCCGGACAGGGATTTACACTTGATTTAAGAAAGGTTCCGCTTAAGCAGGAGACTGTGGAAATATGTGAGCTGACGGAGGTTAATCCCTACCATCTGTGCTCATATGGTTCGGTGGCGGCTATAGTGCCGGACGGACTGCTTTTACAGGAGGAGCTTGAAAAAGCGGGAATATCATCTGTGATAATCGGTTACACCAATGCTTCTAAGGCACATATTTTGATGAATGACGGTACTGAAAGTTATCTCAACAGGCCGGAGCCGGATGAAGTGGACAGACTTGGCATCAGATGATTCAATGATCACGTGGATTGGTACAGAGAAGAATACAAGACTGTGCTGATAGATATAAATATGAAAATCGTTGCCATACAGCAAACGTAATGTTTTGCATATGACAATAATATATATAAAGAGAGGATGTACTTATGAACATGAAAGAAGAATTATTGGCAATAATTGAAAAGAACAGCAGAATTGATCTTAAAGAGCTGGCGGTCATCCTCGGAGTCGCGGAAATTGATGTTGTGAATGCCCTTCAGGAGCTTAAGGACAGCGGAGTTATCTGCGGTTATCATACATTGATTAACTGGGAAAAGACTTCAATTGAGAAGGTTACTGCACTTATCGAGGTTAGAGTTACTCCCCAGAGAGGTCAGGGCTTTGACAACATTGCAGAGCGTATATACAACTATCCTGA
>DCIR01000007.1:5936-6576 GCA_002317155.1 Lachnospiraceae bacterium UBA1721
AAGCTTTCAACACTTGATACCGTGCTGAGCACAGCTACTCACTTCATTCTTAAGAAGTATAAGGATCACGGTACAGTACTTAATATTAAATCAGAGGACGAAAGAGAGATGTTCACACCATGAGAAATCCTGTAGCAGATAAAATAGTTAACATTAAACCGTCAGGTATCCGCAAGTTCTTTGATCTTGTTGCTGAAATGAATGACAAGAGTGTCATTTCTCTCGGTGTTGGTGAGCCTGATTTTGATACTCCCTGGCATGTACGCGAGGAAGGTATTTATTCACTTGAGAAGGGCAGAACCTTCTATACTTCCAACTCAGGTTTGTTGGAGCTTCGTAAAGAGATTTGTAATTACTTAAAGAGAAGTCAGGGAGTATCTTACGACCCTGTGAACGAAACCATCATCACTGTCGGCGGTTCTGAAGCTATTGATATCGGAATCCGTGCTATGTGTAATCCCGGTGATGAGGTAATTATCCCTCAGCCCAGCTATGTTTCATATGAGCCCTGCACAGTACTTGCAGGAGCAGTTCCTGTTATCATTAACCTCAAGGCTGAGAATGAGTTCAGACTTACAGCAGAGGAACTTAAGGCTGCAATCACACCCAAGACTAAGATTTTGATTCTTCCTTTCCCTAA
>DCIR01000061.1 GCA_002317155.1 Lachnospiraceae bacterium UBA1721
AAAGATATATATGGTCATGTTATACTGTTTTACAGTAGCTGTGAATACAGTTATTATACAGCGATGATATGTGTGAATGCAGTCATGATGTTATACTTAGCAGTAAAAGGAATCTGTTTATGAGTATAGGATTTATTAATTCAATAAATGGATCATTAGGCGAATTAAGCATAGAATTTACGTTGCAACCTCTGATTAATGAAGGAGCACAATTTCTTAAAAATGTGTATATTCCTAAAGAGAATGGAACAACTACAGAGATTGACCTTATTATGCTTTACAAAGGCGAAATCTATGTTTTTGAGAGCAAGAATTTTTCGGGATGGATATTTGGTAATGCTAAATCAAAACAATGGACTCAATGCTTAAAGGGCAGGCGCGGCCGTGTCATAAAAAATAAATTTTATAATCCTATTATTCAAAATGAGAATCATATAAAATACTTAAAACATATAGTTGGCTATAACTATAAATATAATTCAATAGTCGTATTCTCTGACAGATGTGAATTCAAAGAAGTTAATTGTTCAGGATGCAGTACATACGTTACCAAAAGAATTCATATTCTTGAGTTAGTCCGGGCTATATCAAGAGATACAGCTTATTCATTCGAGATGACAAAAGTGTACAATATTTTATATCCATATACTTATGCATCTAAAGAAATAAAGAAAAAGCACATAGAAGATGTAAAAACATATAAAAAAGAAAATAAGAATAAAAGTAATAATAAATTTAAGAATGCTAAATCTACAGAACAATCAGTGACTGGCACAGAGGACTGCTCATACGATTTAGGAAATATTACTTCTGTTCCCTTACAATATATGCCGAGAATGAGTAGCAATACTACTAATAATAAAGTACCTATGCGAAAAAGTGAGGTAATACTTGCAGCAGCTATAATCTGTATTATAGTACTAATTATACTAATATTGATATTATATTGGATTTTGTAGGATTATTGTAATGAAAAATAATTGGCGTAATAGAAAACATCATGAAATAAACCCACTAGCAGTTATTGGAATAATTATAGCTGTATTTTCAGCTATCTATATTATTAGAAATAGAGATGAGTTGAAGCTTTCTGGTTCAGATGAAGTACACGAATTAAGCAATTATAATGTTGTCGATAAAGATGATACGAATGTTATTCAAAATTTAAGCAAGGAGTCTTTATATGATGAAATATGTGAACAAATAAATCAATATAAAACTTCTATAACCATAAGTAGCGGAATAGAATATAATACTACAATTATTTCAGAAACATTCTCTAAAGCAGTATATGACAATCCTGAATGGTTTTGGTTGACTGGCGGATGTAATATACAAGGCATAACTGTAGGAAATTTGACTACATATACTATTTCGATTGACTATATATGCACTATGAGTGAAATCCCGCGAATGGCTCAGCAATTGGATGATATAGTTGTTGAAATAGTAGATAAGGTTGAGAAAAATTGCCAATCAGATTATGAGAAAGCGAAGCAAGTTCACGATATTATTGTTCTTAATTGTGAGTATGATATAGATGCTTATAATGCAACTATAATTAATCCAAACAGTGGCATGAAGCTTGCACATACAGTTTATGGCTGTTTAGTTGAAGGAAAAGCTGTTTGTGAAGGATATGCAAAAGCATATATGTATATCATGAATAGACTGGGCATTGAGTGTGGATATGTAACGGGAACCGGTACTGATATTACTTCTAATTCATCAGGTTTACATGGTTGGAACTATATAAATCTTGAAGGCGATTATTATATGGTTGATGTCACATGGGATGACCCATTAGGCGCACCCGCAGATTATTGTGGTTATGATTATTTTTGTGTTACTACAGAAGATATACTGCTAGATCATACTATAGATAGTAGTATAGATGTACCGTATTGTAGTGGTGGTAAGTATTTACAATAGATATAAATATGTCCTTACATAAGAATAATTAGTGCAAAGAAACATATAAATAAATTCTGAAATAATAATACGAATAACTTATAGGTGAAGTATGTTTTTATATTTTGTAAATGGCAGTCATCAGCAGAAGTTTCTACTCGAGTCGGACTATGCGGATGATTTATATGATATTATGATAGGTTTCTTTGAAGAACATGGCAGGTACCCTCACTTCCTTGAAATGGATAGGTATGATGATTATTGTGAGGTACATTTTGAGAGTGCGACAGAGTATTTCCTGCTTAAAGACGTAGATAGTGAAGAAGCCGCTGTATTCGAAGGTTTAGTAAAAGAATATAATGAATTTTAGCCCTCACTCAGATACTTAAGTACCTGCTTTTCTCAAGATGCGCTCTCTACTTTTTTAAGCTTATACTGACTCTTACTCAATTCCTTAACGATAAAAATCATAGATACCAGGAATGCCATTCCATCCGCTATCGGACCCGCATACATGATTCCGTCGATTCCCCAGAAAATAGGGAAAATCACTACCAGCGGAAGCAGAAACAATATCTGTCTGGTAAGTGACAGGAACAGACCCATCTTAGGCTTTCCTATTGAAGAGAAGAAATTGGATGTCAGCGGCTGAATATTATTAATGAATGTTCCAAAGAGGTATATTCTGAAATAATTCACCGCAAATGCAAAATACTTGTCATCTCCTCCTCCGAAGATATTAGTAATCTGTCTGGGGAAAATCTGAAACATTGCAAAAGCTATGAGGCTTATTATTGCACCGGATGTAATAGCTTTGATATACGCTTCCCTAGTACGTCTGTAGTTCTTTGCACCATAATTAAACGAAGAAATAGGCTGCATTCCCTGTGATATACCAATACAGAATGAGAAGTACATCATATTAACTTTGCTGATAACTCCTACTACTGCGATGGGAATGTTTTCACCATAAATCGATCTTGCGCCATAATACTTAAGCGAATTATTAAGCACAATCTGAACCACCATCATTGCCAGCTGATTAAAGCCCTGGCTCATGCCTAAACCAGCCTCATAGAGCGCATATTTACGCTGAAGGACAAAGTGTTTTTTCTCCAGCTTAACAGTTCTGAAATGTGCAAGATTATACACTACCAGTCCCGCTGCGACTATCTGTCCTATAACGGTAGCTGCGGCAGCTCCGGCCATGCCCCACTTAAATACTATTACAAACAGCGCATCCAATGCAGTATTGGTTATTGCACCGCTGAGGTTACATATCATGGCTACCGACGGCTTACCATCAGCACGAATCATATGGCCTCCACCGATTGATAATATCAGTATAGGGAAGCCTATAGCAGTTATTCTAGTATATTCTACCGCATAGGGAAGAATCTCCGTGGTGGAACCAAATCTCATAAGTAACCATGGCATAAACGCTTCAGCTACCAATGTCAGGATCACACCCAAACCAAGCATTGCCACGATAGAATTACCGATATAGTAGCCGGCTGTTTTCTTATCGCCCGCGCCCACAGTAAGATTGAATGCAGCTGCTCCGCCTATGCCAAAGGTAAGCGCGATAGCTGTACACAGTGAAGAAAATGGAAATGCTATATTTGTCGCAGCGTTTCCCAGCTCACCTACATAGTTACCGATAAAAATCTGATCCACCATGTTGTACAGTGCAGATACAAGCATTGCTACGATCGACGGAATAGCAAATTTTAACAGTAAAGAGCCAACCGGTCTTGTTCCCAGCATATTTGCTCTGTCATTAACTTTATTGTTTGATTTATTTTCAGTTATTTCTTTTTCTGTATCACTCATCACAAATATCTTCTTTCTCATTGTCAGGAAAACTATTAATCATTATTTCTCAACAAAAAGGATTATATAACAGATTTTATCTATACTCAAATCTATATAATTCCAAGTATGTGCTATAATATTTCATGTATGTTAACCAAAAACAATAATTAATTGGGGAGGTATTAAAAATGCAGTTTTCAGTATTACAGCAAAGTATGATTCAGGCCATGAAGGATCACGACAAGGCCAGAAAGGATTCTATATCAGTACTTGTATCAGCTACCAAGAAAATTGCTATTGATGCAGGCTGCCGCGAGGATATTCCCGATGAAATGACCGACCAGGCTATTCTCAAGGAAATCAAGAGTGTCAAGGAACAGATTGAAACCTGTCCTGCATCTCGCGAAGATCTTCTTGCAGAGTACAAAGCTCGTCTTGCTGTATTCGAGGAGTTTGCTCCTAAAATGCTTTCAGCAGAAGAAGTCGAAGCTATTCTTAAGGATAAATTCTCTGATGTACTCGCGACCAAGAATAAGGGAATGATCATGAAGGCTGTTATGGGTGAACTTAAAGGCAAAGCAGACGGCAAGGTAATAAACGAAGTAGTCGCTAAACTGACCGTATAATATCGAGGTAACCTATGCATTACTTATTATCTTACACTCGCAAGCCCATCAACAACGTACTCTATGACCCTCGTCTGGCATTCAGTATGCATCTTGCGATTTCATCAGACGGTGACAACTTTACACCACTTAACCACAACAGCGGTGTCCTTTTTGCCAAGGCCACAGAAAATCCTGACGGCTCACTTAATCCGAAGTGTTTGGATAAGCCTGTGATATTTGCAATGAACGGTTCCTACGGAGTAATTGCTGAGCGCACCGGTCCCGAGGGAGAAGCTGAAGAGACTACTCTTATGCATGTCTACACGACCAACAATTTCGTAGACTACAAGCTGACTTCTATTTTCATGAAGGGCTCGGCAGACCATATTCAGTTTAATGAAAAGCTCAAGGAAAATAAATTTTTCCTGACAACTCCTATCAGGACTCCCGACATCGAAGGAATCATCTGCTCAAACATGATACCGATTGATGATGCCTGCGCTGATTATCTGTGCAAAAAGCTGCTCACACCGGTAAACACAGCCATTCGAGTTCCCGGTACGATTACTGCTTCCTCTATAGAGGAGCTACAGTCTAAGAGTCAGGCGGTAGCAGAATACTCAGACGGCACCAGCTGTAGCAAACGCATCGATTGGGATGTAAGCACTGTTGATTTTAATACCAGTGGTTCTTATGCAATCCAGGGACAGGTACATCAGGATCATTATGATTTTCCTATTGCGTATGACCGTGCAGATCCCTGTATAGGCTCATGGAACGGCAAGTACTATTTCATAGCTACCAATGATGCTGATCAAAACCACACACTTTATATCCGCGAATCCGATACCGTTCCCGGACTGGTAGACGCTCCTGAGCATCTGATTTTGGACAGCAGCACATATCCGGAAATCGGTAACCTTCTGTGGGCTCCGGAGTTCCATACGATTAACGGCAAGCTGTGCATATTACATGCAGCCACTCCTGACCCGTTTTTCAGTGAAGAGTGCCACATCATGCTTCTCAAGGATGGCGGCAATCCCTGCTGCAAGGATGACTGGGAAAAGCCTCGTCGTATTGTACGTGCAGATGGCAGCGAACTGTGTGAGTCAGGCAAGGTTATTACTCTGGATATGACCAGCTTTGAATGGGAAGGCGATTATTATGTAATATGGTCTCAGCGTCAGTTTATACCCAAGGATTTGGGCGCTTGGCTGTACATCGCAAAGCTCAACCCCGTAGAACCTTGGAAACTCGCCTCAGAGCCCCTTGTATTGTCCAAACCGGACTTAGGTTGGGGAAATAATCATACTTTCGTAGAAGAAGGCCCATTTGCCCTCATACGAGGCGACAAGCTGTATGTATCCTTCTCTGCCGCAGCGGTAGATACCTCTTACGTAGTAGGACTTCTATCTATCGAAGCAGGCAAGGATCCTCTCGTCGTATCCAACTGGAAGAAGAAGGGATATCCCATACTTACTTCAAGAAGCGTTGATGGTGAATACGGCACCGGTCATAATGCTTATGTAATTGATGAATATGGTGATGTATGGAACAGCTATCACGGCCGTCCCGGAACCGATGCTCCCAGAAGCAGCGGTATCAGAAGAGTCCATTTTGATATAGACGGTGAACC
>DCIR01000040.1 GCA_002317155.1 Lachnospiraceae bacterium UBA1721
GATGTAAAGTCAATGATTCGTGTTCGGTTTTGAAGGAATAATTGTTATTAAATCCATGTGTGAAAGCACATGGATTTTTTTATTTGTTTATCACAATTTTATTATCTTTTTTCACATAAATAGTTTTATTTTTGGGCTTTTATGGTATAATTTTAACAATAAGAATTTGAGTCGCTATCGCAGACACAATGAGAGGAGTATTAATGGATACTAAGATTTTGTTGGAAAATGGCACTAACGAACTTGAAATTCTGGAATTTACAATTGGTAAGTTCTCATATGGTATTAATGTAGCTAAAATTAAGGAGATTATTCCTTATCAGCCTATAACACCTGTTCCTAATTCACATCCCAGTATTGAAGGTATTTTTATGCCTCGTGATGTGATGATTACAGCTATTGATCTTAAGAATTGTCTTGGAAGAGGTTCTTCTGAAGAGAATGGTCTTTTCATTATCACTAATTTTAATAGATTAAACATTGCTTTTCATGTAGATTCTGTTCTTGGTATTCACAGAGTTTCATGGAGAAATATTATTAAGCCTGATGCTACTTTGTCATCTGCTGAAGCAAGTGTTTCTACCGGAATTATTAAGAAAGATGAAAAGTTAATTATTATTCTTGATTTCGAAAAGATAGTTTGTGATATTAATCCTGAGACGGGACTTAAGGTTAGCGATATTAATGAATTGGGACCTCGTTCTCGCAGTGATGTTCCTATTCTTATTGCGGAGGATTCAGTACTTCTTAATAAGCTTATCGTTGATTCGCTTAATAAAGCAGGATATGCCAATCTTATTCATACTGAGAATGGTCAGAAGGCATATGATGTTATTACACAGTGCAAGGCTGAGGGAACACTTGATCAGCATGTTAAGATTCTTATTACTGATATCGAGATGCCTGAGATGGATGGCCATAGATTAACAAAGCTTGTTAAGTCTGATGATGCTACTAAAAACATACCTGTTATTATTTTCTCATCATTGGTTAATCCTGAAATGAGAAAGAAGGGCGAAGCTCTCGGTGCGGATGCGCAGCTTTCTAAACCTGAAATTGGCAATCTTGTAAGAATAGTTGATGATCTTGTAAAAAAGCTTAAATAATCAATTTATAAATTAAGAAATTCAGTATATTAAGGACTAAGGTTTGTTTACCTTAGTCCTTTTAGTTTTGTTGAATACAGATAAAGTCTGTGATAGAATATAGTAGAATATGTATAACTATATTTTGAGAAAGTATGGGTTCATTTAATGACATCAGAAGACTATCAGAATGAGTTAAATAATGATACACAGAATAATGCAGAACCAATAGGAAATGCTGTTACCCCGGAGGAGAATGTCGGGGTTGGTTTTGATGAAAAAATAACATCCGAAATACCGGTTGATGTTGACACAATGGGTGTAGTTATTGATAAAGCACCTTCGCTTAGTACTGATGATTTGTCACAGGTTCCGGAAGAAATATCAGCAAATGATATTAATGATTTGATGGCAGATTTGATGTCTTCTATGGGTTCGGAAGAATCAGTTGAAGAGTCTGATGTGTCTGTACCGAAGTATGAAGAAGCTGTTGCGGAGTCGAAAGAGCCTGTAGTGGAATCTAAGGAACCTGATATAAGCAGTGTTCCCAATATGGGTATCGATGAGGAGACTATTGAAGCAGGACGAGCTTTAGAGGAATATTTGAATAGTCCTGTAGAACAGCTGATTAATCACCCTGAAGTGCCTTCTTCTTTAGGCTTCGAGATTCCTGATGTTGATAGTATAGATACAAATTCGTTTGATATTGAGAATACTTTGGATTTCCCTTCACTTCCTCAGATGCCTGATATTCCGGAGGTTGTCGAAAGAGAACATGTTGAAGTATCAGAAGCTCCTGAAGTTGAGAGTGCTGATGCATTTAGTGGTTTTGATTTAGAGCCTATTACTATAGATAACTTTGACGATCATTTTACAAATAATGAGTCAGAGAATATTAATGCTGATGAGGCATTTAATGTTGAAGAAACAGTAAACTTAGAAGAACCTGCATATGTAGAAGAGGCAGTAAGTGCAGAAGAGCCTGTTTATGCTGAAGAACCAGTGAGCCTAGAAGAGCCTATTTATGTAGAAGAACCAGAGGGCGTAGAAGAGCCCGCTCATGCAGAAGAAACAGTAAACGTAGATGAACCTGCTTATTCAGAAGATGCGGCAAATTCTGAAGAGCCTGCAAACGTTGAAGATATGGCTGATGTGTTATCTTCAAATATTGATTCGGCTGATAATTTTGCTGACGCTCAAAATAACAATATTGTTAATGAGGCAGCTATTGAAGAAGCTGAAACTGCTTCAGCAATAACAGCAGATGAGCTTGAAGATTTGAGAAAAGAACTTGCTGAGTCTGAGAATGATGATGACGATGAATCTCTCGGTGAGGATGATATAGAGAAAATGCTCGCAAGAGCACAGAACGATGCTGAGAATCCGGAGAATGATGAAGCCAGAGATAATATGTCTTTGGAAGAACTGCTTCAGACTTCAAATGACAATAAAACTGACGATATCGGCGAACTTTTAGATAAGGCTGAGAGAAATGAGGCTATTGATGAAGGTATAGCAGCGCTTTTAGACGGAAAAGATATGCCTCCGATAGATTTTAATGATCCTATGTCTGATGGCGGAGAAGAAAACCTGGATCCTAAAGCTGCTAAGAAGGCAGAAAAGCTCAGACTTAAGGAAGAGAAGAAGGAAGCTAAGCGTAAAGCTAAAGAGGCTAAAGCAGCTGAAAAGCTTGCTAAGAAAAATGCTAAAGCTGCCAAGAAATCTGCTGATGGCAAAGATAATCAGTCTGATAATAGTACAGTGACCAAGTTTGTATATAATGAGGGGGATAATCAGAATGCCTTTGGACAAGAGCAGATAACAGCACCTGTAATTCCTTCAGCAGATGAGATGGTATCATCAGGTATTGAACATAATACTGACATGAGTGATGTGGAAGCTCTCTTGGCAGATGATTTATTTAGTCAAAATGCGGGAGATGATGAAGTTGATGGAACACAGGGCTCGAATGCAGAGTCTGCTTCGGATGCTGATCATAACGGTGGAAAATCATTAGAAGCTTTATCATTCGATGCTTTGAATAATGGGGATGAATCTGCAACTTCTGAAGATGCTGCAGAAGGTAATATTGATGATATCCCTGAAAAAGATGCTAAGGAAAAGAAGAATCCTTTTAAGGCTTTCTTTGGAAAGATTATTGATTTCCTTACAGAAGAAGATGAGGATTCTGACGAGAAGTCGGCAATCATCTTGTCTGATGAGAATGCTGCCATTCTTGATGAATTAGATGGCGAAGGTTCTAAGGGCGGAAAGAAAAAGAAGAAAAAGAAGGGCAAGAAGCAGTCTTCAGGAAACGAGGAGTCTGCAGAAGAGCTTCCTGAGAAGAAGCCGCCGAAGAAAAAGAAGGAAAAGAAGCCTAAAAAGACCGATGAAAATGAGAAGCCGGAGCCTAAGATTTCCAAGAAGAAGGTTTCGATGGTTGCTTTGGTTTGCATTATGCTCGGCGTAACCATTTTCCTGATGACGTATTTTACGGCAGATTATACTGCAAAGAAGTCTGGCCGTGATGCTTTCCTTAAAGAAGATTATCAGACCTGTTATCAGAATCTTTACGGTAAAAAATTAAATGAGACTGAACAGATAATGTACAACAGATCTGAATGTATATTAAAGATTCAGATTTGGCTTCGTGAGTATGAGATATATGAGGAAGAAGGAAGCGAAGTTAAGGCATTAGACAGTCTTATTCAGTCTGTAGATTCATATCCTGAATTAAAAGCTTCGGCTGAGGAATGGGGATGCATAGAAAATGTTGAACCGGTATACAACAGCATGGTGAATATTCTTCAGGGCAAATATGGTCTTAGCGAGGATAAGGCTAAGGAGATAGCTGCAATTGAAGATGATCTTGTGTATACAAGAGTTGTTAATGCTATAGTAAGCGGTGTTGCTTACGAAGATGCATTAAATTACATATATACGGATGATATTTCGGGCAATACTCCTACTGATGAGGGCGTTAATGCTCCTGCCAATATGGATGACATTCTTCCCGAAGAGGATGGAGTATCAGGTGATGGATTTATTGAGCCTTAGTTAAGGGCTGTTTTGCTTTCAAAGCAATAACTGAAAGGGTAATACAATGATTGCTATTGTTGATTATGATGCCGGAAACATTAAAAGTGTTGAGAAGGCGTTGATTTTACTTGGAGAAGAAGTAGTTGTTACCAGAGACAGAGAGACTATTTTAGCGGCGGACGGAGTTATTCTTCCGGGTGTCGGAGCTTTTGGCGATGCGATGGATAAGCTTAATTCTTATGGCTTGAGCGACGTTTTGCGTGAAGTTGCTGCCAAGAATATACCATTCTTAGGAATATGCCTGGGCCTTCAGCTGTTGTTTGAAAGCAGTGAAGAGAGTCCTGAAGCAGTAGGACTTGGAATTCTTAAGGGTAAGGTTACCAGATTACCTGATGTTGGATTAAAGATTCCTCATATCGGATGGAATAACCTTAAGTTTCCTCACGAAGGAAGACTGTTCAAGGGAATTCCCGAAGACACTTATGTATATTTTGTCCATTCATATTATCTTCAGGCTGCTGATGAGAATATTGTTACAGCGACATCTGATTATGCAGCTACCATTCATGCGTCAGTTGAGCAGGGCAATGTATTTGCTACTCAGTTCCATCCGGAGAAGAGCTCTGATATGGGATTGAAGATGCTTAAGAATTTCATTGATATTGCAAATAACAAGTAAAGTGATTGTAGATCAAATGTGCATAGTTAATGCAGATTGGAATAAGCTATCTTTGCTTGTTATATATGAGGAGTAAAAAGATGCACACAAAAAGAATCATTCCCTGCCTTGATGTAAAAGACGGAAGAGTTGTAAAGGGAATTAATTTTGTAAATTTAAGAGATGCAGGTGATCCTGCAGAGGTTGCTGCCGCTTACGACAAAGCCGGTGCCGATGAAGTTGTTTTTCTTGATATTACAGCATCAAGTGATTCCAGAAATACACAGCTTGAATGGGTAAGACAGGTAGCGAGTAAGGTGTTTATACCTTTTACAGTAGGTGGCGGAATCAGAACTGTTGATGATTTCAAGATGATTCTCAGAGAAGGTGCTGATAAGATTTCTGTCAATTCTGCAGCCATAATGAATCCCAGACTTGTTAGTGATGCGGCAGATAAATTCGGTTCACAGTGCGTTGTTGTTGCAATTGATGCGAAGCTTCGCGAGGATGGAAGCGGATGGAATATCTATAAAAACGGTGGCCGTGTTGATATGGGAATCGATGCTGTTGAATGGGCTATGCAGGTAGAAAAGCTTGGCGCCGGAGAAATCCTTCTTACCAGTATGGATGGAGACGGAACAAAGGCCGGATATGATTTACCTCTTACCAAGGCAGTGGCAGATGCAGTTAATATACCTGTAATAGCATCAGGTGGAGCCGGTAAGCTTGAGCATTTTTATGAGGCTATTGATGCCGGTGCTGAGGCTGCATTGGCGGCATCATTGTTCCATTATAAGGAACTTGAGATTCGCGAGGTTAAGGAATATCTTCGCAATAAGGGTGTTAGTGTTAGATTATAGAGGTGAGATATGCCCGGTATATCAAATGACTGGCTTAATGTAATGGAGCCTGAATTTCATAAAGAGTATTATAAATCACTTTACTTTTATGTTAGGGATGAGTACTCGAGATATAAGTGTTTTCCACCTGCTGATGAGATATACAGTGCATTTGATCTTACTCCGCTCAGCAAGGTTAAAGTGGTTATATTAGGACAGGATCCGTATCATAATGATGGACAGGCACATGGATTATGCTTTTCGGTTAAGCCTGATATAGAAATACCGCCATCACTTGTTAACATATATAAAGAGTTACAGGATGATTTGGGTTGTGAAATACCAAATAATGGTTATTTGGTTAAATGGGCAAAGCAGGGTGTGCTGTTACTTAACACTGTTCTGACAGTTCGTGCACACCAGGCATTTTCTCACAGAAATCAGGGCTGGGAAGAATTCACTGATGCAGCAATCAGGGGCTTAAATCAGCAGGATAGGCCGATAGTGTTTATTCTTTGGGGAAAGCCTGCTCAGGACAAGCGCAGGATGCTTACCAATCCCAATCATTTAATACTTACCGCACCTCATCCTAGTCCGCTATCTGCTTACAGAGGTTTCTTTGGAAGTAAGCCGTTTAGTAAGACAAATGATTTCCTGGTGAGTCACGGTGAGCAGCCCATAGACTGGCAGATTGAGAATATTTAGAGAACCTAAATATATGAGCATTTATATAAAGAATTAAAATATTATGCGTTATCGCATTGATATAATGTTATATCAGAGGAGAATGATTATGGAAAAAAAGGCTTTTGTTACTAAAGAAATGATCGAAGAGATCGTTAAAAAGTATCCTACTCCTTTTCACATTTATGATGAGAAGGGTATCAGAGAGAATGCTAAGGCTCTTAAGGAAGCTTTCTCTTGGAATAAGGGATATAAGGAGTTTTTCGCAGTAAAAGCGACTCCCAATCCTTTTCTTATCGATATTCTCAGAGATTACGGATGTGGTTGTGACTGTTCTTCAAAGACTGAGCTTATGCTTAGTGAAGCTATGGGTGTAGAGGGTAAAGACATCATGTTCTCTTCAAATGATACCCCTGCTGAGGAATTTGAATATGCTGCAAAGCTTGGTGCAACCATTAACCTTGATGATATTACACACATCGATTTCCTCGAGAAGGCAATCGGTTACATTCCTGAGACTATCAGCTGCAGATATAATCCCGGCGGATATTTTTCTATCGCTAACAGCATCATGGATAATCCCGGAGATGCTAAGTATGGATTTACAACAGAGCAGCTTTTTGAAGGATTTAAGATTCTTAAGGCTAAGGGTGCTAAAAACTTTGGTATCCATGCATTCCTTGCTAGTAATACTGTAACCAATGATTATTATCCTACACTTGCCAGACAGCTTTTTGAGGTTGCTGTTAAGCTTCATGAGGAGACCGGAGCAGATATTAAGTTTATTAACCTTTCTGGTGGTATCGGTATCCCTTACAAGCCCGAGCAGACACCTAACGACATCAGAGTTATCGGTGATAATGTTAGAAAGGTATTTGAAGAGGTTCTTGTACCTGCAGGAATGGGCGATGTAGCTATTTATACTGAGCTTGGCAGATTTATGATGGCTCCTTACGGACATCTTGTAACCAAGGTTCTTCATGAGAAGCATACTCACAAGGAGTACATCGGTGTTGATGCTTGTGCAGCTAACCTTATGAGACCTGCAATGTATGGTGCTTATCATCACATTACTGTTCTCGGAAAAGAAAATGCACCTTGCGATCATGTATATGATGTAACCGGTTCTCTTTGCGAGAATAATGATAAGTTTGCAGTAGACAGAGCACTTCCTGAAATCGCTATCGGAGATTATATTGCAATTCACGATACCGGAGCTCATGGTTTTGCTATGGGTTATAACTACAACGGACGTCTCTGGTCTTCAGAACTTCTTCTTAAGGAAGATGGTTCTGTGCAGTTAATCAGAAGAGCACAGGAGCCTAAGGATTACTTTGCTACATTTGATTGCTTCCCCATTTATGAGAAATTGAAATAGTTAAATAGAGGAATTGTTATGCGTTACCCGGATTTTATTAAGAGTAAAAGTTCCATAGGTTTTCCGGCACCTTCTTTTGGGTGTACACGAGAACCTTACTTCACATCATTTAATCATATGATTGATGTTTTTCGTGATAAGGGACTTACTCTGTATCCGGGTAACAATGCTTTTAAGGATGATGGTGTAGGAATTAGTACCAATCCCGAAGACTGCGGTAAAGAGTTGACGGAGATGTACCTCGACGACAGGATTGATGCGCTTATCTCATGTGGTGGCGGAGAGCTAATGTGTGAGATTCTTGACTATGTCGATTTTGATTCTATAAAGAATGCAAAACCCAAGTGGTACATGGGCTATTCCGATAATACAAACTTTATTTTCCCTCTGGTTACCAAGTGTGATGTGGCTGCAATATATGGTCCGTGTGCTTCGTCATTCGGAATGGAGCCCTGGCATGAGTCTATAAAGGACCATTACGATTTTATATGTGGTAACAGACTTAAGTTTAATGCTTATGATAAGTGGGAAAAGGAGTCTCTTAAGGATGAAGATAATCCTCTTGAGACAATTAATGCCACTGAAGAGCGTGTGCA
>DCIR01000017.1 GCA_002317155.1 Lachnospiraceae bacterium UBA1721
CTACTCGCATATTCTCTTTGCTCATCAGATAGCTCGGGATGAAACTTCATCCACATTTCAGCAGCAGAAAAACCGACCCAGTAAGCAATCTCCTCGGCCGAGTATTCCTTGTGCTCTATCCAGCCTTTTTCTTCCAGTTCTAACATAGCTCTTCTGAATGCAGGCTCATAGATTTTTAAGCTGTCGTGAATTGTTCCGTCATAGTCCATGACGAGTGTATATCTTTTTTCCATAATTACGCACTTTTAGCGAGCAGACGTTTCCCATCTGCTCGCTATGCACTCATAATCGTCGAAATTATTAAAGCTGATCTGCGAGATTAACCATCTCGATTGCACCGAGGGCACAATCATATCCTTTGTTACCTGCCTTAGAACCTGCACGCTCGATAGCCTGCTCGATGTTCTCTGTAGTGATAACGCCAAACATTACGGGAACTCCGGTCTTCATGCTGCACTGAGCGATTCCCTTTGCTGCCTCATTACATACAAGATCATAGTGAGATGTTGAACCTCTGATAATAGCGCCAAGAGCAATTACAGCATCATACTTTCCCGACTCTGCCATCTTCTGTGCGATAAGAGGAATCTCGAATGCTCCGGGTACCCATGCAGTGCTGATATTATCAGTATCTACTCCGTGACGAACAAGTCCGTCCACTGCTCCACCTACAAGCTTATTAACGATTACCTCGTTAAAACGTGCAGCTACGATACCTACCTTCATGCCTTCTTTTGCTACTAACTGTCCTTCAATAAGTTTCATCTTTTTATTCCTTTCTGTGTGTCGGGATATCTCCCTTAATCAATTAATACAAATGCGAGAAAATATGTCCCATCTTCTCACTCTTGGTTCTCATATATCTCTGTGCTGATTCTGTAACATCAACCTCAATCGGAACTCGTTCCTTGATGGTAAGTCCCAAGCCATCCAGACCATATACTTTGCTCGGATTATTTGTCAAAAGTCTCAGCTCCTTAGCCCCCAGATCTCTGAGTATCTGAGCGCCAAGCCAGTATTCGCGAAGATCGGGCGCAAATCCCAATTCCACATTAGCTTCAACAGTGTCACGGCCTCTCTCCTGAAGTTCATACGCCTTCAGTTTATTGATAAGTCCTATGCCTCTGCCTTCCTGTCTCATATAGAGCAGAATACCTCTGCCTTCTTTTTCAATCTGCATAAGAGCCTTGGCCAACTGGTTACCACAGTCACATCTGCATGATCCGAACACATCTCCTGTAAGACATTCTGAATGAACTCTGCACAGAACGTCCATACCGTCACCTATATCGCCTTTTACCAATGCGATATGATGCTCTCCTGTAATATCACTTACGTATCCGTATGCTCTGAAATTACCATATGATGTAGGAAGATTAACATCTGCCTCACGGATAACATGCTTTTCATTTACTCTGATGTAATCTGCCAGATCCTTGATAGTGATAAATACCATATCAAGCTCCTTGGCAAGCTCTTTGAGTTCGGGAGTACGCATCATGGTACCGTCATCTTTCATTATCTCGCAGCAAAGACCACACTGCTTAAGTCCTGCCAAACGCATAAGATCAACGGTAGCCTCAGTATGTCCGCCTCTTACCAGTACACCACCATGAACCGCAACAAGCGGGAACATATGACCGGGGCGTCTGAAATCTCCTGCCTGCGCACCGTCTTCCACAACCTTCATCGCAGTAAGAGATCTCTCGTATGCAGATATACCCGTAGTGGTATCCTTATGATCAATCGATACTGTGAATGCGGTACAATGATTATCCGTATTTTCAGGAACCATCTGATACAGATTAAGATTATCTGCAATTTCCTTAGACATCGGCATGCAAATCAGTCCCTTTGCGCGGCTTGCCATAAGGTTAATATTTTCACCTGTAGCAAATTCAGCAGCACAGATAAAATCGCCTTCATTTTCTCTCTCCGGATCATCAGTGACCAAAATCACTTTTCCCGCGCGAAGAGCTTCAAGTGCTTCCTCTATAGTGTTAAAATCCTTACTCATTATTACCTCCGTCAAAAACCGTAATCATTCAAAAATTCCATCGTAAGACCACTCTTTTCTTCTGTCTTAGATGAAGAGTTATACGGTTTCATAAGTTTCTCTATATATTTTCCGACTATATCATTTTCAAGGTTAACAATATCCCCGGCCTTTCGGCTCAAAAGAGTCGTCTCGGATCCGGTATGCGGAATAATCGACACTCTGAACTCATTATCGTCAACGTATGCCACAGTAAGGCTTATTCCATCTATACATATTGAACCCTTTTCCACAATAAGATGAAGAATTTCCGTATCGGCATTAATAGACACCCACACCGCATTTCCTTCAGGCTTAAGAGATTTGATCACTCCTGTTCCATCTATATGTCCACTCACGATATGACCACCAAAACGTCCACCTGCTGCCATTGCTCTTTCGAGATTAACTTCAGAGCCTATCGATAATTTTCCAAGATTGGTTCTCCTTAATGTCTCAGGCATTACATCTGCGCTGAATCCATCAGACTTAAGCGAAGTAACTGTAAGGCAGACTCCGTTAACTGCGATACTATCGCCTATCTGAGTTCCTTCAAGCACCTTTGATGCTTTGATTTCCAACGAGCCTGAATCCTGCCCCTTCAAAACCTTTTGCAATTTTCCTTTTTCTTCTATGATTCCGGTAAACATATTATTCCTTTAATGCTTATTTTTTTGTAGATTGACTATACTATCGATTAACTTTAGCACCTACATTCTTGGCATGAGTTCTCTTACATTGTATTTCAAGAGCACATCATCACCAAAAACTTTAACCTCCGGAGCACACAGTTCCAAAGCCTCAGACACCTCATCTATCCCGGCACCTGTTACCGGACTGTACTTACCTTCTCCGCCAAATATCTTAGCTCCGAGATATGTATATACACAGTTAACCTTTTGTGCTTTTACAAATGATGCGTTAACCTTTCCGCC
>DCIR01000087.1 GCA_002317155.1 Lachnospiraceae bacterium UBA1721
AAGACTAGTTCTTATGAAGATTACTTACAAATCCGGGTAAATCAAAGTACTCATCCTTGTGTGCAACAAATAAAGTACCTTCATTTGATCCATCAATAATTCTATGCAAAATCTCGATATCCTTACTGTTACAGATAATCATATCTGCACCTGATTTTGTAGCTATAGTAGCGGCAATGAGCTTAGTGTTCATTCCACCGGTTCCAACATTGCTTCCTGTAGATTCCTTACCCATATTCATATATGTATCATTGAGTTCATCTACTACCTCGACAAACTCTGCATCAGGATTTGTTCTGGGATCATCAGTATAAAGACCATCGATATCAGAAAGAAGTATCAGTAAATCTGCCTCAACCATAGCAGCAACAATTGCAGAAAGAGTATCATTATCTCCGATTTCAATTTCATATGTTGCGACTGTATCATTTTCATTAACTACCGGAATAACTCCCATTTTTAAGAGTTCTGAAAATGTATTGGTGGCATTATATCTGTTAAGGTCATCAACAATGGTATTCTTGGTCATAAGAATCTGTGCTGCAACCTGATTATATTCACCAAACAGCTTCTGATATGTCATCATAAGTCGAGCCTGTCCGATTGCGGAACAAGCCTGTTTTTCAGCTGTTGTAAGAGGAACCTTTGAACCTTTAATCTCGCTAATATGTACAGCCTTTTTACCTGCAGCGATAGCACCACTGGTAACAAGAATTACATCCTTACCCTGATTCCTTATATCGCAAAGTTCTCTTACAAGCTTCTCAATACGAATATAATCCATATCTCCTGTCTGTGAATGCTGTAAAGATGATGATCCTATCTTTATTACTATTCTATGCTTATCTTTTATAGCATTTCTTAATTCTTCAGTCATTTTTTCATAATCCTTAATTTCGATTTTTAAAACAAATTATATTATAAATTCATATGTTATATTATGTCAAATATGCCACAACCGCTTAAATTATTACTCTTAAGCCAAATAAGCGGCAACTGCCTCGGCGACTTTTATTCCGTCAATGGCAGCGGATGTAATGCCTCCCGCATAACCGGCGCCTTCACCACATGGAAATACCCCATCAATATTACTTATATAACGCTCATCTCGTACAATTCTTACAGGAGAAGATGTTCTGCTCTCAATGCCTGCTAAAATAACATCATCAGCCGCAAAACCGTGAATACTTCTGTCAAAGCTCTCCATTCCTTCAATAAATGAACGATTAAGTTCTTCAGGCATTATATCTTTAATATCACACCATTCATACAGGCCTTTTATTTCCGGCTTAAGTTCTGAATCCTCGCAATACTTTTCATTTTGAATAGCTTCACCGTTTATGACGCTTGACTTGTAAGCACCATATCTTTGTACAGGAATACTACCATGGCCGATTTCAAATGCTTTTCGCTCCATATTTCTTTGAAATTCAACACCTGCCAGTGGATGTTCTGATCCAAAATCAGATGGATTAACAGAAATAATAATAGCGCTGTTTGCATTATTACCTGCTCTTCCGTTGTAACTCATACCATTGATAGCAGTCATACCTTCTTCAGATGAAGCATTTACTACATATCCACCGGGGCACATGCAAAATGAAAATACTCCGCGTCCCGATGATGACTTGGCTGTTACCTTATATGCGGCAGCACCAAGATCACCTGCATCAATTCGTCCGTATTGAGAATTGTTAATCATACTCTGTTTATGCTGAACTCTCAAACCGACCGCAAAAGGCTTTTGTTCCATCTTAAAGCCTTCATCTAATAATGTTTTGAAAGTATCTCTGGCTGAATGACCGATTGCAAGCACCAGACCGTCACAGTCATATACCGAGCCATTTTCACATTTAGCTGATACTATTCTTTCATTGTCTATAACTAATTCAGTAACCTTGGTATTAAAATGTACTGTTCCTCCGAGTCTGATAATCTCTTCACGGATACCTTTAACAACATTTTTTAATACATCCGTTCCAATATGTGGCTTTGCATCGTAAAGAATACTTTCATCCGCACCAAACTCAGTAAAAGTCTTCATAACCACACTATTAAGCCCATAGGTATCTTTTATTAATGTATTAAGCTTACCGTCAGAAAAAGTACCTGCACCGCCTTCACCAAACTGGACATTTGATGATTTGTTGAGCTTACCCGTCTTCCAAAATTCATCAACAGTAGCCGTTCTGGAATCTACATCTTCTCCACGTTCTAATATAACAGGCTTAAATCCTGCATGTGCAAGAAATAACCCGCAGAACAATCCTGCCGGTCCGCTTCCGACAACAACTATTTTTTTATCTTTATCACCTGTAAACGGAAATACATAATCTACAGAGTCGCTAACTTTTAAGTTGTTCTGCAATGATTTATTTGATTTAGCAGATTTTAGAATTTTACCCTCATCACGAGCAGAAAAGTCTACTAAAAAACTGTAAAACAGTTCAGGCTTCTTTCTGGCATCAAGACTTCTTCTGATTATGCTGATATCATAAATCTCTTCAGGCTTTACTCGCACTGCTTTTGCGATTGCATTTCTTAGTTTAACTGAATATTCATCAGCAGGAGTATCTGCATTTAATTTTATCTGATTAATTCTTAACATTTTGAAGCAGCCTCTCCTGCAATATATCCACTGGTCCATGCCCACTGGAGATTATATCCGCCACACTTTCCATCAACATCCAAAAGCTCACCGATAATATACATACCTTTATTAATTACAGATTCGAAATTTTCATTAATCTCACTTAAAGGCACTCCACCGGCTGTAACCTGAGCCTGTTCATATCCGTTATCGCCTATAACATCAACTGTAAATTCCTTAGCTATAGCTGAGATAATCTCTATATCCTTCTTTTCAATACACTTATTAAAGTCCAGCTTAGCTTCCTTTAAGAAAAACTGAGTCAACTTCTTATTGAATATACCGTTAAAGAATTGTTCTTTTGTTCTATCGGATAATAACAATAATCTAAATTCCGCCTCCTGCACCAGCTCTTCTTTGGATAATTCAGGCATAAAATCTATCTTAACGCTTACAGACTTTTTATCTGACAAAGCTTTAGATGCAACTCTGCTGACCTGAAAAACCGGTATTCCTGACACACCATAATCAGTAAGCTGTAATTCACCCTGTTCAGATACTATTAATTCACCGTTTACAATAACACTCACATTAGCACTGCATCTTACTCCGGATATAGCCTTCCAAGAATCTCCCGAGCATCTTAATCCACCCAATGCTGGATTAACGCAAGTTACTTTGTGACCCAATTTACGAATCAGAGAATATCCGTTACCATCAGATCCGGTCTTAGGAGCCGCCTTGCCACCGGTTGAAATAATAACTTTATCAAACACTTCCTGTCTGTTCTCTACAGAAACTGATGTGAGTTTTGCATTTTTCTTATTCTTGGAATTAGTATTCTCCTCTTTGATACTATATTCGTAGCTGATTTTATAACGAGCACCGTCAGGAGTTATTTCCTTAACATATGAATTTAATAATACTTTAACGCCAAGTGAATCAACTTCAAATCTTAACGCATCAAGTACAGACGATGCCTGTTCACTATAGGGATAAATACCTCCTCTTTTTTCGGTAAGCATAAGGCCTAATCCCTTGAAAAAACGTATAGTATCATTTAATCCGAATCTATCAAATGAAGACACAATAAAATCCCTGTCCTCGGAATAATAATATTCTTCGGAAAGGGATGTATTACTTATATTGCATTTACCGTTACCTGTGACAAGTATCTTTTTACCAACCTTATCATTTCTTTCAAACACGGTAACCTTGGCACCATTTCTGGCAGCAGCAATTGCCGCAGTCAGTCCTGAAGCTCCGCCTCCAATAACAGCTATCTTCAAAATCACACCTCAACTATAAAACATGGAGCATTTGTCCCAATGCGTAAATAAATCTGTTGCCGGGAATATTTTCCAGCTCATTATCTTTGAAATTTCTAAATACAAGCAATAAAATCACATAAACAATAAGCATTTCAACAGAACAGAAAATCAATGTAAATATATTACCAAGATGTGGGGCAATAACCTTGGTTAAAAGCAAATTAAATGCTGCACATATCACTCCGACAACTACAGGTACACCAATATTTGAAATTGGATCAATCTGCATATCAAGCCTAAATATAACCAGTACAGCAAATATAATAGTCTGTATAGTAAAATATATTAAAATAGCAATCATTACAGCCATCAGTACTGACATGTTGCTCTTAATAAATACGCTTAAGAAAACACCAAATAATACAGCACTAACGATTTCTACCAAAAGACCAAGGAATCCCTGACCATTCATGATAAGTACTCTCAGCATATAGATAGATATTGTAGCAAGAATAATCGCAAAAGCACCGTATGTATACAAAGTGTTAATCTCTACAGCGCGCTCTCCCGCAATAAGCGAAGATATAATACTCCCCTCTGCAATTAATAATGAAGCTCCAAAAACACTGTAAATCACGGATAGATGGAAGCCGGTCTGAAAGACGCTTCTTGCCTGTCTCATCTCTTTACGTTTGGTCAATCGGTTGGCTTTAGAAGCAAGCGGAAAGGCAACCAAAAATCCAACCATAACAAATAATGTGCAAGGAGCACCTATTGTTCCGGTTATCAGGCCTAAATCAACGGCAAGATCTATTCCGGTCTCATAATGTTTTCTGAGAAGGGCAAAAATCAATACTATAGGAATAAACAATAATAAAAGATTTATTCCTTCTACAAATCTTTTTTTCCATATAATAGTAAATACATTTCCGTTATTCTCATTACGCTGATAATAATCATCGTCATATTCGCTTAATCTACGCTTAACTCCAAGACGTATAATCATTAAAAAGATAAGAACAACAAGTTCAGCCACCACTGCAGATATCAGGATTCCCAAATTACCGTATACTGATGCAAAGTCCTCCTGCTTTAACAATGCCGCAATTTTTTTACCATATTCTTTTACTGCAGACGACAATACTACTCCCATCACAAAAATGATGGTATATCTGATAATAGCTCCAAATCCGGCGGCTAACTCATAGCCCTTACCTGATAAATATCCGGCATAACCTTCCGAAACCATTCGCATAAAGAATATTGGTCCCATTAGCCACATCAAAAAGTATGAATGAGTAAATCCAAGTCCCCTGCTAAGAATAAACGCACCTGCAATCGATAATACGGCTCCTACGATTATTCCTGTTATAAGCTGCATTGAAAAACTATATTTCCATACCAGTCTGGCGGCTTTCGTTTTACCTTTTTGATTTTTACCCCTAATCATTCTTCCGACAATATCCGAGAAATTCTTGCCGAATATAATCCACAATATTTCATAGAAAAAGTAAGTGGTCATCAGATAACCGATTCCGATATCACCTACCTGTATTCTGAAAATAATGCACGAAGCAAAAAGAATAACCAGTGAAAAGTATTCCATTTGTAATTTTTTAACTATCGACTGGTTCATTAAAATAAAATCCTACTTTCTTAATTCCATAAATCTTATATATCTCTGGTAATTCCAAGGTCTGCCAGGGCTTTTTCCTGTCTTTCTTCCATTACTTTGGCCTCATCCTCTGTCATATGATCATAACCTGACAAATGAAGCATACTGTGAGCTACGAGAAACGCAAATTCTCTTTTTACTGAATGTCCATATTCTTCAGCCTGTGAATATATACGTTCAACATTAAGAATAATATCACCCAGTACAAGCTCATTGGTCTCAGGATCAAGATAATCCGCTTCTTCTCCTTCCGGTATATAATATTCACCCGGAGTATCGAATTCAAAATTAGGAAACGACAATACATCTGTCTCTTTATCTATATTTCTGAATTGATTGTTATATTCCCTTATTCCTTCATTATCAGTCACCAGTACATTGACAGATAAATTGTCAAAAGGACAATTCTCATTAGCCAGAACCTG
The DNA here is from genome assembly GCA_002317155.1 of Lachnospiraceae bacterium UBA1721. Lineage (GTDB taxonomy): Bacteria > Bacillota > Clostridia > Lachnospirales > Lachnospiraceae > AC2028. Next base: position 5,962 of record DCIR01000087.1, read on the forward strand.
TTTTCCAACCATTTGAGCAAGTTCCTCTATATCAAACGGAAAATCTTTTTCTGTCTCATTTTCAACATAAAAAGTCATATATTTTTCTCCAAAAACTACTTTCTGCTTCTTCTTTGCTCGTTAGCTTCGAACTTATCATAAGCCTCAACAATACGCTGTACCAATGGATGTCTCACAACGTCCTTATTGGTTAACTTGCAAAACGAAATGCCTTCGATATTTGAAAGTACCTTTCCGGCAATATCAAGTCCGGATTTTGTTCCGATAGGAAGATCTTTTTGAGTAGCGTCACCGGTCACAACAACTTTTGAGCCAAAACCGATTCTGGTAAGAAACATCTTCATCTGTGCAGGTGTAGTGTTCTGTGCCTCATCTAGAATAATGAATGAACTGTCAAGAGTTCTGCCACGCATATATGCCAATGGTGCAACTTCTATAAGTCCTTTTTCCATATTTTTAGTAAAGCTTTCCGCACCCATTATCTGATAAAGTGCATCATAAAGTGGTCTGAGATAAGGATCAACTTTACTCTGAAGATCTCCCGGAAGGAAACCAAGCTTCTCACCGGCTTCAATAGCAGGTCTAGTCAGAATAATTCGCTCTACCTCTTCATTCTTAAAGGCTGTTATAGCCATTGCCATTGCCAAATATGTTTTACCGGTTCCTGCAGGTCCAAGGCCGAATGTAACCATATTCTTTCTTATAGCATCAATATACTTTTTCTGACCTACAGTCTTAGGCTTGATTGGCTTACCATTAATTGTATGGCAGATAACATCTCCATCAATGTCTTTCATTGACTGAAGCTCATTTTCTTTCTCCATTGAAATGGCATAATTTACATTCTGTTCTTCTATCATATTTCCCCCATTGGAAAAATCATTTAATTCCAATAATACATTAATAGCTCTATGTACATCAGATTCCCTACCTTTTACGGTAAGTTTTCCATTGCGGTCTATAACATATACGTTGTAATCATTTTCGACCTTGCGTATATACGAATCATTACTACCAAAAATCTTCTGCATATTCTCGGTAGTCAATTCAATACTCTTTGAATATTCTTCCATTAAATAATACCTATAACCATATTAGGATAAGGTACACAATCCTCATCAATATGATATGCTCTTAAAAATCTCTCTATAGCAGCATTACATTTCTCATTATCATTGGCATAAAAGGTTCCAAGAATATCACCTTCATCAACGTGCTCACCAACCTTATGCAATAATCTTATTCCGACAGAAAGGTCTATAACACTTTCTTTTGTCTCTCTTCCTCCACCAAGCATAAGAGAACAAATTCCTATTTCATCACAATCTATATGACTTATATAACCGGCTTTGGGAGCTTTTACTTCTACTACAATTTTACCCAGCTCAAACAGATCTGTATTATATACATATTCAGGATCACCGCCCTGAGCCTTGACAAATTCAGCCAACTTATCAAGAGCCTTACCCGAACTGATAACTTCTGATATCATATCAGTGGCTTCCTGTCTGTCCTTAGCCTTTCCACCGTTCACAAGCATTTCAGCACCAAGTGCATATACAAGCTCAGTAAAATCTGCAGGTCCTTTACCCTTTAATGTGTCAATGGCTTCAATGACCTCAAGTGCATTACCGACTGCATAGCCCAAAGGCTGATCCATATTCGAAATAATAGCAGACATTTTTCTGCCGGCATTACGTCCTATTTCAACCATCTCGCGTGCAAGAGCAAATGAATCTTCTTCGGTCTTCATAAATGCACCGCTACCGGTTTTAACATCAAGCACAATTGAATCAGCTCCAGCCGCAAGCTTCTTACTCATAATAGAGCTTGCAATAAGCGACATATTATCCACAGTAGCTGTCACATCACGAAGTGCATACAGCTTCTTATCCGCAGGAGCTAAATCAGCTGTCTGACCCATAATAGCTATGCCAATTTCATTAACATTCTTTATAAAGGTGTCATTGGAAATAGCTGTTGAAAATCCCGGGAAGCTTTCGAGCTTATCGATTGTTCCGCCGGTATGTCCGAGACCACGTCCGCTCATTTTTGCCACAGGCACTCCAAGTGAAGCAACAATTGGTGTTAGCGCTAATGATGTCTTATCACCAACTCCACCTGTACTATGTTTATCAACCTTTATTCCATTAACAGCAGATAAATCAAGCTTCTCGCCGCTATCTGCCATTGCCAAAGTTAGAGTGAGTGTTTCCCTGGCTGTCATCTTCTGGAAATAGATGGCCATCATCAGACTGCTTACCTGGTAATCAGGTATTTCGCCTTTAGTATATCCTTCAATAAAATAGCGAATTTCCTCATCACTGAGTTCTCCACCATTTCTCTTTTTCATAATGATATCGTACATTCTCATAGTGCCACCTCCAGGTTGCTAATCAACTCCAGTTATACTCCGCATTTTTTGCATATATCATTCAAGCAACACTTATCACAATAAGGCTTAGTTCTCGCTGTACATACAGCTCGTCCATGATCTACCAATCTATGGCAAAATGCATTTCCTTCCTCTGGAGGAATGATTTTCCATAATTCTTTTTCAACCTTGCCCGGTTCAGTAATACCTTTAACAAGTCCTATTCTATTACTCAACCTAATGCAGTGAGTGTCAGTGACTATAGCAGGCTTACCGTATATATCACCCAGCACTAAATTAGCACTCTTACGTCCTACACCGGGCAATTTAAGTAACTCTTCCATTGTATCAGGGACATGCCCGTCATAAACATCCCGTAACATAACCATACACGCATGTATATCTTTGGCTTTACTCTTACCGAGACCACATGGACGAACAATTTTTTCGATTTCTTCCGCACCGGCTTCGGCTAAAGAATTAATATCAGGGTATTTTGCATATAAATCCTGTACCACTACATTAACTCGTGCATCTGTACACTGTGCCGCCAGTCGCACGCTTACAAGTAATTTCCACGGCTCCTCATATTCAAGAGAGCATCCTGAATCCGGATATTCAATTTTAAGTAATCTAATGGCTTCAAGTGCCAATTCTTTTTTAGTCATATCAACCCCAAGGCTGGTCACCAAATTTTTACATAGATATACAGATTAATTTTACAACATTCACAAGATTATTTCCATATTTTGTTGATTACATAAACTATTTTAAGCAAAGAAAAAGAGAAACCTTCAGGCACAATGTTATTAGGCTAACATTGGCCATCAGGCTTCTCGTTAATTATGTTCTTTTTTGCTATGAATACTAAATAAATCTATGAATTTGCAACTTTTCTCTTTTGTGAACACACATATACCTAAAGGGAAAAGCATTAAGATTGTAAGGAAATACCTTAGATTACTCAACGGGCCAAGCAAATGAGTTGCCCATAGAAGTAAAAATGGCAAAAATATAAGTAAACATTTATATTTTTTCATGGCAATACTTTGCACAACCATCTGATATAAATACAAAAACGGTAAACTGAGCGAAAATATAAGACCCAACCCTTTAGTATTCATAATCCTTGCATCATAATTAGAATACTCTTCCAAAGAATTATATACTTCAGGGAACAGATATATTCTGTCATCATCAAACTTGCTGTCAATGTATTTCAGCTGCAATTCAGTATTTATATATTGAGTATAAAAATTAGGATCCTTAAACTCATAATACGGATACCAAGATTCAAGATTTAGCAAAATACCATATTTAATATATGCAATCGGATGCTCTATACCAAGCTTAAACCATACCTTCCAAAAGCTTATTTTATCCTGATTATATTTATCATTATTAAAAGAAACCTTAACTAAATCTACAGATGTTCTGATAAATCTGTTTTTGTGTAAAGGAAGGTATTCTTCTATAATCTTCTCGGTTTCCTCATCAACATCATCAGGACTCAAAACACTCACAGCAGTAATTTGCTGAATTGGTATGGACAATTTTTCCTGTTGCGGTGAATCTATATGCAAAATTCGTCCGAAAATAACATTACTAATAATTAAATATCCAATAATACAAAACAGCAAAGATAATAAGGCTTTTCTATTAAACTTGGTAAACGCAAGGATAATCATTAAAACCAGCAACGCATATACCGCGTTGTTTCTAAAGAGGCAAGCCATCAATCCTAAACCAGCAGTAATAACATAATCAATTCTGGTACTTTCAAGTTTGTTTTTCAGATAATACAGTTTCAAGGCAAAACATAAGAATATAACTGAAAATATACTATCTTTTGTTAAGTTAAAAGCAAATAATGCAAAGGTAGGATATACAACAAAGCACACAACAACAATCAACAAAGGTAATAGTGATAGCTTATTTTTACATACCAAATATATCGAATACGAAATACCTGCAGAATAAATTACAATTTGTAATATCGAATATACAATCAATCCACTTGATTTATACGGGAATAGATTGCCAATAAGGAAACATAATCTAATAAACAATGTGTGCATGACAGGATGATGCGCAGTCAATTCTTCATACCCCAGAGCCTGTGGTATTTGCATATAAACGTCATATCCTGCTATTCCAGGGAAAAATACAGCATAAATAAAACCATAGAATATTATTAACGTCACAAAAGGAATTATAAAAAAATACCGATTACTGATTTTTATTGTTTTTATTTTATTTTTTTCAAGGAAAAACAGAGCAACCGAAATAATCACTGTAACGATAATAAAAATAAACAGATTTTTCAAAAAGAATAACCCATTTGAAATAATATCTCCAGCATCCTTCGAAAGCAAATTTATACTATCATAATATGAAAATCCACCTAAAAGCATCAAAACAGCAAATAATATTCCAGCTGTATTAACAGTCACTATATAATGTTTTGATGTCAAAAGCTTTTTCATTAACAAACCTCATTATTGATGATTTAGTCATAATTATTAACTAAATCTACCCTCAGATAATACTACAAAACCGTTTTGCAAAAAAGACGACTTAAAAAGTCGTCTTTTTACGTTACTTATGATACGGTTCATTATTGATAATACGTTCTGCACGATATATCTGTTCCAACAAAACCACTCTCATTAACTGATGTGGAAATGTCATATCCGAAAAACTCAAATGCATGTCTGCACGTTTGATTACATCCTGATGTAGACCTAAAGATCCACCAATAATAAAGCAAATATTACTGTTACCGGATATTGCCTGATTGTTAATCCATTCAGCAAATCCTTCAGACGTATATCTTTTTCCGTTAATCTCAAGTGTACAAACAGTATAACTGTCTTTTATCTTAGCAAGTATTCTCTCGCCTTCTTTTCGCTTGATTTCAGAAATAACTCCTTCTGAAGCACCATCAGGAGTCATTTCATCATCAACGGAAATAATCTCAAGCTTAACATATCTAGACAAACGTTTTGAGTATTCATCTATCGCATCACGAAAAAATTTTTCTTTAATTTTACCGACAGCAATAAGAACAATTTTCACTATTCTTCACCAACTTCAGATTCCTCATCAAAATCATCGTCAAAATCATCATCCACATCAGAATCTTCTTCATATTCATCCTCAACCTCAGGTAAAGGATAAATCTTCTCATAGATAACATTATCAATAAGATTATCTACAAGCATAGGATCAAGATTTACAAACTGTTTATTAAGCTTGTCGGTTATAACTTTACTGCGCTTAAAGTAAAGAATTTCATCTGATTCGGTATTCCAAATATCGATTTCTTTATCGATATCCTCAGCATTCAGATTTTTCTCAGCCCATTCAATCAATGAATCTCTTAATGTCTTTTCACCTTTTGCTTTAGATTCAAATTTCTTCGCATTAGCAAACGAAACAAAACCCATCACAAGGAAAAGAACAAAAATAGCACATAAAACACCATAAAATAGATATGGATTATTGAATTTAATGGGTATAACACCCACCATGCTAAGAATAACTGCAATAATACCAACCGAACCAACTATCAGCAAAACCCAGCCTGATGATTTGTTCTCATCAACTGAACTCTGACTGTCAATATAACGTCCTTGCACTCTTGGAGTCTTTATCTCTGATTTATCCTCAGCTACATATTCAGACTTCTCAAATTCAGGCATTATGATTCTCCTATTTGTTCAGATATTCATCAATTCCCTTAGCTGCAGCTTTTCCGGCACCCATAGCAAGAATAACTGTTGCAGCACCTGTAACAGCGTCTCCGCCTGCGTATACACCTTCCTTAGAAGTAGCACCATTATTTTCATCTGCAACGATGCACTTCCACTTATTAACCTCAAGTCCTTCTGTGGTAGAAGAAATAAGAGGATTAGGTGAAGTTCCAAGAGACATGATAACAGTATCAACATCCATTACGAACTCAGATCCTGCTACTTCTACAGGTCTGCGACGTCCTGATGCATCAGGCTCTCCAAGCTCCATCTTAATGCACTTCATACCTGATACCCAACCATTCTCATCAGCGATGATCTCAGTAGGATTGGTAAGAAGATCAAAGATAATTCCCTCTTCCTTAGCATGATGTACTTCTTCTACTCTTGCAGGAAGCTCTTCCTCACTACGACGATATACGATATGTACCTCAGCACCAAGTCTGAGTGCGGTTCTTGCAGCATCCATTGCTACGTTACCACCACCAACTACAGCAACCTTCTTACTCTTCATGATAGGAGTATTAGAATTATCATCAAATGCCTTCATGAGATTGCTTCTGGTAAGATACTCATTAGCAGAGAATACGCCGTTAGCATTTTCTCCGGGAATTCCCATAAACTTAGGAAGACCAGCACCTGAACCGATGAATACTGCATCAAAACCTTCCTC
>DCIR01000074.1:0-1531 GCA_002317155.1 Lachnospiraceae bacterium UBA1721
ACGATTGATATTACCACTACCCAGATAACTTTATTTATGACAGTTTTTCGTCCATTAGGTAAGGTGTTAATCATCAGCTCCATATTGGATGTCTTTTCGTAATTCATCACAGCCGAAAAAACCAATATCACTCCAATGAGACAAAAAGTAAGATTTCTCAAAAATGTTTTATTGTCATAACTAAACAGCAAATCATAAGCGAATGGTTCTATGAGTTCTATTTTTTTGCCCGTCTTCTGCTCATAATCATATGCCGATTCCATGTTTCCCAATACCTTATCAAGTGCAGGTAATAGGAATCCATATTTACTGACTGCAAGCTCACTACTAAACATTGATGGATTGCTGCCATCCCCTATTCTTTCCAGATTCTTGACCGCGTTATTATAATATCGGCTCATCTTGGCTTCCAGTTTGCGAGCTTCATCCAGCTTTTCATATGTCACAGTGCCACCGAACTGCTCATAATACATGGTCTCTGCACTGTTCCTGTAATCTCGGTAATTGGTGCTTAATGATGCAGATATTGCCAGGTACATTATCGCGGCTATTATGAGTATGCCTCCCTGATTTATCAGTATCTTTTTACACTCCCAGAAAAATGCCGGCAGCAAAGGCTTTCTGATTTGCCATACGCGCTTAATCTTATCCATCATTCGCACAAGAGAAGAGTTATTCTCAATAGGCTTGACCCCACTAAAAATCAGAATCAAAACAGCCATAAACAGAATAAACAATCCCATAAATATGAGCTGTACATTTAATAGACATACCGGATACCCGAATACATTAAGGTTGTAATAATATCTAAAACCATCTCCTCCGCATAGCAGCGCATAAAGATTAAGATACTTAAATGCATTAGCCGCAGATGTAGAAATGATAAGCTTGTAAGCCAATGCCTGTGCTACTAAAATGCCTCCGCCCAAAACGATCGCAAGCATATTTCTAAAAATAGCTACACACGCGTAGATAAGCATTGAAACAGCTACTGCTGCCAAGCTCTTAATCAGTATCGTCAAAATAATATATGTATCAATATTAATAGGGAATGTGCATTTCATGAACTCGGGTACAGACTGAATAGGTCTATGAGGATTCATCCCGGGATACATTGCATTGACCATCAACAGATTGCTACCGTACAGACACACAGAAGCCACAGCAATACCTGCCAGCAAAATCAGTAATCTTTGTCCACCGAGCTTTCTTCGTCCACCCTTTAACGAAAAGACTAATAGTGACAGTCCGTTTCTGTACTCACCTGTAAAAGCAAGAATCAGATATATTCCGTATCCTGCCAGCAACAAATCTGTCAGTTCAAATTTAGAGAAAACGACCACCCCTCTATTTTCCCCAACCTGCAGCTCAGTTCCTGATATTGCACTAAAATCATCGACTGTCTTTTTCAGATTTCTGGCAACATACGTGTCCTGATTACCAAGGATACTCAGCGTATTCATTTTTCGCGCATTTTCAAGTGTTGAATCTATATAAGACTGATAGAATTCAATGTATTCATCCAACTCAG
>DCIR01000074.1:1612-9088 GCA_002317155.1 Lachnospiraceae bacterium UBA1721
AAGAAGTATAAGAAGGTTTCTTTTATTGAGCAGGCACCTACGTAATTCTGCCATGTCGTTCCCTCCTTCTACAGATAAAATAGATATGCGTCTTCAAGAGTTATTCCACTCTTAACCGGCTCGAATTGTTCAGGCAAAATATCGGCTACTATTCTCAATCCAAAGCCTTCAGATGACTGCAGTAATTTGCCGTTACCGTACTGCTCTTCAAGACTAATCATCTGCTCGTAAGTGCCGTACGCTTCTCCGACATGCCCTTCCATTTTTCTGATCATATCCTCAGGCGATTCGAAGCTGATCAGCCTGCCCTTATTAAGCAAAATCACCTTCTTGGCAATACCCTCTATATCATCAACAACATGCGTAGCCAGAATAACAATTCTATTGCGCGATATCTCTGTAATATAGTTATGCAGATGTATTCTTTCTTCAGGATCCAGGCCTACTGTCGGCTCATCAAGTATAAGTATTTCGGGATTATCAAGCATTGCACACGCAATCAGTACTCTCTGCTTCATTCCTCCTGAATATGTCCCTATCTTTTTATGAGCCACGTTATACAGATTAACAATCCGCAAAAATTCCTCACTCTGCTTCCTGCATTCGCTGAGCTTCATACCTTTGAGACTTCCCACGTAATGAAGAAATTCCAACGCAGTAAAATCCTCATACATTCCACGAACCTGAGGCGTATAACCGAGCTTACTCCTATACTTACTGCCAAGCTTTAAGATATCCGTTCCGTGATAAAGAATGCTTCCGGATGTTCTCTTAATATTGTCGGTTAACAGATTCAGGAATGTCGTCTTACCCGCACCGTTTGCCCCCAGCAATCCATACACCCCATGATCCATCTCAAGTGACACATTCTTAAGCGCATAGAATGAACCGTATTTTTTTGTAAGATTATCTATCTTAATTAGACTATCCATTTTTCATCATCCCATTTACCACTCTATCTCGAATAAGAATCTGGGTATCTCTTCACCTTTTATAAATGCATCAAAAGAGCATTTGTACACAGCATTTTGAGTAGTAACATACAGATCACCATCCAATATTCTCAGCGACGCGATATAGACATCACCAATATATCTGCGATACTCGTCGCCATACATACTTTGATATATCACAGTCTCTTTTTCACATATTTCACTGGTCCAGCTATTTATCGTATAACTATCAATTATGTTGAACTCTTCATCAATCTCCGCAACAAAATATATCGGACTATACTCTTCTTCATAAATCCATAAATCACATATACCTAGATTTGCCAACGCTATAAGCTTTCCATCGTAATACACAATGTCCGATATATCCATTGGTTGTTCTATAATATTAAGCTCATCTTCCGGCCAAAGTTCTTTATCAGCTTTAACAAATTTACCCAGTTCCGGATCATAATAAAACAGAGGTACCGGAGGCTTTGGGTATTGTATTGACTCATTTGTATCCCAGTCATACATAAACGGATTACCAAACTTATCTACATAAGCCGTTTTATTTGTTCCTGTAATAGAATATATTCCCTTGTAAATACAGTTGATTTCAGCCGTTTCAAGCGTCTGAGTTTCAATATTATATCTGCAAAGAAAACTCTTTGACTTGATTTTTCCGTTAATATCTACCGGTCGATATTCGTTAAAATAGACATATTCGCCATCGCCCATATATCTATCATTTGGGTCACCCCAGTCATAATTGTAACCTTCTTTAGAGTATGCAAATTCATACTCTTCCAAATCAACCTGAGTGCCGTCAATCATGTTGTATATATTGCAGCAATTAATTACCTTCTCATCTGTTATCAATCCATATGACAAGAAACATACTCCACGATGAATAAATATGCTTCCGCTTCTTACACTTCCACCCCTGGATATTTCACTCTTTAAGTTAGCAACTTCAGTCAGATTGCTGCCATCTGCATCTAGTCTCAGTAATAAAATATCCGTGCTGTCTTCTTTAGATATATCCTGCACACCCATATAGATTTTTCCGTCATACATCTGGCAGGCTAATACAATATAGTTTTCATTAGTTGCAGTACAAAATTCGTCTCCCTGGTGAAGGCACTCAGGTCTGTTACATAAATACACCGACTGACCGCTAGCCTCATCATAATAATGAAAAGCATAGTTAAGTCTTGATTTATAGTAATATCCGTATTCATTCTTCATAATCGGATCAGACCAGTAACTTGATTGATTAAAGTTTTCACCGTCCACAGGATTTAACACATATTTCTCTTTTCCACATCCGGACAAAGTTAAAATTCCTATAGCCATTACCGCCAATATTGATTTTTTAATAAGCTTATTTATTTTCATATACGCTTATCTCCTTACTTACCTTTCATACCCTGAATTCTTCTCGGAATCCGGTGCTTTATCCAGCCCTGAATCCGACACTTGATTCAATCACAACTCCATACTAACAGAATGAAAAAACAAAACAACCACCTGAACACAAGTGGTTGTTTATCCTACAAAAGTGGTACTAATTATTCATTTAATCGTATTGATTAATAAATAAAATCATTATTTGCTCATCATTAGAGCCTGGACTCTGAATACTCCATCCTCATCAGTCACATTGAGCGATCCATTATACTTTTCACAAATGTGCTGTACGCTTCCCAGGCCTATTCCATGTCTGCTCTTATCAGCCTTAGTTGTTCTGAATCCCTTAGAATCCTTATCCAGTCGTCCATAGTATGGATTGGCCACTGATATATACAGCATCTCTCCGATTCTGCTGATTTCCAGAGATATCCATTTTGAAGCGCCATCCAAAGACTCTTTCTCTTTATCAATTTTGTTCAGTGCCTCAATGCTATTATCCAAGAGATTACCGACTACACAACAAATCGCGGTATCCTTAAATCCCTCACTTTTTAATCGAGTATTAATGCTAACCTCGAACTTAATGTTGTTCAGTCTGGCAGTCTCGCTTTTTTGATAAATCAGGACATCCAGTGCTTCAGAGCCGCTCTTTGTCAGGATGTGTGTATTATCAATATCATCCTCGATTTCCTTCATATATGCGTTGGCATCATCAAAACGCCCCACCCTCATCAGTTCCTGAATAGCGAGCAGATGATTATGGAAATCATGCCATAATCTGCGTGTTTCGGTATACTTTTGATTGATATCCTCATAATAACTGTACTGAATTTTTTCGTATATTCTAAGCGAACATTTGCGGACCGTATAGGTCTCCATTATTATCAATCCCGCAGATAATATTGCGATGAAAATAAGAAAACATGTAAGTCTCGGAACCGCAGTTCCTCCGATATTGATATTACTGTATGTAATGAAAAATCTCTCAAATGTGAGTGCTGAAAAAATATTTATCTCCTGCAGCGCATTAACCGTCTGTTTGCCGAATGCCAGTATTCCCTCTGCAACAAGAAATACACTCACTCCTACTATCATAAAGACGCGCATTTTTCTCACACAATGCAATATTGCCACTATCAGCAGGTATAAAATCAGCGCTGCGACCACCTTCATACTTATCGCCGCAAGCATAAACTGCCAGAGGTGTATTAGCTGCGGACAATACTTAAATGACATGTACGATTGAACCCACATATTCAGGTCAAATTTATCGATAAACTGATATACCAATAAGGCATTACTTACATACAATGCCACCACGCAGATGCCAAGGACGACCGCACCTATTCCTAGTACATTATTTCTGTTTCGGACATTTTTCTCAATCAGGCCCCTATTGTATAAAGAACAAAAAATCGCAGAAGCCACAACCAAGATAACCATAAAATAATCTGAAATGCGATAGTTCATCCAGACATTAATTCCGTTATCCATAGCCGGTTTGAAATTCATATTTTCAAGTCCGTAAAAGTCTTTCGCAGTAATGCTTATTCCCTGCGCTATGTCATCAGAATTAAATATCGGCAACCCCACCAGCACCTGCGAATTATCTCTAATATCCGAACGCATTCGCTGTATACTGTTATTCCATTCATACAGCTCTCTTACACCCTCATAGTCTCCTATTAAATCTACATATTGATCGGATTTTGATTTGTATGAATTCTTCCAACGCTGATATTCATCATCCTCCATCTCCAGTTCTGTTCTGATGCTTTCATCTATGCTGGCAATAGCCTCATCATAGTCACCGGGGAGAGAATTGATTATATCTTTACGATTGACGAAAGACTGCTTCGAAATAGACTGTGATCTACCCAAATAATCCTTACTCGAATAATAATCCGTATCACATTGTGTATAATAAAAAGTCACAACATTTATCACCAATACAATTACAAAAATAATCATTGGTATAGTTGGTAGAATCTTATTTTTCATCAATAATTTACCTGCTACTTACATCACGATTGACAATCACCTGCTGCCTATATAGCGCATTACTGCGTTCATAATCGGTTTTCTTTTTCTTCTGCTCATCATAACTTTTGTACCGTTCTCAAGGCTCACGGTGTCATCATTGATTCTAGATATATGCTTTACATTCACGTATATGCACTTATACACTTCCAAAAACATATTCTCAGGAACCTCTTTTATAAACACACCTATGCCCCTGTCGTCAATCGTATCTCCATTCTCTTTATGGATTAATGTTTTACGACCATCAGACTCGATATAATATATATCATTCAGAGAAAGCACCTCGATATTTCCGCTGTTAATGGCCGTTAATGTTATCGAAGCAGAATACTCCTTCACAAAACGATTCAAGGTGTTCTCAAGCTTATCCTTATAATTGCGCTTATACAAAAAAGCAAAGGCGCTCACCTCATACCCTTCGAGCACTCGGTCTTCCATACTCGAAACAAAAATCACGGGAACACCGTTTCCACCGCGCTCCCTGTAATTCTCTATCAGCTTCATTCCATCGCCATCACCAAGCGAAATGTCCATGAAAATAAGGCTAATTGCCTCAGGATTTGCAGTTTCGTTAACATTCGCATGTGCAGCCTTATCTTTTGCTCTATTTGCGCAGTCTTGCGCATCTTCCATCCCCACGCTCTTTACAAACTGAGCGGCACTGCTACAGCAGACAGTACTCACAGCTGCACCAACAGAATCAAAATATTTATCCACTTCATTTTTCAGTTCCGCTAAAAATAACGGTTCATCTTCACAAATAATAATGTTATATACCATTCCACACCTGTCTTATCAAAATAGTTCGCTATAAACGATAACGATCATTCTATTAAGCACTGTAATTCTCAGAATCTTTTACTACTATATCACATATTACAAAAAAAGACCTTGAATCACGTTTACATCCACGTGTTCCAAGGTCCAATCATTATCTATCGCTACAATATACTATTCAATCCCGATACTATTTATCCTCGATACTATTTATTCTCAGTCATCTTATTAAATCTTGAACTGAGCGGTTCAGACTTCTCGGGATTGGTCTCATTTTCCTTCCTGACTGCGCTGTTCCTGATGGCATCTGTCGTCTTATCAGCCACAGCATTTCCTATCCATGCAATAATCATTATCACTACCGTTAATACTATAAATACAATCCATCCCATAACACTTTCCCCGTATTATTGTTCAACAAACTCATTTTCATAGTTCCATATTTTTCGCGTCATTGTGTTTTTTCAATTTTTTATATAAAGCTATGATTTGTCTTATACTCAATCTTCTCTGCGCGAACCATCGCGTTAGGATCGATACTCATAAACAGCTTCTCTACCGCAGTTTCAAGCTTATTCATGTTTACGGCACTGTAGGGAATGCCGCGGCGCTCACTCCAGTTCGCAAATTCAAATCTATACACAGTTTCGGTTTCACTATTTCCTACCAGCCATAAATCCGCTGACCAGTCACCACCCTTAAAATGATATGTCTGCTTGGCCTTATCACCGTCAAGCGTACATCTGATATCACCATAATTAAAGTTCATCACACCGTTAGTAACCGGTGAAAAATCTTCAAGCTTCTTAATAGTGTATATCTCTGCTTTTTCAACAAAGTCTATTTTTCTTTCTACGATTGCCCCCTCGTCAACCAGCTGCTCATGCTTTTTCTGTGCCACTATTACAATCGGTACAATGATTGCCAAACTGATAAGTATTACGATTAAAAACTGCATATTCTTTTCCTCCCTTATTCCGGTGTCCTAACGATTATTTTTTCTCTCGTTAATTTTGTCTTCGATTGCTGATGCTGCCTTATCTACACCGGCGCTTACCGCGTTCTCAAAAAGTCTGATAATTGCGAATGCCAGGATGGAGATACCGATCATAGCGATAATCATTACCACTGCACTCTTGGCAGCTACGCCGATTAAAAGTCCTACTAAAATTCCGATTATAATTCCGTTGTATGCAAATGTTCTTCTCATAGTAAATTCCTCCGTGGATGTTGTTTATTTTTTGCTGTTTGTTTTTATTGTCTGGTTCTTGTTTTGTTGTTTGTTCCTTGTTGTTTTTGTGTTTGTTCCTTGTTGTTTTTGTTGTTTGTTTCTTGTTGTTTTCTGTCTGCATTTTTTGTCGTTCGCTGTTTGCAAGATCATAATATCAAGTCTCGGATTAGCCCCGCATCACATAATGATGTAATTTTGACGAAAGGCATATCACATAATGATGTGATTTACTGATGTTCATTTACTGATATGATGAATTATAATTAATATGATAGAAACGGAGGATTCTCTGATGCTTAATAAAAAGAAGGCATTTTTGTATATGTCTTTTGTCTTTATATTCTTAATACTGACCTCCGGGTTGCATTATATAAACATTCCCAATCCGGAACTGAGCCACTTCAGACATCTGCTTCGTGGCTTTCTCGAGATGATTCCCTTGATTATCTGGTACTGGTTCGTTAAGACCAGGGTAATTCAACCATCAGTACGCAGATACCTGATCATCGAGAGTCTGACAATGCAGTTCTCCATGTTTGTCATTTATCTTCAGACCGTAGTCGTTACGGAAAACATCAATCTGATGGCTCTGTCCGTAATAGGTATTTTTGTTCCATATTTTATATTCCCGGTATTTAGCTTAATGGCTACACTCTGTCTTGGTATGCCCGAGCAGTACAAGTTGCCCAAAGTATATCTGCTGTTGCCGGCTGCTGCCTTTATCCTCGGAATACTGTGTTTTACCAACTATCTGCATGAAGGATTTTTCAAATTTGAAATACTTCCCGATGATATCAACAGATCTTCGGTGGAATTAAGATGGCTGTGCTATGTCACTATCGTATTCTGCTTCATAGTAGTCCTCTGGCGTCTGATTGCCACTCACAATTTCATACGCAAGTCCGGAAGCATTATGACCTTCGTGATGATTCTTTTGTCGTATATATCTATCGGAATCTATCACATTCCCTACATCATGAACGGCTTCGTACTTCCTTGGGAGCTGGTAGGCAGTACCCAGTACACCTTCTTCATAGAAATACTCAGCTGGATAATCTGTATGTCCACAGGACTGGT
>DCIR01000074.1:9300-27425 GCA_002317155.1 Lachnospiraceae bacterium UBA1721
ATCTCTTATATCAACCAGCTTGTAGCCGAGCAGGAAACCATAAAAAAGCAGCTTAAGGAGCAGGAAGAACTACTGCAAAACGAGCTGATAATTGCTAATGCGAAAGAAAAAATACAGCAAAAGAACGCCATCTACAGTAAAATTGATGATCTGGTAAAAAAGGATATTCTTTTTCTCGATGCACAAATAAAAAACCTTTCAGATGAAAACACATATCATGACATCATCCAGCGCGGCATCTATATCAAAAGAAAAAGTAACCTGCTGATACTGAATGAAGAAAAAGAATATATTCCTCTCTCAGAGCTCAAGCTCACAATGGACGAGATGATGACCGGTATGTATGGCCTTGAAAAGTCTTTTGTATGTTTGGTTCCTCTCACTATTAACATCAAAACTCAGGACATAATATCCTGCCTTGAATTACTCAGTGACATTTTACAGGAAAACATTTTGACCTTTGCATCACTTCGCCTTGAAGAGGACGAATCAGGTATCTACTTCCGAGTTTTCTATGAACTGCCTTCAGGCGATAAAAAAATGTCCGAGCTAAAGCTTACTGTTCAGCAAGACGCTCCGAATGATCAGTTAGCATCGGCAGATAAGGAGGTGTTTGCATGACTATGTTTTTAGACATCTTCCTTATGTTTTTGATTATTGCGATCATCTATCTGATCTTGATTTATCTGTACAATCATCGTTTCATTGCCTCAGATAAGCGTATCGCCATAGACTATCTGCCTATGCCTGTATATTTCGGCCTTGGCAACAAATTGCCTCTGGTAGTCAATGATAAAATGTATGAACTGGTTTATAATATTAAGGGAAGTCCTTTGACAGACATGCGAAAAGATTTCGAATGTCTCTATGAGAGGAAGCTTGCTCTTGACGATGTAGACGAAAGTCTCAGAAATAAATACAGCAATTCTTTTTTCATTAAATACAATGATAGAATTTACTGTATTGAAGAAAGACTGTTTGCCAATGAAACAGAAAAATTTATTCAGATAAATTCCCAGGATATTACTGAAGAGTATCTCAATCTGTGTAAACTCAAGGAACTCAATGAAGAAATCAAAAAGCAAAACGAGCGCCTTCAGTCATACATTAACAACTCGATTGAAATCAATCGGCAACAGGAACTTTTAGATGCCAAGATAAGTATCCATGGTAAATTTGGCGATTGTCTCGCCATGACCAGACATCTGCTTAAAAATCCTGAAGATAAGGACCTTTCCAAAAAAGTCAGCGCACTTTGGCAACAGATTATTGTCGGATTTTCTGCTCCCGCTTCGTCAACTCCTCTTTCTCAGAATGGTTACGAGGAGCTACAGCGAGTATCAAAAATGGTAGGTTGTAAGATTCTTGTCGAAGGAACGCTTCCCACCGGAGCGGCCCAACCCATCATGCTCAAGCTGCTACGAGAAGCACTAAACAATGCAATTCGACACGCGAACGCCAACACACTATTCATTGATGTACAGGATTTTTCCGATACAGGCGCTGTAACAATATATGACGACGGCACACCTGATAAGCCCTTTACAAAGATGGGCGGGGGGCTGTCATCCCTTATGGAGAATTTGGAGAAAAACGGTATTCTTATGAACATCAGTAATGAAGAACGTTTTGAAATTCATCTGAATTTTCCCAAAACACTAAGAAGCTAACACTTACTGTTTCAAACACAAGAAACAACTATATACGTAAAAACTAAGGAGCGCGCATATGTATAAAGTATTGATTGTAGAGGATTCCGTATTTGTCAAATCCGCACTCACAAGTGCAGTCAGCCTCATGTCAGATTACGAAGTGATTGATTGCATAGAGAATGCCGAGACCGCCGAGATCCTCTGCCTTAGAGTTCCTATGGATCTTATAATAATGGATATCTGCACTGAAGGCGACAGTTCCGGACTCAAGAGTGCGGCAAACATCAAAAAGCTTCACCCGAATATCAAGATAATAATCGCAACGTCCATGCCTGATTACAGTTTTATAGAAAAAGCCCGTGAAGGCGGATGCGAAAGCTTCTGGTACAAGAATGAAAATACTGATGAACTGACCGATATAATCGAGCGAACAATGAACGGTGAATCAATATATCCCGAAACCACACCTGTTGTCAAAATCGGTGATATCACTTCAGATCAGTTGACGCCCAGAGAACTCGCAGTCATTAAAAAACTGGCCGAAGGAAAATCATATCAGGAAATTGCCGATGAATTGTTTGTCAGCATAGATACTGTAAGACAGCACACCAAATCTATCTATTCCAAAACAGGTTTTCATTCTAATGTCCAGCTAATCAGCGCCTGCATAATGAGTAAACTGGTACTGCCGGGATATTAACCCCGGCAGTTTTTTCATACATCGCACTTACAAAAAATATCGCAAATATTTTTATATATCTGTAACGTTTCATATACTGAATCGTCTAAATCTATGAAAGGGGGGAGAACGGTGAAAGAAAATGACGCTTTTGATGAGATATATCAAAAATACGCCAACAGAGTATATCGATACATTTTTAATAAATGTCAGAATAAAGAACTGGCCGAGGATATAACGCAGACCACCTTTGTAAAAGCAATCGAACATGCAGCTTCTTTTAAAAATGATTGCGACATACTGACCTGGCTCTGTCAGATAGCCAAAAATACCATGCTCGACGAACTGTCGCGACACGAGCATAGAAACGTGCATCTGGAAGATATTGAAGGCAGTGAGAACTTATTCGAAGCAGACAATGATATACTGGCAGAAATAATCTCCGCGGAAGAAAAAACTGCCCTGTATAAAAATATCCACCTGTTGGAAGAAAAGCAAAAAGAAATAATCCTTCACCGTATGCTCGGACTCTCCTTCAAGGAAATAGGCACTATTTTTGACCAGAGTGAAACTTGGGCTCGAGTCAACTACTATCGTGCAAAAGAGAAACTTCAAAAATCTCTGGATGCAGCTGATCAATATGAAATGCGATTAAATCACGAGGAGAAATAATATGAAATGTTATATAGTAAATGATTTGTTACCGGAATATATCGAAAAGTTGTGTTCCGAAGAAACATCAAAAGAAATAGAAACACACATAGCCGGATGCAAAAAATGCCAGGAAAAGCTTAAGTCTATGACTGTTGGTAAAGAGCCCACTAATAGTGAATCAGATAGTAGCGTATCAGCTCCTGCTGCCAACAATCCTTTCCTGAAAATTCAGAAAAAAATCAAAGCAGAAAAAATAAAGAAGCGCCTTCTTATTATCGGAATCGCAGTCATTTCATTTATATTTATTTTTCTGACTGTCGGACAGATCTTCCCTCAGACCGGAATACCAAACTACGATACAATGAAATATCACTATAAGGCTAAGCAGATTGCCAAAGATTTCCTGGCAGGTAACACTGAGGTCATTTTGGACGGAATGAACAATATGGCTGATCAGGCACCAAACGCTAATATGGATATATTCGGAAATGAAGCAGCTTTATATTCCGAGGTAAATTCAGAACTCAAGAAACTCCAGTCAGAATTGATCGACGGAAAGAATGTTAAGATCGGCTTAACCAACGTTACCTATAATGAATATGATGGTTATTACTCTCGTAAGACAACCTCCAATGATACATATATAGCAAGTTATACTGCATCCATTACGTTAGAATCAGAGGATGTACATATTCCTCTTCAAATAGATTTTCTCTCCGATGATGCTTATTATGTATCTTTCTCATATGGTAATGAAACACCCAGTCAGACATTACAGAACTTCGATAAATATTGTACATATTATTTTAGAGCTTTGTTAGGTAATGAGACTCCAAATTATATATTAGGTTTTCTTATGCGACCGAATCGTAATACTACCACCTTTAATCTTCTTTACCATTTTGTAACCTATGACTGCACTTCTACTGATCGTAATCCTGATGCTGATATCGCATATCAGTCAAAAGTAGATAAAAGTCTGACAGAAATCTACAATAAACAAGAGACTGTTTCCATAGAGTTGGTAAACCTTACATACAACACAGATACGAAATGCATCGATTCCAAGCTCTTCTGGGAAATCCATGATCTTAACGGTAATTACGCTATTATGGTAAAAGAATTCAATTATGGTCCGTTTGGTTTTGAGCCTAAGGATGATTCAGAAATAATCTATGCAGATGATAATTTTGACAGTGAGCTCTTAAATGATTTGATGGAAGTTTTTGATAAATAATTATACTCCTTTGCTCACAAACATCTCCATAGGTTGTACGAAAACGGGAATATGATTCATCATCGTACAAATGATGCCGGAATAATAAATATACTATCTACTCTGTTTCTACCGTTACTTCTAATTTGAGTAACCTCCATATTGGCGTCATCAAGGTCGATTTGAACCATATTTCCGTAGATGTAATCATTATTCTCTTTCTGTCTCTGTTGATAGCGTAGAAATACATATGCTTTACCGTCCAATTCATAAGCGAAGTATGCATATGTGTCATTTGCACGAAGAGTCTGGTCAAAACCAACTCGCTGCTCTACGCTTTCATCTAGAGAAGTAACTATATAAAGCCCTGCATTACCAACTGCATATACAGAATCATTATGTACAAAAAGATTAACTAATGCATCTGACAACGTGCTTTCGGCTATAATCGAATAATCATTAGCATCAATCATAACTACCGTGTCACGGCTTTCATCTTTTCCCTCTGCCAAACAATAAAGAACTCCATTATAGCTTACAACATCCCAGAAACCCTTGTATTCATCATACTGATATGTTTTTATGTCTTCATCTGTGCAATCGAGCAATTCTGCCACAGACAACATTGACGAACTCTGCATTTCCAAATATGCGCCGGCAATAATTGCTTCTTCTTCAAAATACAGTACCTTGTGAGCAAATATATCCAGCGTATATTGTGTGAGCACCTCGCCCGAAAGATTTTGCAGTACAAATAAATTCTTGTATACATTATCGGAGAAACTACCATTCATAATACCCAGCACATTTTCTCCATTCGATGCTACAGCGGTCACACCGGTACCTTTAGGATTGTTAAGAAAAATAAAATCTTTATTAGGAACTGACGAATTACGAGTAAAAAAAAGTGTGTTATTGTGTCTTTCTCCCGACAGAATAATCCTGTCCTCACTAACCTCGAAACGATATAAATCCTGCACTTTCAGTTTAGTGCTTTTGCTCAAAATATCACCTTCAGCACTCACATAATAGTATCCGCCCACTTGCTTAAACATTGATGAGAAAGTAACAAGATAGGCTGCATTCTCCGGTACATCATCTTTCATTCTGCTACCGCATCCAACCATAGAAAGTGCAAGTATAAAGCCTAGCACAATTGATATAATCTTTTTCATACATTCCCCGCTTTATATTCCATTGCCCAATATATTAACAAGCTCATTTAGATCTGTGACTACATAATCTGCCTGCTCTTCTTCACCACAAATCTGCCAATACTTTCCAAATCCCTGTTTAATCCAAATGGTATGCATACCCATCTTCTTGGCAGGGACAATATCATTATCAACTCTGTCACCAATCATCACTACATTTTCAGGTTTACATTTTGCTCTATCTAAAGCAATCTCAAAGATTCTTCTATCCGGCTTAGCCACACCTTCTTCTGCAGATGCCACAACAAAGTCAAAATACTTCAGTATTCCATGCTGCTCGAGTCTGTCAGCAGTTCCTAATGACTGATTAGCTATAACCCCCAACTTATATTTCTTGCTCAGAGCTTCCAGACACCCTACACTTTCAGGATAAAGTATCTCATCCTCTTTATGCCACTTAAGCCTTGGAAGACCATAAGCCTGCATCACTTCAAGATCACCTTTTTTATTTTGCTTATATAAGCTGATAGCCATTTCATATATTTTTTCAAATGGTTCATTTACTGCATCAGCCACATCATGAAGACGATGTAAATATGCCTTCTCTTCATCCATCAAAGTGGAACCAATATCGAAAAATAGCCATTCAATTTTATCCATAGATGTATTCTCCAAAACCTTATTACCTCCAATTTTTTCATAGATACCTTCTATAACATGTCTTCAAGCTCTGCTTTTACATTTTGAAAATCCTGTTTCCAGTCTATGTTGTATAGTTCAACCACGACATGTTTTTTCGACATCATCAGTTAATCTCCTTGACAAATAGCTGGTCCTCAGAATCATAAATTGTCTTATACATTCCAAGGAATGTAAATCCATATTTTTCATATAGACCAATCTCGCCACTCATAATATACATCCTGTGAAATCCGTCATTTGCAGCCTGATTGCAAGCGGCCTGAATCAGTTTTTCTGAGAGTCGATTTCCTCTATACTTTTCATCCACAAACATGAATCCTATGAATGGAGTAAAATCATATTCTTCCGGAAGTTCATCCTTCTTTGCATAGGTACAAAAGCCTGCAATATTTCCATCTACCAAAGCAACCAGCACTCTTTCTTCCTCAGCAAATGCATTTTCATACATGAGCTTCGCCAAATATCCTCCGGCTCTCCAGGAACAATTCATAGCAAAATCTGCTGTGGCTTTCCAGTATTTATGTCCGTTTTTCATAACCTGAATATCTATACCCGCTACCTCCAAATCCACACTTTCTCCCACATTGGCTTCTAGCCACGGTTGAAATCTATGCTTTTGTTATTTAGTAATGTTTTCAAAAATTAGAATCATATAACACTTTCTGGTCTGAATTGCCATTAACCGCGTCTTTCCACAAATCACAATCGCAAATAAAACGCTCTCCATCAGCTACTCTTGCGTAGATATATCCTGAAGATTTTTCCTCCTCATATATCAGAATATTGTCTTCAATCTTAAAATAATTAACAATCGACCCCATACCTTGCAAATAATCATCGGTCATAATCAGCTCGTCGCCATCTATTTCCCATCTTCCGCCGCCCAGATAACTTGATGCTCCACCTTCCATATAACTAAACCGATGGTCCTCATAGAACACCATATAAAACACATCATGGAATCCATACTTTTCAAACACATAGCTATATGAATAATCTATATAATATGCTTTTCCATTCTCTACAATGCTCTGGTATATTTCATCGGCACTTCTCTCCGGATAGTCACCTACCGCATACAGTTCATATATTCCGGGCTCATTTATCACAAACTGTCCTGAGATTCCTTCGCGGGAAGTGATACGATACTGTCCTACCGGCAGGTCGGAATACATCCACAACTCGTAGTTCAACATAATAGTCTTACCTGCAGGCAGTTTCTGCTCTACATAATTATATCTATATTTTTTATATTCGTACCATTCCCCATCTATCAGCACATCCAGCGCATAGTCCAGAACATAACTGAACTCGTCTTCAGTATTATTGGCAATGGTTATAAGCAGTGAAAAATCAGACAAACATTCCGTTACATCCAATACCTCTATGCCTTCTGCCGGCATTGGTCTTTCAGGAGCTGTATAAACAGTTACCTCGCCACATTTATTCTCTTTTCGCTCCACTGTTGCTACATTCTCTGCGTATAAATACTTCAATCTCTCGCCAAGATATTCTATGCCCATTACTCTATTCTCTGCGGTACTGAATAATGCAGATTCAAATTCACAATCCAATGCCAGGAGAATTTCTGAATTGTCTATGTATTTTTCAATGTGGCTGTCAAATAATGGCTCTACTACCTCTCTACCGTCAGCATTTTGATACGTAATATTATCAGTAGCAAAAGTTACTCCATAGCGATCCTGCGTAATGATTCCTTCCGTGTCATCAATATAGAACAGGGTATAATTGTAATCAGCCTGTCCCTGCCCCTCATATAGACTAGCAATCATCAAATAATCCTGACCCTCATAATCTACCAAAAATGCGGAGCCGTTGCCGAGATGACTCATATGAAAGTCCCTGCTCACAAAGCATGCGCTTTCCTCATATTCACCTTCGTAAATTCCTTTATACACTTTAACAAAACTACCAACGGACGTGCCATTTATAGCAGTATCAATCGATGCATTCTTGTCCAAATTAAACACTACTGTTTTAATCAGATCATCGATTCCATCATGAGTAACATCCGCGTAAAAACAATCAATTTCCAGCTCATACTCTCCAAGTTCATTAAACCGAGCCTCATCGTAGTACTCTCCGCTTTCACCTAATTGTCCCAAATATTCTTCAAATTCACACTCACCTGTATGTAAAGGAACCTCATTTACACCATCATTTACATCATCATTTTCAACAGTTATATCTGTATCAGTAACTGCGTCTGTTGACTGCGGTAACTCTTCACTATTTTGTGCTGAATCTGCAGCATCGCCTTCTGATAAGTCATCCCTATTACCGCATGAAATCATAAAGCATCCGGCAAACATTAATACGGCTAAAGCAATAGCACACACTATTCCATTTTTTGCTCTTTTGCTGTTGAATATGAATGACATTCTGTCTTTTACTACTTCTTTGCTGTTCCCAAAGTCCGCCTGAAAAGCACTGAAACGCTTTTTCTCTCCAACTAATGAGAGTAACGCCTTCGCATACTTTTCTCTGTAAGCATCGCCCCTGCTGCCTAATGCTATCTGGTCGCATCTAAGTTCTATGTCATAAAACATCTGCTTCCGTAATATATATACAAACGGATTAAACCAGTTCATACAGCAGATAATATTCATAAATGCTTTTACATACAAATCACGATTGTCAAAATGCGCCATCTCATGTGCAAGAATCATTTCGGTAACTTCTTCGTCCCAATCAACACTTCTTTCAGGTACGACTAACACCGTTCTAAACAACCCAATCAGCATTGGACTATCAACAGCGGAACTCTGATATACTACTAGTGATTTATCTGACTGCGACTTACTTAACTTACCTAGAGTATTCAAAAACTTCTCATCGCGTAAAGGAATAAAAGTCTTTTTTATTGAACCTGCGAAAAGCAAATATCTGATATGCAAAATAAGCAGCGCTACGCCTACACCTGCCAACCATATGATGGGTAATACTCTTGCAAATATCAGCTCCTTCGAAGCAAATATATTAGAATTCCTTGATGTAGAATCATTAGAAACATCAGTGCTTTTTTCAACATCATCACCGACTACGACAGACTCATTTACAGGCAGACTTTCAGTTTTGTCCATATCAGATACAGTTTCATTAGCTATATTCTGGTCAACACCGGAAGCGTCACTGCTACTACCACCATTCGCCGCATCTGATACTGCTTCTGAAACTGTTTCTGATACTGCTCCCGATAGTGTTGCTTCAGCATCATCCACATCATTTCCCTGATGATTAACCATTTCATCCACATGTACAATATTCTCATCAATGCCCGCATTGTTTTCTGCACCACTCGCAACAACACTTTGCTCAGAAGGCAATGTAAATAAATGTATACCTCCGTTCTGAGTAGAAATATTAAACGGTATAGCAAGCCTTACTGCAAGAATGATCCATATAATCTTCATCCATAATGCGCCATATCTTTTACGTATCTTTTTGCAAAATATCAGAAGCAGAATCATCAGTATGCTGATTACAATATTTATTTCTATCACATTGAAAAACATTCGTAACATAAGCTATCCCTCAACTACTGTCCCTTTTTCATCTGTGTAATATATTCCTCAAGTTCTGCAATATCATCAGCTGATAAGTTATCTCCATCATATAAAGCAGCAATAAAATTCTTGGCCGAATTGCGGTAAAGCTTTGTCAGTATATTCTTGCTCTCTACCTTCATATAGCTGTCTTTATCGATTACCGGGGCATACAGATTGTTCTTACCTACCTTAGTCACTTCGAGGAAGCCTCTCTCCTGTAATCTTGCGAGAAACGATAATATAGTTGTAGGTGATAATTTTCTGTCTCCATCCAATCTCTCTTCTATCTCAAAACGTGTAACAGGCCTGTCATAGTCCCATACGATAAGCATTATTTACAATTCAGAATCAGGGAGTCTTTTCATAATTACAAACACCTTTCTACATTCTACATTTGTCGAATATATTTTCAATCTACATATGTAGAATGTATCTGTCAATAACCCTTAAGGTACATTTATGGAGTCACTCGATGAATATCCCTAGGAAACAATGTTGCATATCTAACATTTGAGAATCCCAATAATTGCGCGGTAAAACGCTCTAATCCTAACCCCAGTCCTCCATGTGGTGGCATTCCATATTTATGAATCATCAAATAACTTTCAAATACAGCAGGATTCATTCCCCTCTCTTCCATCTTTTTAATCTGCTCTTCATAATTATGAATTCGCTGTCCTCCCGTCGTTATTTCCAGACCTCTAAACAACAAGTCGAAGCTTAATGTTTCCTCCCTATTTTCAGGATTTTCCATTGCATAAAACGGACGCTTCTTGGTCGGATAATGCGTTACAAAAACAAACTCACTACCTGTTTTCTTCTTCATAATTTCATAAAGCAGTTTTTCTTCCTCCGGCTCAAAGTCCTCCCAATCCTTTATCTCTCTATTATATGTCCTTGCTATCAATTCCTTAGCTTCCTTAAATCGTATTCTTGGGATTTCCTCAATCATAGGAAGTTCGATTTTTAGTAGTTCCAGTTCCCTTTTGTAATTAACATCCAATTCTGCAAAAGCTGATTGTATCATTTGAGTCTCCATCTCCATGATTTCTGAAAAATCACTTATAAATCCCATCTCAAAATCAACCCCGGTATACTCATTTAAGTGTCTCGCAGTGTCATGTTTCTCAGCACGAAATACAGGTGCAATTTCGTACACTCTTTCAAAAACTCCTACCATAGTCTGTTTATAAAACTGTGGACTTTGGGCCAGATATGCATCTTTTCCAAAATAATTCAACGAGAAAATATTGGCTCCGCCTTCTGCGCCCTCCGATACAATCTTAGGAGTATGAATCTCCGTAAAGTTATTTTTCTCCATACATCTTCGAAAGCCTCTGCAAATTCCTTCTTGAATCTTAAAGATCGCCCTTTCCTTCTCATTTCTTAATGTTACCGGTCTATAGTCCAAAAGATTTTCGATTGAGGTGTCTACTATTTTATTGTTAACCACAATAGGGCTTTCCATCGCAGGAATGGATAATACCTCCACGCTTATCATCTGCAACTCATACCCAATTTTCGAGCGTTCTTCAGCGACCACTTTTGCAGTCACCAACACACTACTTTCCTCTACTATTTCATCTATACCAAAATTCGAAATTTCAGCTGAATATACACACTGTATGACCTCTCTCTTAGTTCTTAACAACACAAAAGCAAAACCACTCATTTTTCGAACTTTGTATATACTTCCGTGTATTTGAATTATTTCTCCGATATGATTTACTAATTCATTTGCCTCTACTTCTCGAATATTTTTTTCCATACTTATGATTCCTCCAAATTCGTATTTATTTATGTTATGTAATTTAGAAAAATCTTTGATCCATCCCGGCATCGTCTCTATGCCACATAAACATCACCTCCTTCAAGGGTATAAAAAAAGACCACACTGATAAAAATACCAATGTGGTCTCACATATCTATCCCACACAGGTGCAACTCCAAAAGCGCTTGCACCTGTGATTGTCTCACAACTGCAAACGCTATCTATCGTCGTCCCTGTTCAGTTTATTCAACTGGAAATATGTCATAATAAATACCCGCCTAAAATTTTAACTATACTAGCATTATTAATGTTCTATGTCAATTGTAATTTATATGTGAATTAATCCGCATATTGCATTAATAAATTATATTTGTCTCATTAAAAATGAATGTGTTGCCACATCTAATCCAAATCGCAGCGCAACATACCTCTAATCTCTGTTCTGTTCTGCAAATCAAGCTTACCGAGTATAGAAGATGTTACTTTCTTGATATATGCATAAGAGTAATTGGTTCTCTCCGCAATCTCCTGATTTGATAATCCGTCCGCAATATATTTTGCAACCATCAGTTCTGTATCCGAGAGTTCTTTAGTCATCATTGCAAGTGCATCATCCTTGTATTTTTTAACAATCGATTCTTCCGCACTCTTCTTTCTCAGCTGACTGTTAATTCTCGCTATAAGAATATCCTTAATAAACGGCTTAACAATATAATCGGAGGCTCCGAGTTCGAGGCCCTTTATTTCAAAATCGGGTGCATCCATACCTGTCACAAAAATAACGGGAATATCTCGGCAGTTCTCTATCCGCTGAACCTCTTTTATCGTCTCAAAGCCATCCATATCCGGCATATCAACATCAAGCAAAATCAAATCACACTTCACACCTTTTTGAAGCAATTTGAGTGCCTGCGTGCCTGATTTGGCAAGACTGACATCAAATCCGGCCGATATCAATATATCTTCCGAACTGTTAAGCATATTGATATCGTCATCCACACACAATATTCTACGTCTCTCCATACCGCTTTCTTAACCTCTCTGTCAGACTTTCGGCCTCATCAAAATCCATATCGCCTACAGCATCCATTATTTTTTCAACAGTCCTTATGTCTTCCTCATCCGTAATTTTTCCAAGTATAAGCTTGGATGTTTTTTTTGCCGGATTGGTCTGGCATAAAGAAATGTGTTCTGCCAGAATACCAATCAAATCACTTACGGCCTCCTCAGAAGTTTCCTTATCGTCCGCCTCCGGGCTACCGCTATCACCAATAAGACTCAGGAGCTTTTTAATACCCGTTTCCGCCCTCTCCCATTCAAGATAGAATACATCGACCGCATTATTAATATAAACGATATCCTTGGCACGACTTTTCTTTTCCAATTTACGGGCCAGCTCATATAATTCTACCGCCCCGATGTTTCTGGCATTACCCTTCAGCGAATGGAAATTCAAAACAAGGCTTTCAATATCATTCTCTTCCAGCGCTTTTTCTATTATTTTTCTTGCTCGCTCATAATTATTGTCGAAGAATTTAACAATACTTACATACTGTTCCAGACTTCCGCTTGCATATCTCAGACCTTCCTGCAAATCAATATCGTATTCTTTCAAAAGATAGGTATAACCATCGATAACTTCCCTTGGTGTTTCCTCCCTTTTCCCGCTTCCGATAACGGTAACCTTTTCACTCGGAAGAAACTTAAACACCATCTCCTTAAGCACACGTGAATCTATCGGCTTTGAAATATACGCATCAAAGCCCTTCGAAAGCAAAATATCGTCCGCATGCTCTACTACATCCGCTGTAAGCACAAGTACCGGAGTCCTGCTTCCTATCTCACTCTCATACTCACGAATCTGTCCAAGTGCTTCAACTCCGTCCATTCCCGGCATCATATAATCCATAAGAATCATATCGTACTTATTTTCAGCGACCAGTTCAAGGCACTTAAGACCATCCTCGGCGGTATCAAATTTAATCATCGTCTGCTTAAGGAACTCCTTCACAAGCAGAATATTTATCGGATTGTCATCAACCACCAGAATACGCGCTTCCGG
Organism: Lachnospiraceae bacterium UBA1721; assembly: GCA_002317155.1. Lineage (GTDB taxonomy): Bacteria > Bacillota > Clostridia > Lachnospirales > Lachnospiraceae > AC2028. Next base: position 22,760 of record DCIR01000074.1, read on the forward strand.
CGCCAGATAAGCATTCTGTTCCGAAGCTTTGGGTTCAACGAAAAATTCAGTATCGCTTACCTGCTGATTCAGTTCAAAGCTGAAGGTACTGCCCTGTCCATATACACTCTTAACCCGGATATCACCACCCATAAGTTCAACAAGTTTCTTGGATATGGCCAGTCCCAAACCGGTTCCCTGAATATTTTGGTTCTTGAGCAAGTCAACTCTTTCGTAGCTTCTGAACAGCTTTTCTATATCGGCCTCTTCTATACCGATTCCCGTATCGGTTATCTCGAAACGAAGCTTTTGCGATACTGTCTTTCCGTCGGAATTCTTATCACTTTCAACGACAAAAATCTTGACGGTAACAGAACCTTCCTCCGTATACTTAATCGCATTTGAGATAAGGTTATTGAGCACTCTTTTAAGCTTCTCGCAATCACCATGATAGGTTATTGCAACCAACTCATCAATTTCTACGTACAACTTCAGATTTTTCTTTTCCGCCAGCACTCTGAAACCCGATATTATCTCCTGTACCTCCTCGGACAGATGATATTCCAAAGCCTGCAATGTCTCTCTTCCCTCATCCAGTCTGGTAAAATCCAAAACATCATTTATTACATTCAGTAACAGACGTCCGGAATGGTCTACATTTGTTGCATATTCTCGAATCTTTTCATTGTCCGTTTCAGCCAAAATCAGCTCATTGAAGCCTATTACAGAATTGATTGGAGTTCTGATTTCATGGCTCATATTCGCGAGGAAGGTGCTCTTGGCCGCGCCTGCCTCGTCAGCTATTTTCTTCTGTTTTCTGTACTCATTGATATAAAAAAGAATTACACATCCAAGCGTGAGCGATGATACAAACAGGCCGAATATTTTTTCCGTAATATAATCCGTAGGGTTGGTAAGCTGTACAACATACTGCGGATACTTTACGCTGAAAACAATAAGAGCAATATAGAAGCCTGACATCAGCGTTTCCATTATTATCAGAAGTTTTCCGCTAAACATCAGGAAAGTAAACACCAGCGAAAAGACAAAAAAATACGGCAATGCTCCCTCTATACCGCCTCCGCGCAAATAAAGCACCGCAAAGACCACCATAAATACAGCCACTTCAGTGATAATGTATCCGACTACATATTTGCCTGTTTTTTCAACATAAAGCAATAACAGGAAGGCCAATACGGCCGCAAGAAAATTGACGGCAACCATAATGATTCCGCCTTCAAATATACTGTAGATTCCGGCAATAATGCTTACACTTATTCCGCCTATTCCCAGTATCTTAAACAATACAATATTCAGTTCATGCACGCGGGTAATATAATCCGCCAGTTTCTTAAAAAGTTTCATATCTCCAATATAACAACAAAAGTGCCAAAAATCTATATTTCTCAAGGTTTAGAAACTCACTTAAGATATGACTTTTGACACTTTTGAAGAATTAATCAATTGCATTAAGCAAAATTGCCGTAGCAAGCAGTATGAACAATGCCACTGTCGAGACAATGATACACAGCGCCATCCATACCGGCTTCTTTTTTATTCCAAGAATAATACTTCCGGCAACTCCCGCTATAAACATTATTATTGCAGCCGCAACCATAGTAACCTCCTAACCGAAGCCGACAATATCAGCCTACTTAGCCTGCTCCCCGGAATACCCTTCGGAATACTCAAAAGTATTCGCCTCCGAATTGTATATAAAAACAAATCGATATTCCTTATCATCTATGCAACCGGTAGCCACATAATCTTCATTACCGTCACCGTCGATATCACTGAATTCGTATGTCTGAATATCTGCATTGGCTCCGTTAACCGCCGGGATTTCAAACGTGGTAAGCGCTTCAAAGCTTGGTCTGTCATATACCAATAGTACATAGTTCTCTTCGACAGCTGTATAAAGTATCTGCGTTGCCCCGTCTGCGGTTGTCCATTCCAATTGGTCGTATCCCCTGTTACAGGTCCAACCGTAATCCTCCTGATAGCCGTCTATATCCTCCGGATCCTCCTCATAAGAAAACATATCCGTCATCCCACATCCCGTCAGTATAGACATGCATATCAATATTGCCGACAATCCGCACATTATCCAATTTCGTTTACACATACTACTCTCCATTCCGCCTCTCGGAAAATCTGTATCCAAGCACACTATTCCATAGAATATGTCATACCGTTCCAGATAATAATATAAGTATCAAACTGGAAAACCTCACATCCGTCTTCATCATAGTAATCAGTTGAGTAAGCTCTAAAATTACCTGCATCATCAAGTGCAAGAGTATATCCTCTGTCAAGAACTACTCGTTCCGAAGTTCCTTCCACATAACCGTAAAGCTCATAATTACAACCATCAATGTAAATAATGGAATCATCATCCTCGCAGAAGTAATAACCGCTCTCAAGGCATCCGTCTACAAGTCCGGTCTCTGCGCCGTATGATGAACTGCTTGAATATACAAATGAATCGCCGTTTAAGTGCTCTTCTACAGGTCCATCGTAAGTATATACATTCCCCCACTCATCAAAGATAGTTCCGTTGGAACTGTCAAAAGTAAGATTAGCATAATGGTCACCATAGCAGGTATGAAGTACTAACATTCCATAATCGATTGTAGAGGTTCCGTAGATTACCATCTCCTCATTTCCACCCTGCTGCCAGTTGCTTGCAGAGTCGATAATAAGTTCAACGGTATGGTCCGCATTAACCCATGCTCCAATGAAATTAATAAAAGAAAAGTCACCTTCTCCGTTATCATCATAACCACCGATATCATATCCGCCATTATCATAATAAATCTCGAACTCACAGTCATCTGCATTCCATGCGTACTGAACTACACTGCACTCACCTTGCTGATCGTAAAGCTCCACATAAATATCTGTATAGCCGTCACCATTGATATCATAAAAGCCAAGTGACTCTGCGGTTGCCTGAACGTCTGTTGTTTCATAGGGAAAGCTTACTCTTTTATATACTTCCTTTTCCTCTGCATCATAAAACACAGTAAGCTTATCTTCACCAACTCCTACAAGTGCATCAACACTTCCCTCATGATCGAAGGTAGCATATACATACGAACCTGTTGTTCTCCAGTCATTGCCGACAATCTCTTCGTCGTCTCTGTCAAGTAATCCGCATCCTGTTGCCATCATTCCACAAGCCATTGTTAATAAAGCACTTACATAAACATTCTTTTTCATTTTTTCTCTCCCTCATAAGAAGTGTCAGTTCAAAACTGATTTATTTTACAATGATTAGTATAACTATCCGTAAAAATTCCATAAGTGCTAAAAAGTAACCTATATAGAAAAAACAGGTAACTTTTGGTTACCTGTTTTATATCATATTCATTATTCCAATGTTTTCAAAAATAATATAGCTGCTTAATTATCTCTTTGGTAACCCGGGAATACAACGATTTACACGTTTGCAATATTCATCATACTCTGCTCCGTACATACCTTTAAGCCACTTTTCCTCCGTATTAATCAAAAAAACAGTCATATATATCCAGCATACAATAGGAACAAAAAGGAGCAAAAGATTGTTGGCAATAAGTACCGCACCCGTGCATCCCAAAAATGCGCCCGAATAAACAGGATTCCTTGTAATCGAATATACACCGTCTGTAATCAGCTTATTTTCAGCTACGTTCTTAAACAGTTTTGATTTTAATTTTGCACTTAAGTCCAGAAAAATACCAAATCCAATCAGTATAATTCCGGCTACTAAAAAAGGAATCTTTAATACATCTATCTTTGCAAAACTCCAATCAAACACAAACGTCAAAATAATCGCCGACGCGGTGAAGATAAACTGTCCAAATATAATAACCGGGCCGACTCCGTATAAAGGTAAATGTGTGCTATTCTTATTGTTTTTCATTTTTTCTCAACCTCAACACTTTCGAATAATCACAATGGACTTCCTCTACAATATCAAGTCCGAATCCGGCAAAGTAAGAATAAAGCTCCTTAACAACAAATGTCTTATACGGATTAGGTTCTAAGCACTCTATCGGCAAAAAGATTATCTTCTTAAGCAATTCGTCACTTCGCTCCCACTCTGTGACAATAATTTCTCCGTCATCCTTCAGAACTCTTATTGCTTCATTAATCATCTTCGCCGCAAGTTCTTCATCCGTTTCATGAAGTACCAGCGATAACAGAATCTTATCAAAGCACTTGTCCTTAAAACGCATATCGGTTGCATCCATTTTGTAGAACTTAACGTTATTAAGTTTATCCTTTTTTACCTTGGACCTTGCTATGGTCAACATATCCTTGGAAAGGTCAACTCCTACAACCTTAATACCGGAACACTTCTTCGCGATATTTACTGCATTTGTTCCGGTTCCTGTACAGAGGTCTAAAATAATTTCTCCGGACTTAATACTCTCATTCACAACTTTTCTGGGGCTGCTTTCATATTTTCTGAAATAAACCACATCCAGCAAATCATAAAAGGAAGACATTACTTTATAAAACAAAACCGAGTTCATACAGGTTCCTCCGCAATAATGACAAAGTTCAAATACTTTCATTTTCGCCAAACAATTGAATACTTGTTCAACTGTTGATATTATAATTGAACAATTGTTCAATTGTCAATATGTTTTCAACAAAAAAGAGTATCATACGATGCTCTTCTTGAATGAGATTTTCA
>DCIR01000019.1 GCA_002317155.1 Lachnospiraceae bacterium UBA1721
CTCAGTGCGATAGTTAGGAAACTTGTAATTTACGATGTACCTAATAAAAACAGCTAGTATGCATAAAAATCCAACATATGCATACTGGCTTTTTTTACGCCTCGATATCTATCGAGTCACTGGTTGACACAAATCATGATTCACTTCTGCAGTATAATACCCGCTTATAGTTGTTGGTGCATTAAACAATGCTGCTAACAGATACTTCTTGATATTCTTTACCTTTGTAGTGTTTCCCTTAAAACATTCCATAACATATTCTATATGGTCCGACTTAAGCTTCAAAAACTTTCCCCTGACAAAGGAAGTCGGATATCTGTTACTGGCAATTACAACCGTTTCATTCGCACATAATACTGTTTCAAGAATCAGATCATATATGCCGTTCAATAATTCTTTTTCGTGGGGATTGCGCGCTATCAGAATATCAAGATCTATGTTATTAGCAATCACATCCTCATATCTCATCTGATCACATCTGCCATCAACAGATACGATAAGATTAGATTTACTATTATCATTATCACTAATGTATTTATTATTAATATAATTATTATTAGGGTTTGTTTCGTAAACCTCTTGAAGTTTGATATCGGGACTTCTAGAAGTTTGAAAATCAAACTCCTTGAAGTTTAATTTGTAAACTTCTGGATATTTTTGAACCTGTCTTGCTTTTAACCCAAATGAATCTCCCACTATTTCGGCAGTCTTCTTGCCTGGCTTGTCGCACTCAGTGCGATAGGTATCTTCCAAATCAAGTCTTGCACCTTGTCTTCTCATTGCATCCATTTTCATTTTCAGAGACCATGCTCTTTCACTCGGCAGTATCTCTTCCCTCTGAACATTACTGTCTACCATGGCGATAATGGCTTCATCATCACTCATATCCTTAATAATAGCCGGAATACTGTCAAGTCCTGCCTTCTGCGATGCGTGAAGTCTTCTGTGTCCGGATATCATTTCATAACCGCCCTCAGCTCTCGGTCTGACCAGCACCGGCGATAATACTCCGTTAGCCTTAATACTATCTACAAGCTCATCCATTCTTTCATTATCAATAACCTTGAATGGATGATCCTTAAAAGGATATACATCCCTAATCTTTATTACTTCAGTTCCGTCCTTCATTACCGGAGCCCCAAGAAGCTCCTCCACAGTTTCAAAATGAATCTTTGGTCTTTTATTAGCAGCCATGTGCCAGCACCTCCTTTGTAAGTGATAAATAAGCGTGTGCAGCCTTTCCTTTGGGGTCATAATCATAAATACTTTTTGCTACTGCACTAGTTTCTGCAGCCCTGACTGATAACGGTATTTCCACAGGGAAAACCTGAACTGTCTTTCCATATACATCATTAACCTCATTTACAATGTCCTTGGCAAAGGTAGTTCTTCCATCAACCATTGTAAGAAGAATGCCCTCGATCTTAAGCTCCTTATTAAGCTGTCTCTTTACGGTATATATGGTCTTAATCAACTGCTGAAGTCCCTTTACCGGAAGATATGCTGCCTGACATGGTATAAGAACCGAATCAGCACAGGTCAGGGCATTTACTGTCAGTATTCCAAGCGACGGCATACAATCGATAATCACATAATCATATACATTTCTTATCTGCTCCATATACGCCTTCATAATGGACTCCCTGCAAAAAGCCGAAGCCAATGATACCTCAGCACTAGACAATGAAATATTCGCCGGAATAATGTCTACATTCTCCGAGTGCTTAATGATTCCGTAACCATCCGAAATATCTTCATCATTTGCTGTCATGGTAAGCAATTCAAATAATGATTCCTCAATTCTGTCCGGTTCCCTGTATCCCATACAAATTGTAAGTGAACCCTGAGGATCCGAATCCACCAGCAGAACCTTCTTTCCTTCTTCTGCCAGACCAAGTCCAAGATTCATGGCAGTAGTGGTCTTACCGACTCCACCCTTCTGATTTGCAACAGCAATAATCTTAGCCATTATTTTTTCCTCCTTTATTATCATTTTTCTCTTCTGTAGCCTTTATCCTCTGCTGATTACGTAGATAGTTCTCCAAAATATCTCTTTTAATAAGTACAAGCTTTCCACACTTATAGACTGCACCCGATTTCCATGCAGCAATTACAAATTTCTTTATTCCCATCCCGTAATATTCCTGGCCCATCTTGTACGTAATAAACTCGTGCATACCAAATTCGAGATCATCGGAATCAATCAGATGCGAGCACATCCAAATATTACCCGTCATTTTTTATCCTTCCTTTCCTTCTCATACTGTTTTCTCTGCATGTACGCTGAATAGGTGCATGGTTTCTGATGGAACTGCTCCAGATATTCATCAAAAATATCCCTGTTTATAAGAACCGTTCCATCAATTCTGTAAATAGCTCCTGCTTCATCTGCCATTTCGAGAAGCTTTCTGTGAGTCAGAGAATATACAACCTCCGCGTCCTTGTATTTAAGGTACTGTCTTCTGAGTTTGCCTGAACGTTCCCTGACCGCGTTTATGCGTTCAATTGTCATGTACTTTTCGTCTTCACTCTGCATTTTTACTTTCTCCTTTCGCACTTAAGATCTGATCGCTACTCCACGTGCAAACGACAAAAAAAGCCACTTCCTAAATTTCTTTAGAAAGTGGCTTTCATAAAAAATGCCTGTGCAAAATTAATTTGAACTATATTTCTGAACCTGACACGACCTGCTGTTTCCAATCAGTTTGTAGTCATTTTTTTAGTCATTCGACTAGGTATAGCCCACAAACCCGCATAAACACTGGCTTATTTGTCGAGTGACTTCATTGTTGGGA
>DCIR01000034.1:0-496 GCA_002317155.1 Lachnospiraceae bacterium UBA1721
GAGAAGGTAGGGGTAGGCTCGGTAATTCCACGCTCGGTTCCTGCAAGCTTTGCAGTGAATCCGCTGAGGAAGTAGTACTGAGTCTGCTCAGGAGTAAGGATAGATACAGGAGGAAGTACTCCGAATGCATCTGCTGAAAGGAAGATTACGTTATCAGCTGCAGGACCTGCCGATACCTTATTTACCTTAAGAGCGATCTTCTCAATGTGGTCGATAGGATAAGAAACACGAGTATTCTCGGTTACGCTCTTATCATCAAAATCGATCTTTCCGTTAGCATCAACGGTAACGTTCTCAAGAAGTGAATTTCTTCTGATAGCGTTGAAGATATCAGGCTCAGACTCCTTATCAAGTCCGATAACCTTAGCGTAGCATCCACCCTCGAGGTTGAATACTCCGTTGTCATCCCAACCGTGCTCATCATCACCGATGAGAAGTCTCTTAGGATCGGTTGAAAGTGTGGTCTTACCAGTTCCTGAAAGTCCGAAGAAGATTG
>DCIR01000034.1:624-47720 GCA_002317155.1 Lachnospiraceae bacterium UBA1721
CTCCGCCGTACCAGGTATTAAGGATTACCTGCTCCTTAGAGGTGATGTTGAATGCTACGCAGGTCTCTGAATTGAGGCCAAGCTCTGCATAGTTGTCAACCTTTGCCTTTGAAGCATTGTAAACGATGAAATCAGGAGTGAAGTTAGCGAGCTCTTCAGCAGTGGGAACGATGAACATGTTCTTTACAAAGTGAGCCTGCCAAGCAACCTCAACGATGAAACGAACTGCCATACGAGTGTCAGCGTTAGCGCCACAGAATGCGTCAACAACGAAAAGTCTCTTGTTAGAAAGCTCCTTCTTTGCAAGCTCCTTAACTACTGCCCAAGTCTCCTCGGTCATAGGATGGTTATCATTCTTGTAAGCGTCGGTAGTCCACCATACGGTGTCCTTTGAATTAGCATCCATAACGATGTACTTATCTTTAGGAGAACGTCCGGTGAACTCACCTGTCATAACGTTAACAGTGTCAAGCTCGGTGTTCTGTCCTACTTCGAATCCCTCAAGACCAGCCTTGGTCTCTTCCTCGAAAAGTACTTCGTAAGAAGGATTGTAAACGATCTCGGTAGTGCCGGTGATGCCATACTGGCTTAAATCGATGTTACTCATGTTGCATTTTTCCTTTCTTAGGTCAATTTATTATCTAGCATTTTATGATTAGCATTATAAACTAACCAAAACGCAAATTTACCTAGATATCATTTTACTGAAAAGGGGAAATTTGTCAATAAATATGTCACGCTTTTAGCAAATTTTAAGGAATAATGATTAATAGAATTCTCATTGATTCACTATATCTCATCCGTCTCAGCCTTAAGCCATTCCCTCTCATCATCAGTCAGATATTCGGCAATATTTTTATAAACAAGTGAATGATATTTATTGAGCAGTATTCTGTCATACTCCGACATATCTTCTGCGCAAATACTTCTTCTGTCAAACGGAACCATTGTCAGGGTTTCAAATCCAAAGAAACGTCCGTATTCGCTCTCACCTTCTCCGATGCAGACCATCATATTTTCAAGTCTGATTCCGTATTGTCCCGGAATATATACACCGGGCTCATCAGAGGTAATCATTCCGTGCTCAAACGGTGTTCCCAGACAACCTGCTCTTCCCTTTTGGTTGATATTCTGAGGGCCCTCATGAACATTAAGCAAATATCCCACTCCATGTCCTGTTCCGTGTCTGTAATCGAGATCCAGCTTCCACAAAGCCTTTCTCGCCAGAATATCCAGGTTAGGTCCTGCAGTCCCTTCCGGGAAATGCGCGTCCGCCAATTCCAAATTACCGCAGAGGACAGCTGTATAATGCTTCTTCATCTCATCAGAAGCTTCTCCCATTACGACGGTTCTGGTAATATCAGTAGTTCCCTGCATATATTGTGCGCCTGTATCCATCAATAAAAAGGCATCTTTTTCTATAGGCACATTACTCTTCGTATCGGCTTCATAATGAATGATTGCTCCATGTGAACCTGTAGCAATTATAGGTGCAAAGCTCTCCTCTAAAAATAAATCCTGCTCTTTCCGGTAAGAAAGCAACATATCAGCCGCATCCATCTCCGTGACAATTCTTTTGCCTGAGATAAACTCCGGATCCTCTCTCAGACAATTAAGCCAATACAAAAACTTAGTTACTGCCACTCCGTCTTTAATATGAGCATGCCTTTCATTTTCAATTTCAGCCTCAGTTTTAACAGCCTTCATAATAACAGTCGGGCTGGTTTTAAGGACAATATTCTCAGTCCCCTCGCACAGGCTCATAAATAACGCATATGAAAGCCGTTCAGGATCTGCCATAACTGCTCCGCCGACACTTATAAAAGACTTAATCTTCTTAAGGTCATCAACAATGGCTTCGTAAGGCTTAAGTATAATTCCCTCTGCCTCAAGTAATGCTGCATCATCCGAAGTCATACAGTTTCTATTAAGATACAGCCATACCTTATTCTCAAAAACAACTGCATATGACAAAGCCACAGGATTATATGCGATATCTCCTCCGCGCATCAAAAAAAGCCATGCAATATCATCAAGCGAAGAAAGGACCAGACAATCTACCCCTGCTTCTTTAATCTTACCGCGCACTCTTGCTATTCTTGCCTGTCTGTCCTCGCCTACAAGCGCAGGATCAACGAACCAAATTGGCTCAGCCGGCAGCAAAGGTCTTTCAAGCCATATTTTACGCGCCAGATCAACATCCCATACCAGCATACTGTCTGTAGGATTCTCGGCATCTGCGCACGCTTTTCTATTAACCTTATTCACTGTGTCAGCAAGTCTGTCACCACGGCTAATAGGTATACATCTTCCGTCGGTGCCAAGCCTCTGTCCCGGGAGCATATTTTCAAGTAAAAAAGCTTCAACCGTAGGAACACCCCGCTCACCCATTTTCATTAAACGAATACCGGTTCCTTCAAGTTCTTCTTCCGCCTGAAGAAAATATCTTCCGTCTGTCCAGAGTGCCGCGCCATTATCCCATACAAGTAGATCACCATTTGATCCGCTAAAACCCGAAAAAAATTCACGGCACTTAAAATAATCGGCCACATATTCAGAGTTATGATAATCAGCTGTCGTTATCAGATAATAATCAATCTCTTCATTTTTCATTGCCGACCTAAGCATCGCTAATCTTGAATTAATCAACTCGTTATACATATTTGTCCTCATAACAACTGTTTTCATCAAATAATATAGAATCTCTCTAGCGAGATTCTCTGCCTGCGGCGGGTCGATTTATCGACATCTTCCTATCCGTCGCAGTGCGATCCTCGCGGAGCGTTTATGTAATAGGAATATCAATTTCCTATTACATAAAAAACGAGTGTGGAATTGGATATCCGAAGGATATTTGATGTCTTCCACACTCGTTAATATTAGTTCCTTTATACTCCGAACCAGCCCTGAATAGTCTCGATAATATCAGTTGCGCCATCAAGAGCCGAATTATCACCAAGTGCATTGTTGAGTGCACTGATAATCGCACTACCCGCAAACAGAATCAATGCGATGGTAATGATAATAAGTATCGCACTTACAATCCAAGCACAGAAATATGATCTTGCATAATTCTTGATATTCTTGTTCTTAGGAGCAAATGCAAAAATAAATGTGCATATAAATCCGATAATAGGAAGCTTAAGCAAAATACTAAGTCCGTAATAACCCCACATATTAACAGGCTTATACTCTTTGGGAATATCATCAAAAGCATTTACTTTCTCTGCTTTTTTCACTGCTGCAGTCTCTACCTTGGCAGGTGCGGAACTCTTCTGTCCCATTGCTGCTTCATACTGCTGAGCCGCAGATAATCCTTCCGGCGCCTTGGGCACTTCAGGCACGGGAGGTACTGTAGGCATAGGTGCCACGGGTACTTCAGGGGCTACAGGCATAGTTGCAGCAGGTGCTTCAGGCATTGCAGGCATAGCTGATACAGGAACTGTACTTGAAAGTGCTGATACAGGCTCTGTTGCCACCTGAGATACCGGAACAACGGGCTCAACTGCAGCTACTGCTTCAGTTGCTACTGATTCCACAGGTGTTGTAACTGCACCATATTCACCAACTACAGGTTCAACAGGTGCTGAGCTTGCAAAAACAGTTGCATCCTCATCAATTTCTATCTCACTCATTGCGGGTGCTTCTGTCACAGGAACGCTGTTCACAGGAATGGGGCTTCCACATTCCGTACAAAATCTTTTTCCTACAGGGATCTTTTTACCGCACTGACTGCAAAAAATAAATTCTTCCATCATTACATCCTCCAACATTATTAATATGTGTTATTTGCTGAATTATCTTTACCGGCCACAAGTCCTACTGCTCTTGATGTTCCGACTCTCTCACATCCCATTTCAAGGAATGTCTCGAGATCTTCCAAGGTAGATACTCCACCGGCAGCTTTAATCTTAACATCAGGACCTATATACTTCTTAAAAAGTTCTATATCCGCGACAGTAGCTCCGCCGGTACCAAAGCCTGTTGATGTCTTAATAAAATCTGCACCCGCATTTGTCACGGCTCTGCACATCGCAATCTTTTCATCTTCAGTAAGATAACAGGTCTCGATAATAACCTTAAGAATATGTCCTTTGCACGCAGCCTTGAGGGTTCTGATTTCTTCTTCAACTATCAGATAATCTCCGTTTTTCACATCAGAGATATTGACTACCATATCAATCTCATTGCATCCGTCTGCCAAAGCTCTCTCAGTCTCTGCTACCTTAGCCTCTGTAACAGCATATCCGAGAGGAAAACCGACTACGGTACAAATATTCAATAAAGGATAAGCCGCATGTACTCTTGCTATATAGCATGGCGGAATACATACGCTGGCACAATTATATTTAACAGCCTCATCACAAAGTTTAACAATATCTTCCCAGGTTGCAAACGCCTTCAGCTGAGTATGGTCAACATGGGAAAGCATTTCTTCATTAGTCATATCTGTCCTCACTCTATTGATTATAGGAGTTATAAAACACAGCATGTCATAAAAGACATGCCGGCACCGCTTTTGAGTAGCTGTAATCGAAATCTCACCTATACAAAAGCGTGTGCATACATAAAAACAGCTCCGCATTAATATTAACACGAAGCTGCTCATTTGTCTTTATTTTATCAATGATATTACTATTGGAATGTAGCAATTCATCCAAACAACTGATTACTTAAGGAATCCTCTTACTACAGAAGGCATCTCATCAATGTCACACTGATGATCATGAACTACTGCTGCACTTCTGATATCTTCAATTGCCTGAGGAACCTTTACGTTACCAATCTTTGAGAGCTCATCTACAAGTGCAAAATCATCCCATGCATCATACTTCTCATCAATAGCATTCATTACGCTTCTGGTAAACTTGAAAGGTGAAGCGGTAGATGCAATAACGGTCTTAGCCTGATCACCGGTCTTAGCTACATACTGCTGATATACAGCTGAAGCTACTGCGGTATGAGTATCGATGATATATCCGCATGCCTTGTATATTCTTGCGATTTCATCTGCAGTTTCCTTCTCATCAGCGTATCCGCCATAGAAGTCTGCAAGTCCCTTCTTCTCTTCATCGGTAATAGTGTAAATACCCTTTGAAGAAAGGTCAGCCATAAGCTCACGGTTTCTGTCCGCATTGTTACCTGCAATACGATAAATAAGTCTCTCAAGATTAGAAGAGATAAGAATATCCATTGAAGGGCTGGTGGTAAGATGGAAATCACGATTTCTGTCATAGTCACCGGTCTCAAAGAAATCATAGAGAACCTTATTGGTATTAGATGCGCAGATAAGCTTTGCAATAGGAAGTCCCATATTCTTAGCATAGAATGCAGCAAGGATATTACCGAAGTTACCGGTAGGAACTACAACATTGATCTTCTCGCCGTCTGCAATTCTGCCTTCCTTAAAGAGCTGAGCATATGAATATACATAATAAACAATCTGAGGAACAAGACGTCCGATGTTGATTGAGTTAGCTGATGAGAACTGGAATCCCTTATCAGCAAGCTCCTTCTCGAGCTCCTTATCACCAAACATCTTCTTAACGCCGGTCTGAGCATCATCAAAATTACCGTGAATACCTACTACAAGAGTGTTGGCACCCTTCTGAGTAACCATCTGCTTCTCCTGGATAGGGCTAACACCATTCTTAGGATAAAATACGATAATTCTTGTTCCCTCAACATTAGCAAAACCTGCAAGAGCAGCCTTACCGGTATCTCCGCTGGTTGCGGTAAGAATAACGATCTCGTTCTTGATGTTATTCTTTCTTGCTGAAGTAATCATAAGATGAGGAAGGATTGAAAGAGCCATATCCTTGAATGCGATTGTTGAACCATGGAAAAGCTCAAGATAATATGCACCCTCAGCCTCTGCAAGAGGAGCAATTACTTCTGTATCGAACTTGGAATCATAAGCACGGTTAATGCAGGTCTTAAGCTCATCCTCGGTAAAATCGCTTAAAAAGAGCTTCATTACCTCATAAGCAACCTCCTGATAAGTCATTTCAGAAAGTTCCTTAAGTGATTTATCAAGTGCAGGGATACTATCAGGAACGAATAATCCTCCGTCCTCAGAAAGTCCCTTAAGAATAGCCTGTGATGCTGTAACCTTGCCACCATTACCTCTGGTGCTGCTGTACATGATTGCCATATTGATGTCTCCCTTTTATATAGAATTAAAACTGCAAAATATAATCATAAAAATGGCGATTAAGTGTAATCTTTCACCTAATCGCCATAATAATAACAATTATCATTACATTAAGCAACTGTTAACTTAACAAGTGTTTAGCGCTGTAACCCTTAAAAAATAGATATTTCCACCAAACAGCACACATCACCGGCCAACATTTTCCGCTGACCAAATCAACACTTATACAGTCAAAACATTTACTTTAATTTGAACAAGGTTCCGATAATTCCTCTTCCGAGAGAAGCACCTACATTTCCGCCAAGTGTCTTACCAAACTTACCACCTACAGAACTTCCGACAGACTTACCAAGCTCACGTCCTATTGTACCTGCAGTAGTTGATGCCACACCCTTTACAGCGGTATTAACTGCCTTTTTGTTATCGCTTGCCTTTTTAGCTGCTGCCTTCTCTGCCGCTGCAGCTTCCTTTGCTGCCTGCTTCTCTGCTGCAGCTGCCTCTTTTGCCGCCTGTCTTTCGGCTGCAGCCGCTTCTCTTTCTGCCTGCTTCTGAGCAGCCGCCTCTTCTCTTGCCTTCTGCTTTTCTGCCTCAGCTGCCTCCTTCGCGGCCTGCTTTTCTGCTTCTGCAGCTTCCTTTGCAGCAGCTGCTTCCTCTTCAAGCTGAATATTTCTTCTCTGAAGGAATTCATATGCAGAGTCTCTGTCAATACTCTCCTGATACTTGGTCACAAGAAGGTTAGCATTAATCTCCTGCATTCTCTTATCTTCTGATATTCCACCCATGCAGCTCTGAGGAGGCAAAATCATTGCACGCTGTACGATACCGGGAACACCATTTTCATCGAGCATTGAGATAATAGCTTCTCCGGTTGCAAGATCCATAATGGTATTATACGTATCAAACGCAGGATTCTCTCTGTATGACTGTGCTGCTGCCTTAACTGCCTTCTGATCGGTAGGAGTATAAGCTCTGAGTGCATGCTGAACCTTGTTACCAAGCTGTGAAAGCACACCGTCCGGAATATCTCTGGGAGTCTGAGTAATAAAATAAATACCAACTCCCTTAGAACGAATAAGCTTAACAACCTGCTCAACCTTCATCAACAGATCCTTTGATGCATTCTGGAAAAGCAAATGTGCTTCGTCAAAGAAGAATACCATCTTGGGTCTGTCCATATCTCCAACCTCTGGCAATGTCTCAAAAAGCTCTGACATCATCCAAAGAAGAAATGTAGCATACATAGTAGGATTATTTACAAGCTTCTGACAGTCAAGGATCTGAATAGTTCCCTTGCCGTCACAATCTCTTGTAAGCCAATCTGATATTGCAAGAGCAGGTTCACCAAAGAACTTATCTGCGCCCTCTGCTTCAAGTGCGACAATAGAACGAACGATAACCGCAAGACTGGCCTTGGTGATATTACCGTAGCTCATTGAAAAGTCCTTGGCATTGTCGCCGATATAATTAAGCATCGCCTTAAGGTCCTTTGTATCAATGAGCAAAAGCCCTTCATCATCAGCTATTCTGAATGCAATAGTCAAAAGGTCTGTCTGCACATCAGTCAGACCAAGTATCTTTCCGAGAAGTAACGGTCCCATTTCAGAAATGGTAGTACGCAAAGGCATACCCTTTTCACCATATACATCCCAAAAATTAACAGGATATTTTTTAAGTCTGAATTCCTCAGGTGAAATATTCATCTTCTCAATTCTTGACGATATTTTTTCATTCATCTCCCCCTGCATGCAGCAGCCTGCAAGGTCACCCTTTACATCAGCAAAAAACACCGGTACTCCGGCATCACTGAATGATTCAGCAAGAACCTTTAATGTAACTGTCTTACCGGTTCCTGTTGCACCCGCAATAAGACCGTGTCTGTTTGCCATCTTTGTCTGAAGATAAACGCCTTCACAATCAGCAGTTTTACCTACAAGAATTCTTCCGTCACTATACATCTTTTTCCTCCATACCTTCCCGTATATTCAAGTTTATTTCAATTAGACTGACATACTCTAATATTTTATATCATTTTGTCTGATTTGATAAGTATAAATAGTATGTTAAATTGTGTTTAACTTTACTATATTACATAAAAAATCCTAATGTTATAATGCAAGCATGAGTATCGATAATAAAAACACAAAACCAAAGAAAACCGAACACATGGAGGGTGTTTTCCCCGCAGTACATAAGGATGGTTCTTCGTTCTACAGATCCTCCTTAACATATAAAGGAAAACACATTTCTCTTGGTAGCTACGATACGCCCGAGCAGGCTCACCAGGCCTACAGCATGGGGCGTCTTTTGCTTGCCTCAACATTTACTTCAATAAATAATTACAAACCCGACAATCCTCTTTCATTTGAAAAATGGGTTATCCTTCTCAACTTCAGGGATAACGATATCTATATCGGTACCCCCATATATATCGGTCAAAAAATGTTCTTCTATTATTTGACCCCCAACATAGTCCTTAAGTTTGATATGGACGATCTGTTCTATTTTTCTTCGCATAAAATAATGCAAAGAGGCGGGCATTTATTTGTTGCCGATTACGGCTCACAGATTACTCTTCTTACCCGATACGGTGTCAGACCATATGCGGTTGAAGGCATTGATTTTAAGTTCTTAAACGGCGACATCTATGACTTCAGAAGACACAATCTGAAAGTATATAATCGCTACCACGGTGTTCGTCCGGGAGCAAAGGGTAACTTCCACGCCAGAATACATCTTAACGGCTATTTTCACATCGGCACATACCCTTCCGCTTTGGAGGCCGCGATTGCTTACAATAAAGCTATAGACATTGTTAAACGCGCTGGTTGTGAAAAGAATTTTTTACAGAACTATATAGATGAAATAACTCCCAGACAATATGCCGAGATATATTTTAAGATAGATGTCTCAGAAAATATTATGAATTATAAACCTTGATACTTGCAAAAAAGGGGCTGTGAAAAAATCGTAATTGTTTTTTCGCAGCTCCTTTTCTTTTTTATTTTTCCGAATAATCCACAAAGGATATATTCAAATTTACATATCCCGAAATGCCATCAATACTTCCGTTTGTCTTATACTGCCACATTGCGAACTTATATGGATAATCAGGAAGATCACGGACCTGAGCTAACCACACATCATAATCTGTCAGCTTAGACATATCAATCTCCTTGATAAGCCATTCCTTGTTGCCATAGATCATTCCGGTATATCCTGCAGCCTTTACGGTATCGAGGAAAGCCTTGGTGATGTCTGTTTTTCCTTCCCTCGACAGCACCTCGATTCTCGACGAATCGTTATCAATGAATTCCATGTCAAACACTATCGGATAAGTAATCTCATATCCATCCAGTGCTTCGATTACTGTATTGGCTTCCTCTATAGCCTCATCCTTTGTAACGGCCTGTGATGAAAAATATACTCCAACCTGAAGTCCCGCATCAAATGCACGTTTGATATTATCGTAAAAATAATCATCCATGCTTATCTGACCGGTACCGTATCCTCTTGAGCCTACTCTTATCATCACAAAATCTACACCGGCTTTTTTTACCCTGACAAAATCAATGTAATCCTGGTACTTATTCACATCAATGCCAAAATAAGAACACTGTCTTCCGTCTGCATAGTACTGCATCTCGTCATTTTTCAAAACAAGATTGGTATAGTCATAATCATTCTTAGGAAGATACTGGCTGATTACTACCCATTCCACTGTTCCGTCTCTCAGTGTCACTTCAGTATGTTTGCCATCGGTCGAAGGATCTTCGTCATCAGCGTTATCCGAATCAGTATTCTGCTGATTATTTGAATCATCCTGCACAGGCGTCGTTGTCTCTTCCGGATATAAATCCCAAAAATCCAAATCATCAGGCGAGTTAACACTATTATTATCCGGCTGAGTCTCTGCAATCACCGGCGAATTATTTCCTGTTACAGCTTCAGTCTGATTAATATCAGAGCTATTATCCGCAGTATTTTTACCGGTCACACTATCCAGATTAGGAATAATCACTATCAGCAGGATAATGAGTATAACCGCACCCACGCCCAATACTGTAGCAATATACTGAGGCGATATTCTGTTGTTATCTCCCGGAGATTTAAGTTTCATCAGTTAATCTTAACAATAACCTTTCTTGGACATTTTTCAGCACATGCACCACAACCAACGCACTTGTCCTGATCAATCTTAGCGTGAAAATCGTTTACTTCCACTGCGCCGGTAGGACAATTCTTAACACAAAGACTGCATCCCACACATCCACTCTTACATGCTTTAATAGTAACAGGGCCCTTATCCTTAGACAAACAAGCCACCGCATATTTTGCATCATAAGGAATAATCGATATAAGTCCCTTAGGACATACAGCAACACATTTTCCGCACGCCTTACATTTTTCCTTATCTACAACAGCTACTCCGTTCACAACATGAATAGCATCAAACACACACGCCTTAGCGCATGTACCAAAGCCCAAACATCCGCTGTTACAAGCTTTAGGTCCGCCATTGGGCACGAAGCTAAGCATACGACAATCCTGCGCACCGGTGTACTGGTAATCAGTGCTGGCATGAGCACAGTCACCACTACAGCTCACATATGCCGTCTTTCTGACTGTTTCCCCAGCTTCAACACCCATTATTCCTGCTATTTTTGTGCCAACAGCAGCACCGCCTACAGGGCAGGCGTTAACAGGTGCTTCGCCCTTAACTATTGCAGCCGCCAAACCCGCACAACCGGGATATCCGCATCCGCCACAATTATTACCGGGCAAAGCAGAAGCTATCTCATCTTCTCTGGGATCAGTTTCAACCTTGAAAGCAATACCTGCCAATCCAAGGAAAAGGCCAACAAAAATTCCAACTGCCGCTACTATTCCGGCTGCTATCATTATACCTGTAATACTCATCAATGGCCTCCTTCCTTACAGTAATCCCGAGAAACCACAAAACGCTATAGCCATAAGTCCTGCAGTAAGCAATACAACAGGCATTCCCTTAAAAGGCTTGGGAACATCATTGTATTCCATCTTCTCACGTAATCCTGCAAGGATAACGATTGCAATGGTAAATCCTACTGCTGTAGCAAATCCGTTAAGGATTCCGGTTCCGATTCCATAATTCTTCTGCACGTTGGTAAGTGCTACACCGAGCACTGCACAGTTGGTTGTAATCAAAGGAAGATATACACCCAAGGCCTTGTAAAGAGCAGGCATAGCTTTCTTAAGAAACATCTCAACAAACTGTACCAATGCTGCAATTACAAGAATAAACACGATTGTCTGTAAATATGTGATATCGAGAGGGACAAGCACAAATTTATACACCACTCCGGCAACCGCGCTGGCCAATGTTATTACGAATATTACTGCTGCACCCATTCCTGCTGCAGTCTTAATCTTCTTTGATACTCCAAGAAAGGGACAAAGACCCAAAAACTGGCTGAGTACTACGTTCGAAACCAATGAAGATCCAACAAGAAGGATCAGTAAATTTTTAACCGAAGACAAATCTGCCATTACTTATCCTCCTTTTCATTTTTATTAGGATTCTCTGTTGAAGCATCCGCATCATAGAAGCGATGTTCACAGCCCTTTTGACCGCACTTGGTACAATCCTCTGTGCATCCGGCAGGATGCTTTGAGTCCTTCTTTTTCTGTTCAGGCATCTTATCCTTTATAGCATTCTGAATTGCAGTAATAATAGCAAGCACAAAGAATGCTCCGGGAGCAAGAACAAAAATATTCATGGGAACATATCCGGCAGGTGTAACCTTGTATCCGAATACTGTTCCGAGTCCTAAAAGCTCACGAACTGCACCGATAAGAGTAAGCGCTACCGCAAAACCAAGTCCCATACCCAATCCATCGAAGAATGATGCTATCGGCTTGTTGTGATATGCATAGCTCTCAGCTCTTCCGAGAATAATACAGTTAACTACAATAAGAGGAATATACACTCCAAGTGATTCGTTAAGTGAAGGTAAGTATGCCTGCAAAAGCAGTTGAACCATTGTAACAAATGAAGCTACAATAACTATAAACGCAGGGATTCTTACCCTGTTAGGAATAACCTTACGCAGCAATGAAATAATCAGATTACTGAGTACAAGTACCGCTGTAGTGGTAAGGCCCATTCCAAGTCCATTCATTGCAGACGTTGTTACCGCTAATGTAGGACACATACCCAACGCAAGAACGAAGGTCGGGTTCTCTTTTATAAGTCCGTTATAAAGGCGTTCTCCGATTTTATTCATCTAAGCTCACCTTCCCTTCCTCAACTGCCTTGGCAAACAGTTCCTCAGCTACATCAAGGCCACCATTAACTGCATTAATCACAGCCTTTGTAGTAATAGTTGCTCCACTAATTGCATCAATTTCAGAATCATTTGCAGAACCGGTCTTGGTATATGTAAATCCACTAACCTTTTTTCCTGCAAACTGAGGAATCAACACCTCACCTGCTCTCATTCCAAGACCTGCCGTCTCTGAAATACTAAGAATCGATACTCCGTTCAATGTAAAAGGTTCCGTAAAAGGATCAACACCAAGATATAAAACAATGTTTCCACCGTATCCCTGAGATGAAGTAGCTTCAATTACGTATCCCATGAATCTGTTATCAGCCGAATATGCTTCATAAACCGTTCCGACGCTTACACCGTCAGCAGCCAATTTTTCTGTCAGCATAGGATCAACAGTATATTCAAGTTCAGTAAAATGATCCGCCGCAGGCATTACCGCTGCACAGGCCTTCTGAATCGCAAGAGCTTCCTGCTTTTCAATAGGTTCCTTTGTAAGCTGATACACAAATCCCAGTAAAAGTCCGGCAAATAAAGTAATAATAAGCAGGGCGGCTGCATCCTTAAGCATTGCCAAAATGTCTTTTTTCTTATCAACTACCTTCTTATTCTCCATTACTTTTTACCTCCCTTCTTCTGCGCCTTAAATGAAGCGCGTGTATATCCGAAGGGAATAGGTGCTGTCGCCTTTTCGATCAGCGGAACAAGCAGATTTCCTATAATGATTGCATATGATACGCCCTCTGCTGAAGGTCCGAAGAGTCTGAATATTCCGGTCATTACACCAAGGAATATTCCGTATACAATCTGTCCCCATTTGGTAATAGGTCTGGTCGCATAATCTGTAGCCATGAAAAACGCACCAAGCATAAGTCCGCCACCTGCAAGCTGAGCTGCAAGATATGCCGGATCCCATCCATGTCCACCAAACACAAGCACAAACAATGCAAAACTTAAAATATAGCTCGCAGGAACCTTAAGATCGATAATTCCTGTTATAAGAAGGAAGCATGCACCGATCAAAATTGCAATCATAGAAGTCTCACCGATAGTTCCTGATGTTTTTCCAAGGATCATGTCGGTTACTTTTACTGCTTCGCCGCTCTTGAGTGCTGCAAGCGGTGTAGCTCCGGTATATGCATCTGTTATAAAATTGGTCATCTGTAACGGAAATGCTATTAACAGAAAGCATCTTCCACCCAGTGCAGGGTTCATAAAATTCTGACCAATTCCTCCAAATAACATTTTTACTACCAGTATAGCAAACACAGCACCGATAGCTGCCATCCACCATGGAAGATTTACGGGAAGATTGAGCGCCAAAAGCAAGCCTGTAACTATCGCTGATAAATCCGATACAGTCTGCTTCTGCTTACGTACAATATTGCAAAGTGCTTCAGTTCCGACCGCAAAGCAAATAGTAACTGCAATTAGCAGCAAAGCTTTTAATCCAAAATTGTATATACCAAATCCCGCAGCCGGAAGTAATGCAATAATAACCATCAGCATTATTGAACCGGTTGTGGACTTTGATCTTACATGAGGATTTGAAGAAACCTGATAAGGAATCGGCAATTCCTGATTGACTTTTTTACCTTGCACTTCTTTTTCTGTCGTATTGTTTTTTTCCAACACTTCTTCAGCCATTGCTCTCCTCCTTTCTATTTCTTACGCCTGTTGGCTAATTCTATTTTTCTCATAGATTTGATACTCTGAGTAAGTGGCCTCTTGGCCGGGCAGATATAGCTACAGCATCCGCACTCACAACACTCCATGCCTCCAAGAGCAACAAATGCTTCTGAATCAAAATGATCTGCACAAGCGGCCAGCCTGTTAGGCATTATTCTTCCGGGACAAACCTCCACGCAACGTCCGCACTTGATACATGCACTGGTCTCCGAATGAGCTACTTCATCATGTATAAAAGCAAGCAAAGCAGTCGAAGTTTTTGTAGACGGTACATCGAGGCCAAACATTGCAAATCCCATCATCGGACCGCCGCAAATAATCTTCTCAGGCTTAGTAACAAAGCCGCCGGCGGCATCAAGGATTTCCTGATAGCTCATACCAATCGGCACCTTGAAGTTCCTTGGATCCTTAATGGCATCTCCTGTTACCGTAACGATTCTTTCCATCAGCGGCTTACCTTCGACAACCGCATTATAAATCGAAACCAGAGTATCTGTATTATCTACAACACATCCCACATCTGCAGGCAACATAGTCGAATTTATCTTACGACCTGTGGTAGCTTGTATCAGCATTCGCTCAGCACCCTGCGGATATTTGGTCTGAAGACCCTTTACAGTGATTCGCTTATCTTCTCTTGTCATTTTCTTAAGAAGCGCGATACAATCCGGTTTATTATCTTCGATAGCAATTATTCCGTGCGCATTCTCAAATAAACGCAGTACAATCTTCAAGCCTCCGATTAATTTCTCCGGTTCTTCAAGCATTCTTCTGTAGTCACTGGTAAGATAAGGCTCACATTCTGCGCAGTTGGCAATAACGTAAGTAATCTCCTCAGGCTCCTTTGGCGAAAGCTTAATATGTGTCGGGAAACCGGCTCCACCCATTCCTACTATGCCGGCTTCCTGAATAGCTTTAAGAATTTCCTCTCCGGAAGCCATGTTCCAGTCACCAATGGGCTGATAATTAACCTCTACATCCATGCCGTCGTTCTCAATGATAATACTTTCCACCATATCACCGGTAACTACTCGCCTTGGTTCAATTACCTTAACAAAACCGGAAACCGCTGAATAAATTGGTGCAGAAACAAAGCCTCCGGCCTCCGCAATTTTTTGTCCGCGCAATACTCTGTCGCCCTTCGCAACAAGAGCCTTTGCCGGAGCACCTATATGCTGAGACAGAGGATATACCATGATTTTACCGGCCTTAAGATCAGTTATTGGTTTGTCCTTTGACAGGTCCTTTCCTTCATTCGGATGAACACCGCCAGCAAATGAAAATTTCGGCATAACAAGTCTCCCTATAAATTAAAATTAATCAATAATATCTTACTATTTTTTAGCAAAAAATACTACAGTCCCAAGCAATTTTATGCTATGCTTTATTAATAATGTATACCCATATATTCTTGGTATACATGACTATAAAATCAATGATTTTTGCAGTAGATTACTGTAACGAAAGGTTTACAGCCAATGAAGATTTCGCGCGAAACACTTGAGCCCTTTGAAATTGGATATGATGTTACACGCATCGCTCCTTTGAATGAGATGCTCTTTCTTGATATTGAGACCACCGGTTTTACCGCTTCCAGTTCATATTTGTATATGATTGGTTGCGCTTACTATTCTGAGGACAGCTGGTGCACCATTCAGTGGATGGCAGAAAATTACACTGAAGAAGCTCAGATTATTGAGGCTTTCTTCGCATTCTTAAAGGACTACAAATATCTTATACATTTTAACGGTAATCAGTTTGATCTGCCTTACCTTACACAAAAATGTGCTCAGCTTGGTTTAGACTATAGTTTTGATTCTTATATCGGTGTAGATATTTATAAAAGAGTCAGTCCTTTCAAGCTTTTCCTCGGACTTCCGAACTGTAAGCAAAAGACAATGGAACAGTTCCTTGGAATTGACAGAACCGATGTATTTTCAGGCGGAGAACTGATTGGCGTATATCATGATTACGTCAAATCCCCCTCTGATTTTTCTCTCAATTCGCTCTTGCTCCACAATGAGGACGACTTAAAGGGAATGCTGCAGATTCTTCCCATGCTCTGCTACTATGATTTGTTTAACAATGATTTGAGAGTAAAAAAAGCATCTGCAAGTACATACACCGATTTTCACGGAATCTTAAGACAGGAGCTCATTCTCACGCTCGAGCTTCCCGTTGCACTGCCTAAGCCTGTATCAGCACATGCCAACAATTGCTATTTCAAAGGCGAAGGCACTACCGGTAGTCTAAGAGTTCCTATTTACACAGAAGAAATGAAATACTTCTATGCCAACCATCAAGACTACTACTATCTCCCTGATGAGGATGTAGCACTTCACAAGTCAGTAGCAAGCTTTGTTGATCTGGATCATCGTGTTCAGGCCACTGCTGCAACCTGCTATACCAGAAAAGAATCCAGATATCTTCAAATGTGGAGCAACGAGTTCGAGCCTATATTCCGCCGCGAATATAAGAGCAAAGATATTTTCTTCGAGCTAACAGATGAATTAAAGCGTGACAGAGCTGCATTTACCAAGTATGCCAATCACGTTTTAGCAATGATTGTTACTTCATACTAAGCGTTTCATAAATAATCATCATATAAAAATTAAAACAAAGACCTCAAATGCATTACTCGATATGTCTTAACAACACGTAGAACATATCCTCATGCATCTGAGGTCTTTTTATTAATCTGTTACCGTCATTGGAACAAGATTAAATTGAAATAACTTTCTTCTTTATTTTCCCACAACTTCATCAATATAAGTCCAATACCATTTTATGGTTTCTCATAAAAGAATGAATTCTTTCTTACATATCCGATTTCCTTGTAGTTAATTATCTGCTCAGTACTTCCAATAAATAACATTCCACCATTCTTCAATGACTTATAGTATTTTCTAAATATCTCATCCTTAGCCTCATCGGTAAAATATATCAAAACATTTCGGCATACAATAAAATGATAATCTGTCGGATACTGATCATTTAACAGATTATGCTGATGAAATTCAACTCTTTCTTTTATCTCATCCGCAATCTTGTACGACGGTCCCACTTTAGTAAAATATTTGCTCTTAAACTCATCAGGTACAGCCTCAATACTCTTAGCATCATAGAGGCCCGTTTTTGCCTTGGCAATTACTGTCTTATCCAGATCAGTAGCATAAATTTTAATATTATCGAGTGGTATATGCTTAGACAGAGCCATAACAAGTGAATACGGTTCATCTCCGGTAGAGCAAGCAGCACTCCATATTTTTAGATTGTTTCCAAATCGCTTAATCAATTCCGGGAACACAATACTGTCCATATATTCCCACTGTTCAGGGTTTCTGTAAAACTCAGAAACATTAATGGTAATATAATTAATGAACTCGTCAAAAATCTCGGCATCAGTCTTTAATGCATCAACATAGTTATCATATCCCACAATACCACGTTTACCTATGAGCGTATCAATTCTACGCTTCATCTGACGCTCTTTATATGCATTTAAGTCTATCTGAGTCAGCTTTAATATTTCTTTTTTGAAATATTCGTAATCGAATTCCATTAGGATGTATCCTCGCATTCATTTGAAAATGCCTATTTTTTTATAATCTTACCACATTTTACAATAATTTTCTATTACACAAAAAGACGGTTGCTTAATTCAGCAACCGTCTTTAATAATCTCTTAATTGAAAATTACTCTTCCTCTGAAGCGATTACAGCGTCGATATCTACTGAAACAACGTCTGCATTGTCATCCTTCTTAGGTTCGGGAGCAGTAAGAGCCTTGATGCTAAGGCTAATCTTGTGATCTGCCTCGTTGAAGTCAACGATCTTAGCAGTTACTTCCTGACCTACAGCAAGAACATCACCGGGCTTCTCGATGTGATCCTTTGAAATCTGTGAAACGTGAAGAAGTGCATCTACTCCGTTCTCGAGCTCAATGAAAGCACCGAAATCAGTCATACGAGCAACCTTACCGGTTACTACATTGCCGATTGCGAACTTCTCTGCAGCATCCTTCCAAGGATTCTGATCATCAAACTTAAGTGAAAGTGCAATCTTGCTTCCGTTGATTTCCTTAACAAGAACGGTAACCTTGTCACCAATCTTAAAGGTCTTCTTAGGATGCTCAACACGGCCCCAGCTCATCTCAGAAATATGAAGGAGTCCATCTGCTCCGCCAAGATCGATGAATGCGCCGAAATCGGTAACGTTCTTTACGGTACCTTCTACAACATCACCCTCGTGAATCTTGTCGAAAAGCTCCTTCTGAAGTTCAGCCTTCTTTGCTGCAAGAAGCTGCTTTCTGTCACCGATGCAACGTCTCTTGCGAGGGTTGAACTCGATAACAACAAACTCGATCTCCTGATCCTTATACTTAGAGAGATCTCTCTCATAAGAATCAGATACAAGACTTGCAGGAATAAAGATTCTGGTCTCGTCAACGATTACGGTAAGTCCGCCATCCTGAACCTGAGAAACGGTAGCCTTGAGTACTTCCTTGTTATTGAAAGCATCCTCAATCTTCTTGCTTCCGCGCTCCTGCTGAAGACGCTTGTAAGTTACAAGAACCTGTCCGTCGCTGTCGCTAACCTTGAGAACCTTAACCTCAAGAGTATCTCCAACCTTTACAACAGCAGTAAGGTCTACGCTGTTATCATTGGTATATTCATACTTAGTAAGAATACCGTCTGACTTGTAGCCAATGTTGAGAATAATCTCTTCAGGCTTAACATTGATAACTGTACCTTCTACTATCTCTCCTGTATGTATTGTTTTTAATGAACCTTCCAGCATTTGTTCAAAAGTAAGTTCCTCTGACATTATTTTGAACCTCCTCTATTATATTTTGTGGGGTGGAAGCCCCCGCAGTAATGCCCACCAATTCAGTAGTATCAGGTAAGACCAGATGCAAGTCATCCAGTGTCTGAATGTAATAAGTGTTCTCGCAACGTTCCCTGCAGATCTCATACAATTTACGTGTATTCGAACTGCCGTTGCTACCTATAACAATCATAGCGTCGGCCTTCTGCGCTAATTCTGCGGCCGACCGTTGTCTTTCCTCTGTCGCATTACAGATTGTATTCACAACGTAGATATTGTACTCTTTTTTTGCAAATAAATCAACAATCTCTTTAAATTTCTTAACCTGAAATGTAGTTTGGGCCAAAAGAACATAATTAATACCGTTTTCAGGTACAAAATCCTCTGCTTCTTCCACTGTTTTAAAGACTTTTACGGGTCCCTTGCACCATCCTATTATTCCCTTTATCTCCGGATGCTCCGGGTCTCCCGCAATAAGAACTCTGCGGCCCTGCTCTTCCTGTTCAATTGCAATCTTATGTATTTTCTTTACAAACGGACATGTTGCATCTACTATCTCAAAGCCTTTATCAGCAAGCTTGTTATATTCCCTCTCGGAAACACCGTGCGCTCTGACAACCGCAATTGCATCGCTCTGCATTTCAAGTAAATCAAGAGCTGATTCATCTGCGATCACACATACGCCCTGCTTTTCCATGTCTTTAACAACTTCTTCGTTATGAACAATCGGTCCGTAGGTATATATTTTTTTGCCGTTTCCTACCTGCTCATAAACAGTATCCACCGCGCGCTTAACGCCAAAACAAAAGCCGGCGTGTTCTGCCATTCTTACTTCCATTTTTATCCTTACGCCTTCTCATCACAAAGTTCGCTGATTCTTGCTATAACCTGATCAATAGTCATATCTGACGAATCCACGAGCACAGCATCATCTGCCTGTTTTAAGGGTGCGATCTCACGATGGCTGTCCTGATAATCTCGCTGCTCAATATCTGCCTTTATCTTATCAAAATCAGCCTGCTCGCCCTTAGCTGTAAGCTCATCATATCTTCTCTTGGCTCTTACTTCACTGCTCGCAGTCAAAAATACCTTAAGCTGCGCATTGGGAAGAACCACAGTACCGATATCTCTTCCATCCATAATACAGTCATTATTAGCCGCAAGATTCTTCTGAAGATTCAAAAGATGCGCTCTGACAGCAGGAATAGCCGAAGTTTTTGAAGCCATATTTCCCACTTCTTCGGTTCTTAAAAATGCATTTACATTTTCGCCATTAAGATATACAACCTGCACTCCGTCCTCATATGCGATAGTAATATCAGCACCTACACATACCTTTGCTACGGCTTCGGTATCATTCGCATCGGTACCGGTTCTCAAAATATATAATGCAACTGCGCGATACATTGCTCCGGTATCAACATAAATAAGTCCTCTGTTTTTAGCCACCGCCTTAGCGATTGTACTTTTTCCCGCACCTGCAGGTCCGTCTATTGCAACATTAAATGCCATTGTTTTTCTCCTTAGTTAATTATTCAATACTGTTTCCGGCAGCATATCCGGTTGACCACGCAATTTGAAGATTAAATCCTCCGGTTACCGCATCCAAATCAAGAAGTTCTCCCGCAAAATAAAGTCCCTTTACTGTCTTAGACTCCATAGTACCCGGATCCACTTCCTTAACAGCTACGCCACCTCTTGTTATAATAGCCTCTGCTACCCCTCGGGTTCCTGTAATATTAAGCTCCACATGCTTTAACTGCGCCGCAAAATCAGTTCTTTCCTGCTTTGTAATATCATGTATCTTTTTATCGGCAGGTATTCCGGATAACTCCACCATTACAGGTATCATCTTTGATGGCAAAAGTCCCGATAAAGCATTTACAAACTGCTTATTAACATTCGCCTCGAATTCACGAACCAATCGCTTATCAAGCTGTTCCAGCGAGAGCGCCGGCTTAAGGTCTATAATTACCTTGCAGTCAGGATACTTTTTGTCATCATAATAACAGCTCGCGGTCAGAACCAATGGCCCACTTATTCCAAAATGAGTAAAAAGCATTTCACCAAAGCCATCATAAAGCTTCTTTTTCCCGCTGACCATTGTGAGATTAACATTTTTAAGAGACAATCCCATCAAATCCGCAACCCACTTTTCAGCAGTTTCAAAAGGAACAAGTGAAGGTGCGAGATCTGTCACAGTATGTCCGCTCGATTTAGCAAATTTATATCCGTCTCCTGTAGATCCTGTTAACGGATAAGTATATCCGCCGGTGCATACTATCACAGCATCTGCCGTAACTTTTTTACCGTCAGAAAGCTTAATCCCTTTAGCCTCACCATCTTCTGTGATAATTGCGCTTACTTCCGATTTTAGATGTACCGACACATGATATTTTTGTAATAGCTTTTCCAGTGCCTTGATAACATCAGATGAATGATCCGATTCAGGAAAAACTCTGTCACCACGTTCGGTTTTAAGCTTACATCCTGCTTCTTCAAGCATATCGCAGACAGCCATATTATCAAACCCGTAAAATGCACTGTATAAAAACTTCCGGTTATGAACCACGTTATTTAGCAGAGTCTCCATATCCGCTGCATTTGTAACGTTACATCTGCCTTTTCCGGTTATAAACAGTTTTTTTCCAAGCTTTTCGTTCTTTTCATAGATTTCGACCGAATTGCCGTTTTTTCCGGCAGCTATTGCCGCCATCATTCCTGCAGCTCCTCCGCCGACTACAATTACCTTGCTCATTCCAATCCTCTTATACCAGGCATCAGCCCGTTGTATTTATCTCAGGATATTTGTACACATCAAGTAATGCCTTAATCTCACTGATATTATTACCAACTTCATCCTGTCTCTTAACGCACACTGATACAGCCATTGCATTAATAAGGCTCATCGGTGCTACTAACGAGTTAACCACCGACACCGAATTACTTCTCGCATAAAGTGCACAAACCGAATACATATTAACCGGCGACTTTTCATCATCTGTCACCGCAATGACATTTGCCTTTCTGTCACAGGCTATCTCCATTGCCTTAACTGTTTTTTCGGAATATTCAGGAAAACTTATTCCTATAAGGCAATCATTTTCACCGATATTCATTAGCTTTTCTATGATATCTTCCGCCGAATCACTATCAATCAAAACTATATTTTTACGAGCCAATTTAAGATAATGACACAAAAACGCCGCAGGCAGCTTACTTCCGAGAAGTCCGACTACAAATACGTTCTCTGCATCCAAAATCATATTTATCGCCTTCTCAAATTCAGTTGGCGATATATTCTCTATCGTCTTCTGGATATTGGTAATATCAGAAGTCATAGCCTTTCTGATTAGTTCTGCCTGCGTATTCTGACCGTATTGTTCATCCAGTTTTTTAACTCCGGACAGGCGGTTACGCAACGCATCTCCCAGCGCCTTTTGATATTCAGGATATCCTGCATAACCTATAGCCACAGCAAAACGCACTACCGTAGACTCACTGGCACCGATTCGTTTTCCGATCTTTGCCGCAGTATCGAACGCAGCCTCATCATAATGTTCCAAAACATACTGCGCAATCTTTCGATGGCTCTTACTCATGCGAGGCATTTTTTCACGAATTGTAAATAAAATATCATTTTCCATAACCAACTCATTTTTTCACAAATTAACACACTTCATTAATTGACGCAGGTTAACTCTTTTTAAATGCCTCATATGATCTTTCCAGGAGCATGACCGTCTCATCATCCTCAAGATCGTAATCCCCTGTGAGTGTCATACATGCTGAACCGTGAATAAATATCCACATTCTCATAAACATCTCTGCCGGTTCATCGCATCCCAAGGTTCTGGACTTATTAATTTCAGCAGACACCTTACCATCCTGGCCATTGATTATTTCATACATGCTCTTTCCTTCGGGAATACCGTTGACAAAAAGGAGCTTGAAATAATTCTGTTCCTCGCGTGCAAACGATATGTACGCCAGGCCGAGATTTACAAATGGAATGTCACTTACTTTTTTAACCGTATCAATATATTCCTGAAAATATCGAATCGCACGAAAATAAACTGCACTCTGCAGCTCACTCATATTCTTAAAGACTCTGAAAACCGGCTGTGTAGAGCATCCCACAGCACTCGCCACTCTTCTGGCTGTAATGCTTTCAAAACCTTCTGTTTTGACCATTTCAAATGCGGTATCCAGTATCATCTGAATTGTAACAGTCTCTTTTCTCGCCATACTTTCCCCTTTATATTTGTATCAATGCCACTCACAGGTTAATTTCAAAGGTCATATGTATTTATTATATCATTTATTTTCAATTATAAAAAGAAAGCAATTCCTGTTACACAAAAACCGCTCAGGCCATATGACCCGAGCGGTTAATTCGTTTATTTGTTCTTTATTCGATTAGCTCAAATTAAACAGGGTATGCGCCGTTCTTGGTATCAGCGATGGTCTCATCAACCTTCTCCTGCTGAGCCTGACGATACTTGAAGAAGTCAGTAGCAACCTGAGGGAACAATGCATATGAAAGAACGTCCTCATCCTGCTGCTTGTATTCCTTCATCTCGCTCTCAAGCTTATCCATCTCGTTCTCAAGATTATCTGCGAAACGTCCGGTAAGTCTCTTCTCACCGGGGATAACCTTATCGATAACTTCCTGGTTCATAGGCTTAACGGTCTGACCGTACTCACCGCGAAGAACTGCCTTAGTCTCCTTGGTAGCCATCTTGTATCTCTCACCCATAAGTACGTTAAATACAGCCTGTGTACCAACGATCTGTGATGAAGGAGTAACAAGAGGGGGCTCACCGAGATCCTTACGTACGCGAGGAATCTCCTCAAGAACTTCACGATACTTATCTTCTGCATTCTGCTCCTTGAGCTGGCTAACCATGTTAGAGAGCATTCCGCCGGGTACCTGATAAAGAAGGGTCTTGATGTTAACTCCGAGAACCTTGGGAGAAAGAAGTCCTGACTTGAGGCACTCATCTCTGTAGGGAGCGAAGTAGTCAGCGATCTCTGCAAGAAGATCCTGATCAAATCCGGTGTCATAAGGGGTATCCTTAAAGGTCTCAACCATAACTTCGGTAGCAGGCTGTGAAGTACCCATAGCAAAAGGAGACATTGCGGTATCGATTACATCAACACCTGCCTCAACTGCCTTAAGGTAAGTCATTGCAGCAACACCTGAAGTGTAGTGAGTGTGGAGCTGGATAGGAAGCTTGGTGTTCTCCTTCATTGCCTTTACAAGTTCAGTTGCCTTGTAAGGAACAAGAAGACCTGCCATATCCTTAATGCAGATAGAATCTGCACCCATCTCCTCAATCTGCTTAGCCATGTTTGCCCAATACTCAAGAGTATAAGCATCGCCAAGGGTATAAGACAATGCAACCTGTGCATGTCCTCTGCCTTCCTGCTTCTTAACCTTATTGGTAGCGTTTACTGCTTCCTGAAGGTTAGGCATGTAGTTAAGGCAGTCAAAAATTCTGATAATATCAATTCCGTTTGCAACTGACTTCTCAACGAAAGCGTCTACTACGTCATCTGCATAAGGACGGTATCCAAGGATGTTCTGTCCACGGAAAAGCATCTGAAGCTGAGTGTTCTTAAATCCGTCACGGAGCTTACGAAGTCTCTCCCAGGGATCTTCCTTAAGGAATCTGAGTGAAGCATCGAAAGTAGCTCCGCCCCAGCACTCAACACTGTGATATCCAACTTTATCCATCTTCTCAACGATGGGAAGCATGAACTCGGTAGGCATTCTTGTAGCGATAAGAGACTGATGTGCATCACGAAGGATAGTCTCTGTTATCTTAATGGGTTTCTTTTCAATATCTGCCATTATCGTAATCCTTTCAAGTTGTATATGAATTCTAGGAATCTATCCTAGTGACGCCGAATCAATTTGATTGCAACGCCGACACGCTTTCGCTAATGTCCTCGCGTAACGGTACTAGGCTCGAAAGAACCTCGCCAAGTACCGACGCTGTGGATTGTCGGCTTATGCATATCAAATCATTCAGCTGTAAATAGTTGTTTTCAAAAAAAGTAATTTACTAACAAATCAAAGTATTACTTTCATTTTAGAAATGCTTCTTCGACAATACCCTGATTTAGAATACTCCGAATACTGCCATGAATGTACCGGCTGCAACTGCAGTACCGATAACGCCGGCAACATTGGGTCCCATTGCATGCATGAGAAGGAAGTTTGAAGGATCTGCTTCAGCACCAACCTTCTGAGATACACGGGCCGCCATAGGAACCGCAGATACGCCTGCTGATCCAATGAGAGGATTTACCTTACCCTTGGTCGCAACACACATGAGCTTTCCGAAGAGAACACCTGCAGCTGTACCAAATGCGAAAGCAACAAGACCGAGAACTACGATCTTAAGTGTGCTTGCGTTAAGGAATGACTCAGCACTGGTAGTAGCACCTACTGAAGTTCCGAGGAGAATAACAACGATGTACATAAGTGCGTTTGAAGCAGTCTCGGTGAGCTGTCTTACAACGCCTGACTCCTTGAAAAGATTTCCGAGCATCAGCATACCAACGAGGGGAGCTGTGGTAGGAAGAAGGAGACATACAACGATAGTAACTACGATAGGGAACAGAATTCTCTCAAGCTTAGATACAGGACGAAGCTGACCCATCTTGATTGCTCTTTCCTTCTTGGTAGTAAGAAGCTTCATAATAGGGGGCTGGATAATAGGAACCAGCGACATATATGAATATGCTGCTACCGCGATAGGTCCGAGAAGTGATGTCTGTCCAAGTTTACCGGCAAGGAAGATTGATGTAGGACCATCTGCTCCGCCGATGATTGAAATTGCTGCTGCAGCCTTATCATTAAAGCCGAGTGCAATAGCTCCGAAGTATGCTGCAAAAATACCGAACTGTGCAGCAGCTCCGAGAAGAAAGCTCTTAGGGTTTGCAATGAGGGGACCGAAGTCTGTCATTGCACCTACACCCATGAAAATGAGTGAAGGAAGAATTGCAAGCTCATCGAGCATGTAGAAGTAATACAGAAGACCGCCCTGTCCGTTGGCTGCACTCTCTGCACTTCGAATAATGTCAGGATAAATATTTACCAGGAGCATACCGAATGCAATGGGTACAAGAAGGAGCGGCTCAAATTCGTGGCGTATTGCCAGATAAAGGAAAAAGCAGGCAACAAGGATCATCAGGAAATTTCCCCATGTAAGACTGAAGAATGCTGTCTGATGAAGCAGGTTGCTCATTGTAGAGCCTATGTAAGCCATAAGTTAACCTCCAAAGTTACATTAACAGTCGATTAGTTCAAAGTTGCAAGAGTAGCGCCTGCCTCGATAGCATCACCAACAGCTACATCGATACTTGCAACAGTACCATCCTGGGGAGCAACTACGGGGATTTCCATCTTCATAGCCTCGATGATGATAACAGCGTCGCCCTTCTTTACAGCATCGCCAACCTTCTTCTCAACCTTGAATACCTTACCTGCTGCACCGGCCTCAACCTTTACAGAACCAGCGCCGGCTGCTGCCTTAGGTGCTGCTGCGGGAGCTGCTGCCTTGGGAGCTGCCTTAGGAGCTGCAGGAGCCTTTGCTGCTACGGGAGCACCAGAGGTTGCACCCTCTTCTACTACAACATCATATACATTTCCGTTTACGGTAATTGTATAGTTCTTCATTTTTATTTCCTCCAATTATATTAAAAATAATTATAAAGTTTAGATTCATGCCCTTAGGCATTTGACATTTTCCGAACGGAAATGCTTTATCTTCTTCTGCGAATCGAACGTACTACATATCCCTCGGTAGTAGCAGATCCTTCGTATGCAGCAATAGCTGCAGCGATAACAGCTACAAGCTCAAGATCGTCGCTCTCATCAACAGTTTCATTTGCAATAATCTGATTTACAGCATTATCAATGCTCTTCTCAGTAGCACTCTTCTCTTCTTCCTTAGCCTTCTTGCCATCTGCGATTGATTTCTGAATCTTAGGAATAATTCCAAAGCATGAAATCAAAAGACAGATAAGAATAAGTACGATGAATACGGTGCTGATACCGATAAGAGTATTAAGTGCACCCTTTTCCATCTTCTCAGCCATTGTGAAGTTCTGAGTGATTGATGCAGATTCAAGCTTAAGGAACTGATCATTAGAGAAAATAATCTCTACAGTTGCATCACCGTTAGCACAGGTAACAGGAACAGTAATAATAATCTGTTCTTCATTTGCTACCGCATCCATCTTATCGGTATCGATATTCTGGATTGAACCAAGAGTATCCTGAGCTGACTTAAAACTGGTGTATGCATTGTAGAATCCATAACCATCAGCCTCAGTACCCATTATGCTTCTTGCAGTGCCGGCAACCTCTTCCATGGTGTACTCATCCCAGGGAATGACTGTTCCGTAGTAAGCATCAAGTGTACCATCAACAGAATACTCAAGAATTTTGATAATAGAGGTAACATTTGACTCTGCCGCATCAATCTTGGTCTGCTGATATTCACTGTACTGCTCTTTGCTTCCGCATGCAGTAAGTCCGATTGCACATAATACTGCAGCGACAAAGATAGTAATCTTCTTCATGATTGCCCACCTTTCTTATACAGTTACATGCTTTTTATCAAATGCGATATCCTGCTTTGAAAGAAGCATCTCAAATGCGCCGATAACATACTTTCTGGTATCTGCAGGCTCTACAATCTGATCTACATAGCCTCTTCTTGCAGCACTTGTAACATTGAGAGTAAGCTCTTCGTACTCTTTTGCCTTCTGGTCGATAACATCAGAGCCCTGTCCCTGGTACATAATCTTGGCAGCAAGCTTGCTGTCCATGGTTCCGATCTGTGCATTAGGCCATGCCATTGTGATATCAGCGCCGATTGCCTTAGAGTTCATAACATTTGCAGCGGTACCGAAAGCCTTACCGATTACTACGTTAACCTTGGGAACTGAAGCACTTGCAAATGCAGCAGCAAGCTTAGCAGCAGCCTTGGCAATAACCTTCTCTGAAGCAACGGTTGCTTCATATCCGGTAACGTTGGTAAGTGAAAGTACAGGAATTTCAAAAGCATCACAGAAGTTAATGAACTCTGCAGCCTTCTCGCATCCTGCAGCGGTAAGAACCGCATCAAACTTCTTGCCCTCAGAATCCTCATCGGGAAGAATCTCGGTTCTGTTAGCTACAGCACCAATGGTAACACCATCAAGTCTGATGAATCCGGTAACCATCTCAGGTGCATAAGCAGCCTTAACCTCAAGGAAGTCGCTGTCATCTGCGATAACCTTAAGAGCCTCGGCAGTATCACCAACAAATCCCTCAAGTCCGTCGAAAGTACGGTTGAGATCGTCAGTGCACTCTACATCATTTACATCAAAATTATTGGCAGGAAGGAAATCTACAAGGCTTCTGATCTTATCGAAAAGCTCATCTTCATCTGCCACTACATCTGCAAGACCTGCCTCAGCTGACTGGAATGCAGCGCTTGAAGTATCATTCTTAGCAGTTGTATTACCTGCAAGAGCATTGGGAGCATTTACAAAAAGCTTTCCATCCTTCTCAAGCATGTAAGTAAAATCGGTAAGTGTAGGGAAAAGAGCAAGTCCGCCGCCACAAGTACCAACAATTGCAGTAATCTGGGGAATAACGCCTGATGCAGCTACCTGCTTAGCGTAAACCTGACCAAATGCATTAAGTGCGTCAGTAGCTTCCTGAAGTCTGAGACCTGCGCAATCGATAAATCCGATTACAGGAGCTCCCATTTTCATAGCAAGATCATAGATATTAACGATCTTACGTGCGTGCATCTCACCGATTGTTCCGCCAAGAACAGATGCATCCTGACTGTATACGTAAACGAGGCTTTCATTAATTGTTCCGTAGCCTGTTACGCAGCCGTCAGAAGGTGTTTCAGTCGGTTTCATATTGAAGTCTGTAGCTCTTGCTGTTACAAGGCCGCCGATTTCAACGAAACTGTTGTCATCGAGCAGGGCATTAATACGTCCGCTCGCTCCTAAAGTAGTACTCATAGGTTCCTAACCTCCATAAAAAATTTATACGGTTGCAATAAAATTGCAGTACATGTAATTTCTGATGATATTGTATTCGTGCCATCTGCATCATACAAAATCTGCTATAAGCATTGCATTTTGCAAAAAAAATCACAAATTACCCCATCATCACAATCTCTGTTATAATAACATAAAAAATGCGACTCGCATAGAGCAAATCGCATCGTTTTTTTATCAATATTTATCATTCTTTGCGTATCCGCGGTCTCACAACACCTTTGTTGTACATGGTATGTACTTAGGTTGCGGATAACTATATGTTCAGTTTAACCTGAACCTCTTCTTCCGCCTGCTTCTTAAACTCTTCGATCTGAACCGGATTAAGCTCCGGAAGATCATCGAGACTATGAACTCCAAAACATCTCAAGAACTGCTCTGTCGTGCCAAAAAGCAAAGGTCTTCCGGGCGCATCCAGTCTTCCGAGTTCCTGAATCAAATCATACTCAAGCAATTTATTAATCGCAAAATCACTTGAAACACCTCTCACCTTCTCAACCTCTACTCTGGTAACAGGCTGCTTGTAAGCGATGATTGATAATGTCTCAAGCACAGTATCTGACAACGTAAACTTTGGAGCATTCTTGGCAATCTTAATAAGATAATCATATATTTCCGGCTTAGTACAAAGCTGTACCTTATCTTCAAACCAGGTAAGCATTATTCCCCTGCCTTCGTTTTGATACTCTTCTGCCATCTCTTCGAGAATCTTACGTGTTTTTCTTTTATCTTCCTCAATGGTCTCGGCCAGTCTTCCCAAATCGATAGCATCACCCATCGAAAAGAGAATACCCTCGAGCACCGCCTTTGCAGCATTCTTATCCATTGTATATCTATCCTTATTGCAAACTAATTACGCGATATTTGAAGTTATAATTATATCATCAAACAATTCATTCTGTGTGATAGTAATATCACCGTCATGCATCATTTCAAGAATAATCATAAAAGTTACTATCAGTTCCGCCTTGCTTTTCTGCTTTTCCAGAAGGCTTGTAAAACTAAATGTCTTGTGTGTCTGGACAAAAGCTCTCACATACAAAAGCTTAATATCCATATCGATCTCTTCCTTTTCAATATTTCCATACTGACTGCGGATAGGATCGATTCTGCTCTCCTGTCTTCGGATGATTGTCTTAAACAGCTCATGCAATTTCGACAGGTTCATATCACCGATAAGTTCATCATAATCTACCGGAGGTACATAGGAAGTAACTTCCTTAGGCAGCTTCTTCGAGCGATAATAAACATTCGCCGCTTCCAACTGAAGATCTTTAAGCTCCAAAGACATATACTTATACATCTTATACTCAAGCAGTTTTTCCACGAGTTCGGATCTGGGATCGATTTCCTCTCCTTCTTCATCCACCTCGGGCGGCAAAAGCATCTTACACTTAATATCTACAAGCGTAGCCGCCATTACCAAGAACTCGCTCATGACGTTCATATCTCTCGACGGCATCTGCTTAATATACTCAAGATACTGCTCAGTAATCTCTACAATCGGAATATCATAGATATCTATTTTATTTTTCTCAATCAGGTGTAGTAGCAGGTCCAGCGGGCCCTCAAACACCTCTAATTTAACAGGAATAGCCATAAATTTATTATATGTATAATCTAATATAGTAGCAAGTCTGTCTATCTTTCAAAATCAATTACAACCAAATCGCCCGGATTAAACATTCTAAACGGCAATGTGTGCGCTCCGAGCCCACGCGATACCACCATCGAAGCTTTACCTTCGGTAAATTCTCCCCCATCATACTTTGGAAAGAACGCTATGTTGGGAGACAAAACGCCTTTATTAATAATAGGTATTCTGACTATGCCTCCATGGACATGTCCCGAAAGGACAAGATCAGCCCCG
The DNA here is from genome assembly GCA_002317155.1 of Lachnospiraceae bacterium UBA1721. Taxonomy (GTDB): domain Bacteria; phylum Bacillota; class Clostridia; order Lachnospirales; family Lachnospiraceae; genus AC2028. The sequence goes on from DCIR01000034.1 coordinate 31,553, forward strand.
TATTCTGCATAATCCTTAAAAAAGTACGGATTATGTGCAATCAAAATTGAGTACTTTTTTGAATCGGGCTTTCCAAGGCACTTATCCAGTTCGCCTTTTTCTATGGTTTCCGGCTTAAACCTTATATAATGATTTCTTGCAAGATCCAAGCCTATAATCTCAACACCGTATTCATCCAGTATTTCTCGCGAATTAACAAGATGATGAATATTCAGTTCCTTCAACTTATCAGTAAACTCATCATATCTGTTACCGTAATCCTCTCTGTAAAGATTCATACGAGTCTCATGATTACCGTTTCCGTAATAAATCGGGAACTCCGGTGCCAATTTTCCTAAGAGTTCAAATGCAGTTTCTAAATCAGCCGAAGGATGTCCGTTCATTATATCACCCGCAATAAGTACAATATCGGGATGTTCTTTTCGAACAGCTTCCACAAGCCTGTCATTGTTCGGACCGTACTTTTTATTATGAAGGTCCGAAATCACCACAGCTCTGAAAGGCTTTTTTATTTTTCTGTTTTTATATTTATAATTGCTGACCGTAAATCTGTTGGTATCAAAAATAGCAACCCATATAAGGGCCAGTATTATCAACAGCACTACAGCCAGAATAATATCTTTCATCATATTTATATTATTGAAAAAAGCCCCTGACATAGAGCCAGGGGCTTGATTATTCGTATTAGTTAAACTTACGCTTTCTTGCAGCTTCAGACTTCTTCTTACGTCTTACGCTGGGCTTCTCGTAATGCTCACGCTTACGAATCTCCTGCTGGATGCCGGCCTTTGCACAGCTTCTCTTGAAGCGGCGAAGTGCGCTGTCCAGAGACTCATTCTCTTTTACGATAACGCTTGACATGCTTTTCTGACCTCCCTTCAGTCCCAAGTAATTGACTGATTGGGTTATTTTCGTAACTTGTATAAAACAAGTCCGCTACACATCATAACAAAATATTCCCGTATAGTCAACAATGAATTTAAATTCTTATAACAATTCAGTATCGCAAACAACTATGATGTCACAAGTTACTCAAGACATCACCTAAAACGACCTTCCGATATAAGTCGTTCCACCAACCAATTTTGTCTCTCCATCAATCGCTTGCGATATGGTGCGTTTTCTTGTTCGGCGTGATTATAATTCAAATTCGTATCGAGTACTTCCTCCGGGGTAACCCATTTGAGTACATACTCTTCCTCAGCCTCATAGATATCCAGCTTCTGAGCCCCAACTTCATCCTTTACATCACAAATAAAAAAGTAGTTCTCCTGTATAAACAAATCGTCCTTTTTTCCTTTTTCTTTACGTACGATTAATCCATACTCAGAAATAGTCTCCGGAATAACCTCCAGTCCCAGTTCCTCCCTAACTTCACGGACCAAAGCCTCCTCCATGGTTTCGCCTTCATCTATTCCACCACCGGCAAAAAGATAGTGTTTAAGCTTCTCGGAATATACCATAGCAAGCTTATCCCCTCTTATTATGATTGCCCTCACTGAAGGTCTGAATCCGATTGTTCCGGTTACTATATAATCTTTATAATCATGTTCTTTTATCAGTTCCATGTTTCCACTGCTACTTAGTACCTGTTACGATTTTACAAATCTCTTCATATGTAGAGCCAACCGGAATCTTAAAGGTACCTACACGAATCTTTCTGCTGTATCCGTTATCAACCATATAGGTATTAAAATCCTTGGAATCTTCGATAAGTCCGGCACTTTTAAGAGATGCCGCCAGTGATTCTGATCCGGAACCTGCCGCAACGGTGATGCTTATTTCTTCAACCTCGCCGGCATTCTGAGCATCATCACCTGTCTGAGTATCAGCATCGTCTCCGCCCTGCGCATCATCACCTGACTGAGTATCACTTCCTTGATCTGCGTCAGTGCTCTGAGTATCGTCGTTTCCGTCATCACCATTCTGTGCAGAATCCTGATCACCATCATTCTGTCCATCCTGGTTGTCTGCATCCTGTCCATCTGCAGTCTGATCATCGGAATCCTGTGCGTTTCCATCCTGATTATCTCCGGCCTGCTCAGTATTCTGATCATCTGTAGTCTGGGTGCCTGCAGTCTGGCCATCATTTGCAGAATTTTTATCATTCTCAGCATCAGTCAGAGAATAAGAGTTGGCATTAACCATACCAAGCTCCTGTGCCCTGGCAATTATTTCTGCATCAGTCATGGCTTTGTTATTCTTATTCAAATTGGCAATCGCAAGGATTAAAGCAGTAACAATGATTCCGATTCCTAATCCTCGCAAATATATCTTTAACTTGCTATCCATTATCAGCTCCGCAATTTACACAAATTTATCGTCTCAATCATCCTTCATTATTATTCCTTGCCACGAAGACCAATGATTAACGATACCTCACCAACACCCATATCCAATGAACGGGCTATCTCCACATCGGTCTTTCCCGCATCATGGAGTTTGAGAATAGCCTCCTGAATCACGGCTCTTTCTTCTTCGGTACTGGCGCTCAGGCTTCCTGCAGGTACTTCCTCCTGCTTAGCATTATTGTTATCATATGCGGCATCAGCCTGCTGCATTGCATAAGTAGCCCACTTAAGTGTTCTAACCTTGCCTCCGGCATTTTCCTCAGCACCCTGCGCAGTTTTAGCGGCAGATTCCTCGGTCGCATTAACAGTCTCTTTCTGTGAGGCGTCGGCTTTATTTCCGGCTGACTCAGTTGTCTTATCAGCTTCCCCTGAATTCTTCTTATCAGAATTATTTTTATCGGAAGATTTATTATCAGAAACTTTCTTATCAGAAACTTTATTATCAGCAGCTAAAGCCTTATCATCCATACCGGATTTAACATTAACCTCTGCATTATATACTCCGGCAGTTTCCTCAGTTGCTTTAGCCACAGACTCTGTGACAGCATCTGTATGTACAACTTCAGTCATGCCAACCTGCATATTTGAAAGATTAACCACATGATTCTGGCTGTACTTAAGAACCTGCGAAATATCAAATTCAGGCATAACAATACTGTCGGGTGAAAGTGATCTGAATGTATTCACAGTCTCCGCAGCTTCCTTGGTACTAAGCTTAATTGCATTGGTTGCTTCATTAGCAATCAATGTGCTTTCCTTGGCAGCAACAGCAGCCTCATTTGCCTTAAGAGTGCTCTCCTTAGCCTCATTGATAACTCTGCCGGCCTCAGATACTGCATTAACAAGGCTGTCATGCTTATCATTGAGCATATCATAGAGGAACATAACCTCTTTATGATTCTTGTTAATCTCCTCAAGCACTGTATCCGAATACTCGTTTACAGCCATAATCTTTTCGTTGGAAATTCTCTCGAGACTTCTCTCTGTCTTTTCCTGCGCATATTCAACAGCTTCATCAACAACGCCGTCAACATGCTTCTTGATTCCTTCAACCTCTTCGGTTACTTTCTTCTTTACTTCCTCCTCAATCATCGTGCGGACTTCATCCGAAGCCTCCTGCTTCTTGCTGGGGAGAATAAAACTGAGTGCAAACACTGCCGCACCACATATAAGAAGGATAATTTCAAGAACTGTCATTTTTTAATCCCTAACCCTTATAAATTTTTCGTACTTACTTATAATAATACCGCTATACTCGAAAATCAAATCCGACATTTTGATTTTTCACCACAACTCTGTCCTTGCTCGCGTTCCGTCTTTTGCGTCCGCCATCACCGTGGTATTCATTGCCACCCTTTTCTCTCGGATCGGGATTTTTGTTGTAAAACTCTGTTTTGTTTGTATTTACAACATTCTGCGCATCATCAATCTCTTTCTTTTCAACAGCATGTCCTATATGACTCTGATCAAGCATTGATTTTGCATCTTCATTCTGTTTAATTATTGAAAAATCCTGCGTCCTTACAATAGGCGCAATATCCATTCCTGACATAACTTAATTCTCCATCCCCATACGGCAGAAGCATCAAATCGCAAGTCTCAAGCGTTACAGCGGTCTCATCTTTACATTTCCTTCAATGCGCTCGAATCTGCAATATTTATAACTGTTCTGTACCTTCATCGAAACATCACCGATAATGATAGTTGTTCCGGGATATACCTCACCGGTAACAACAACCGATGCCGCCTTTGTCACAGACGTCTCGGCATCAATCTCTTTCATTCTCTCACTTTTTTTAGTAAGTTCAACCTTCTTTTGATCGATTAGTTCGATATTCTTCTTAACATACTCAACCTGTTCGGCGGTAAACCTTGCACCCTTTGCCTTTTTCTCGGTAAAGTTTTGAATAATAGGCTGTGCATTCTTGATTGTTCTTACAATCTCTGCAACTTCCTTCTGCAGTGCAAAATATTCAGTCTTAAGCTTGGGATTAACACCAACTTCAATAATAGTATCTGCGCCCATCACAGCTCCGAGAGTACGAACTTCTACTCCACTTTCCGCCTGAACTCTTCCACCGACAATGAATCCTTTTTTACCGGTTACCTTAATATCGCTTCCGGCCTGAACATTACTGTGAAGAATAGATTCTGTATCTATATAACCGCCTGCTTCAACAGTTGCATTCTCGATAAACTTAGAGGCAACGTTTCCGCCTGCTCTGAGCACACCGTTTCCCATGCCCTTCATACCACGTGCAATGGTAATGTCTCCGCCGGCCTCAATCAAAGCACCTTCAACAACACCATTTACGGTTACACTTCCGGTAGCGTGAACCTCAAATCCTGCGTTAACCACACCTGTAACAAGTACGCTGCCTTCATAAGTAATATTACCCGTACTGTTATCTACGTTTTCAACCTGATATACGTTAGATACGAACACTTCTCCGCCAACAAGCATAACATGTCCGTTAACTTTAGAATAGAGTTCTTTTCTATCTTCCGACAATAAAATATTATTACCAAAGCGAAGCGACATATGCTTTACATCGCGAGGCTTAATTTTGCTGCCCTGGATTGTCATTCCATAATCGCCCGGATCTTCAGGTATAAGTCTTGCAAGCAGGTCACCTTCCTTGCAGTGATTAATAAGGTTAAGATTAAAATAATCAACCGATCCGTCTTCATTTGGTTCAGGATGTGCACTCAGTTCAGTATTAAAATAGTACTCGATGCTGGCATCTGCTCCATGTCTGGGCTTAAGGCCTCTTGCTACCGGAATCTGAATTCCGTACATGCCATCCCCTTCAAAATGCTGTTTGAGTATTTTTTCCTGTAAACCATATCTTATGCCTCTGAATGACATATCCTTGACGAACTCATCATATGAAAGTCGATTGCCTGTAGATGATGCCGGAATAAATTTGGCAACCGCAAGCATACCGTCCTGTGAAGCCATATAGGAATAGCTCTCATCCACCTTCGGACATTCCCCTTCACTCAAAGACACAACTTTATCTTCACCCGATTCTGCCGCCACCTTTACTACACTAAGATTATAAGAGATTTTCTGGTTATCCAGGTAGTTGATAAGTTCCTGGACGTTTATTTTTTCTCCGCCATCTTTAGGTGCAAAAAGATGGACGCCAAAACCACCCTGCACGTTTTCTAATCTAAAATACGCGTTTTGCATGGTCAGCGTCCCCCTAAATATCTCTATCTGTCTGTTAAAATTCCCATATATGCACCAAGCTTGGTTCTCATCTTACCTATAGCTCTTGTATGCAACTGAGACACACGAGATTCAGACACTTCCAAAATATTCGCTATTTCCTTAAGTGTCAGCTCTTCGTAATAATACAAACTAATAATCTTCTGTTCCTTATCTGTAAGAAGCTCCAGTGCCTCACCCAGCATTTTGGTAAGTTCCTGCTTCTCAATATTCTCTTCGGGAGAATCAAAATGAGCTGTCGTTCCGCCGCCCGTTCCCTGCGGCACATCACTTCCCGACTCCATGAACTCATCCAAAGAAACCAAGCCTGTAATCTTCATTTGAGACTGCCAGTCGTAGTATTCATCCTCGCTGATACCCAGTCCCTTGGCAATTTCTTCGTCAGTAGCCTGTCTGCCCTTCTCAATCTCTACCTGCTTGATTACCGCATCTATCTGCTTCTGCTTCTGTCGAATGGTTCTGGGAATCCAGTCCATTTTACGAATCTGGTCCAAAATAGAGCCTCTGATTCTTAAGCTGGCATAAGTCTCAAATTTAACTTCCTTCATTGAGTCAAACTTATCAATGGCATCAATCAATCCGAAAATACCGTAGCTGCACAAATCCTCGTACTCAACATTATATCCCAGATACATGCTTAGTCTGCCGGCAACAAGTTTTACCAGAGGTGCAAATTCAAGAATCAGCTTTTCTCTAATCTCAGGTGTTCTGCTTTTTGTATATTCATCTAAGAGTTTTTTTCTTCCGGTCTCATCCATGAAATTATACCCGTTCCTCTTTCCTCTCAAATAATACTAAATAATTACTTCTTTTCTTCAACATTTCCATCTGTTGCAAGAGCGGCTTCTGCAGCTTCTTTTGCTGCGCGCTCCTCTTCCTCGATACGTTTTTGATTTTGCTTTTCAAAGTGTTCGATTACATTTACTATTATCGATCCGATAAAGTAAAACACTGCCAACACTGCAATCAAAATGCCGAGCTTTGCTACGATTGAGTAGTTCATAATATATGTAATAACTACCGTAACAAGACCTGCAACAAGCATCATAATAAGCGTAAGATTTTTTCTGTTCATACACTTAATGCTCCTAAATAATAGACAGTGGCTTGCCCACAGCCTTGATATGAAACTCACCGCTTTCAGGATAAAATATTACTGTTCGTCCGTAATTTAATCCTGTATCCTCAGCAATAATCGGAATTCCAAGTTCTTCTAATTTCTTTTTAACAGCCTCAACATTGCGATTTCCAACCTGCATTGTATCAGGCTTGCCGGCATAATTGAACATTGTCGCGCCGCCGGCAATCTTTGCAACCATACGTTTTCTGGATCCTCCCAGAGCTTCCATCTGTCTGACAAGTTCCTCAATTCCGGTGTCTGCAAATTTCGCAATATTTGCTATACTATTTCTAATGGCAGTGCTATCAGGAAGCATAACATGCGCTAACCCGCCGACTTTACAGCTCGTGTCTCTGATTGCGACTCCGACACATGAGCCAAGTCCAAGAGTGGTAACTCCATCGGGTGCGATGCATGTCTTCAGATCAGCCATGCCCACCTTAATTATTTCACTCATATTATTCACTCATATCATTCACATAGACGCATCATCTATACAGGAAGTCCCAACGCAGTCAATATCTTTGCATATGAATCAATATCAGGCACAAGAACAAAGTAACCGTCAATCTCAACTTCATCAAAGAACTGTGACTGAATCATCAGAATCTTATCACCATAGATGCCAAACTCAATCGCCGGCACTGATAAAATAGCCCCAGCCATGTCTATTGTAATTGATGGCGGTGACGGGAATATCGTAAGGTTAGTAATCATTGCCAGTGAATTCAGATATGCACCGGTAATAATATTACCTACCTCCTGCATAGCCGAGCATTCCATTTCCGTAAATTCAGGACTGTCAGGACTCCCCATTCCCATCATAACCTTATTTATGAGATGCTTTGCAGATGACTGCTCCAATAGGAACAGCATACTTCCCGAGATATCTCCCTCTACTCCGAGGAAAACACCTACCATTATCTGCTCTTCACCACCTATTATGGTTCCGAGCTCATTAAAATCCAAAAGCTCCACCTGTGGAACTCTCATATCTATTTTGCTGCCGATCATCTGCGATAAAGCAGTCATCGCATTTCCGGCACCAATATTACCCAGTTCCTTCAACACATCGTAGTATTGCGATGTGACTGTTTCAAGATCAAGTTCGCTCATCAGTTTATCCTTTTAATATAAGTTGACTTGTTACACTCGTACTTGACTTAATCATTGTCCTCAATAGTAACCATACTAAGATCAAGTAATGAAATAAGTTCATTATTATGCTTTCCGACACCGCTAAGGAACATAGGCTTATTACTCTTACTGTCATGAGCTATCTTCTCAATATCATTTTCAGAAAGAGTGACAACCTCCTTAACCTCATCAACGAGGACACCCATGGTTTCCTCTCCTTCAGACTTAAGAATGATTATACGGGTTGCTCTTGTATACTCATCATCTTCAAGTCCCATCTTAAGTCTCAAACTCACTACGGGAATAACCTCACCACGAAGATTAATTACACCCTTGATATAGTTAGCTACCTTGGGCACGCGTGTAACACGCTGCATTCTGATAATATTCTCAATAAATCTGATGTCTATTCCGTACTGCTCTGCACCAAGGCGAATAACAACATACTGGAGAGTAGCTGCAACAACTTTGGTCTCATCGCCATCATCAGGCAAATTATTATTAATTAAACTAAGCTGATCCATAAGTATTAACTCTCCCTTCCTTACAATAAAGCGTTAACATCAAGGATGAGAGCAACCTCGCCATCGCCAAGGATTGTCGCACCGCTGATGAACTTAACCTGTTTAATATACTTACCAAGTGACTTAATAACGATTTCCTGCTGTCCGATGAGTTCATCAATTACAAGACCTGCAATCTTATCGCCCTTCTTAACAATGACAACAACACTGCTGTCTTCGTCCACAGGATGACTTTCGTTCTCAAGAACTTCATTAAGTCTGATAAGAGGAATTACCATACCTCTGAGATTAATAACTTCTTCATTCTGAACAAGCTTAATATCTGATTTTTCAATTGTCTCGATAGTCTGAATAGATCCAAGTGAAATTGCATACTTTTCACCGCCAACAACTACCATCAAGGACTGAATAATAGCAAGTGTAAGAGGAAGTCTGATTGTCCATGTAGAACCGACACCAAGCTGACTCTTTACCTCAACCTCACCGCTGAGTGCTTCAATTTTAGACTTAACAACGTCAAGTCCTACACCTCTTCCGGATACATCTGTAACCTTCTTGGCTGTAGAGAAGCTGGGAAGGAACAAGAGATTGATAATCTCCTTATCAGTCATCTGAGCACCCTGCTCAGGGGTAATGGTTCCTCTCTCAATAGCTTTATTCTTAACTGCTTCTACATCAATTCCATTACCGTCATCTCTTACTTCAATGACTACGTTATTACCATCCTGATAAGCATCAAGATATATAGATCCTGTCTCAGGCTTACCACGCTCAGCTCTGATTTCTGCTGATTCAATACCATGGTCAGCTGAATTACGAAGCAGGTGCATGATGGGATCACCGATCTCATCAACTACTGTACGGTCAAGTTCTGTCTCTTCACCTGACATATACAGTTCAAGCTTCTTACCGAGAGTCTTCTGAAGGTCACGAATCATTCTCGGGAACTTGTTAACAGTACTCTCAATAGGAACCATTCGAACCTTCATAACCGACTCATGAAGATTGGTGGTTACACTCTCAAGATATTCAATCTGTTCATTAAATGCTGAATTATTCTGTGTTCCGGTAGAAGCTGAAACAAGGCTGTTCTTGGCAATGATAAGCTCACTCACAAGATTCATAAGGCTGTCGAGCTTTTCTATGTCTACACGCACAGTTCTGTTTACTATAGGCTTGCCGGCTTTCTTATCCTTAGCCTTGGGTGCCGCTGCATTAGCTGCAGGTGCAACTGCTGTGGTAGGCTGAGCGGGTTTAGCCTCTTCTTCCTTAACAACCTCTTCTGCACCCTTATCTTCGGGAGCACTCTCTTCTTCAGAAGCAGCTTTTGCAGAACCGCCAAGCTTAGATGTATCAAATACTCCACCTTCAACGCTCTTAATTTCAGATACATTTTCAGCGGCCTTGATTACATCCTCGAGCTTATTGTCAGTAACAACAATCAACATGAAGCTGTTATCAAACTTCTCATCTTCCAGATCCTGAGAACTGGGGAATGAAACTGCGATTTCGCCTTTTTCTTCCACTGCTTTTACTACGAGGAATGCACGTGCTGCCTTAAGCACACAATCCTCATTTACAGTAATATTTAATGCGTATACCTTTTTGCCCTGCTTTTCGACTTCCTTAAGAACAGATATCTGGCTCTCGTCATAGGTAACCTTATACCAGGGAGCGCTGTCATCTGCTGCGTCGGCTGCAGGAGCTGCTTTCTCAGCCTTAGCTTTTGAAGCTTTCTCTTTCTTTGCTTCCTTCTCGGGTGCGGGAGCTCCGCCCTTTTTGTTCAGAATATCGTTAAGCTGTTTGATGAGCGGTTCATTATCATTGGTACCCTCATCTGCACTATTCTTAATATTATCGGTATACTCCTGAAGAGCATCAAGGCACTGGAATAAAACATCGATCATTTCAGGCTGAACCTTGATATTACCGGTTCTGACTTCAGAGAATACATTTTCCATATCATGGGTCAGATTCTGCATACGCTTATAACCCATTGTACCCGCCATACCTTTAAGCGAATGTGCAGCACGGAAAATTTCATTGATTGTGTCTGAATCCTCGGGATTCTGCTCCAAATCAAGAATCTGAGTATTCAGATTTTGCAAATGCTCATTTGTCTCATCAAGAAAGATCTCAAGATACTGACTGACATCCATAGCTTAACCTCCATTTACATCCCATCGGGAATTTATTTCGAAATGCCTACCTTTATACTGATTTCCTGTGCAATATCGTCCAATGCCACCACTTCATCGGATAGCCCTTCTCTCACTATACTCCTGGGCATTCCGTATATAGTACATGTATCCTGACTCTGTGAAATAACGTGAATATTCTTCTGTTCTTTAAGTCTGCGGATTCCCTCTGTACCGTCAGCACCCATTCCCGTCATAACGACACATACGATATTGTCAAATCTACTATTGATCAAAGACTCATACATATAGTTGGCACAAGGTTTAACACCTTCGCGAGGCGGTTCATCCGAAAGATGGATCAGGTTCGTACCGTTCTCCGACATCATAACATTAAGATGCTTTCCACCCGGTGCGATATATACATTTCCTTTTTTCGGTTCCATACCTTCTGCGGCTTCAACAACCTTCAGCTTACTGAGAGAATTAAGTCTCGCAGCTAATGACGCTGTGAATCCTTTTGGCATATGCTGAACCACAAGCACAGGTGCGTCCAAATCTCGCGGCAGTCTCGGTATAACTGCCTGCAACGCTTTTGGTCCTCCTGTCGAGCTTGCTATTGCAACAATCTTGTCTCCAACAATACTGTGGGAACTCTCCTCAAAGACATCAGAAAAATTACTATTTATAACTTCTTCATCTTCAAGTATTTCTGCGGTTTCAAAAATGGGATAATTACTTTCCGAAACGCCCTTAAGAGTCCGTAGAAAAGTCTCTTGAAATATACCTTCGCGACATTGTAAGGCATCATCGGGCTTCTGTACAAAATCGAGTGCTCCAAGTTCCAGGGCCTCGAGAGTTATGGCAGCACCTTTCTTAGTATAGGTACTGACCATCATAACACGAGCTTTTATCTTATATTTTTTAAGCTCGGCCAACAGTTGCAGTCCGTTCAGCTTCGGCATATTGACATCCAAAACTACTGCATCGTATTGGTTACGACTCAATAAATCGAATGCTTCAATCCCGTTTGTCGCTCTGTCCTTTACTTCAAACTGATCATCTGCATCGATTATATCACACAACACTCTTCTCATGAGTGCAGAGTCATCTACAATGAGAATTTTTTTAGGCATAACTATTATTTTCTCCACTGTTGATCATGTATTTTTAGTACTTTTAAATAACTTATGATCTTCTACACTCATGAAAGACAATGTGTAAACCATTTTAGTGCTTACTTCTATTCTTGTATTTCTCTTCTTTTAGCGCTTGCTTCTGCTCTTGCGCTCTTCCTCGAAAATAAACTGGATAATCTCCTCGCGAACAGATTCATCAATATTATGATACTGTACTCTGTGTTCAAAGGTTCCGGGTCTGTTCTCAATTTCTCTGACAGAGAGAACTCTTCCGACAAGTTCATACTGTTTTCTTACTGAACCCTTAATGAGATTATATCCTATATAAAGCATACTGCCGGTCTCATACTTCTGGTTAGACATAAATCTGAGACCACCGCCACTGATATCTACTATTACACTTCTACGCATCGGCTTGCCGGGCTGGAGCCATACCTTGAGATTCTTTTCAACTGCATCAAGTTCCTCTTCCTCAAGATTTCTCGCACACATCTCAAGAGCACAGCTGAATCTGTAAAACTCTCTTCTCTGATATTTTCTGAGATTACTTGTAAGAGAAAGCTGTACAAGGTAAAGAGCACCACTCTTATATCTGTCTTCGACAGTTGCAAAACACTGATACAGACCACCGTTGGTATAGAACACGACATTATATTCCGCATTGACAGGCAAAAGAATCAGCTTAGTCTGTTCCATAGGCATAAGTAATTCAATTGTCTCATCATCTATAACCGAAGCGACCTTAGTTGAATAGGTTCTTGTCTTCTCTTCAGCCACTGTTGTATTGAGCTTTGTACGGTTCTCAACCGGAATAAGTTCAACACGATCGCCTTCTTTTACAAACTTGGATAACATAAAAAATCTCCCTTAAATTTATCTTCTGCTTACAATGTGTGAGAAAAATGCTGCCATTCCTCTGTTCTTATTAACTGAATTCTCATCACGGTCCAACAGTCTCGCAGCAATCTGCTCATAAGCAAGAGCAGATTTCGCAGTCGGACTCTGCAGAGAAACAGGATTCTGCTGCATAACCGCACGGGTCAGCATTGTATCCTGCGGTACACTTCCCAAATAGCTCATGGGCAACTTCAAAAATCTCTGCACTACAGAATTAAGCTTCTTATATAATATCTGTCCGTCTTCACCACGTTCCACACGGTTAGCAATCATTTTAACCTGTGTATTTTCAGTTCTGAATCTCGGATGTCTGCTCAAAGCCTTGAGCAACGAATAAGAATCGGTGATACTGGTTGGTTCAGGAGTAGTAATAAGAAGAATCTCTCCACTCGCAACCAAAAACTCCAATACAGAATCGGCAATTCCAGCGCCGGTATCAACAATAATTATATCGGCAATAGCATCCAATTCCGAAAGGTTTTGAATAATATAATTTAAGTAATCGGGGCCCAGATTTGACATTCCCGCGATTCCCGATCCTCCGGAAATAAACCCAACGTCTCCGGGGCCCCATGTAATAACTTCTTTTATATTCTTACCCTGATATATAAGATCGCAAAGATTATGCTTGGGAACAGCTCCGAACATAATCTCTATATTAGCCAGACCGAAGTCGGCATCAAGGATAATAACTCGCTTACCCATCTTCTTAAAATGAATAGCAAGGTTAATAGCGGTATTGGATTTACCCACACCACCCTTACCGCTGGTGACCGTAATAACACGTGCCAAAGGTCTGGACTGTTTTCCGGCTTTTAATAATCTGAGAGTTTCTGCCTGATCCATGGCAACACCCGGCTCCTTCCGTAAAAACTACTTTCTTCCGCCCAAAAGCTGCTTAACTGTCTTTTGCGCATTGAAAATCTCTATATCATCCGGCACATTCTGACCATATGTTACATATGCCACAGAAGCCCCGGTCTCGCATCTCATGTTGTAAATATTTCCATATTCACCGGTCTCATCGAGCTTAGTGAATATGAGCTGATAATCAGATATTTCCTTATAGTTATCAGCAATATGCTTTAAGTCTCTGTATTTTGTAGTCGCGCTCAACACAAGGAAAATCTGCTTCTCGTTATCGCCTACAGCATCAAGATATTCCTTCTGCTTCTGAAGCAGCTCCTCGTTTTTATGCGAATGTCCTGCCGAATCTACAAAAATATAATCGCATGATGCAAAATCCTGTACCGCTACCGTCAACTCTTCGGGCTCATAGATAACTCTGAAGGGTACCTCCAAAATTCCCGCATATGTTCTTAACTGATCGGTAGCAGCTATTCTGTAGGTATCAGTAGTAACCAGTGCGATTTTTTTCTTATCATTTACCGAAAAGCTACTTGCGACCTTTGCAATTGTAGTAGTCTTACCCACTCCTGTAGGTCCTATGAAAAATACAATCTTGGGTCCTTTTTCAGCTGAATGAATTCCTTCGGATTTGCCAAACTTAAGTATCATCTTCTGATAGATGGTACCCAGGATAAAGTCCATAGTCACACCGGGCTTTCTGTTCTTTTCCGCTTCTCCGATGATCTCATTGGCATATCTTTCATCAACCTCATTATCGATCATTGTATTATAGAGAAGTCGTAAAAATCTGCCGATTTCCTTATCCTGCTGCTCATACTCTTCAGCCTTCTTGGCACTTTCTTTTCCGCCCAAAGCCTGCTCATCTTCATCGAGCATAATATCCTCAGCTTTGCCGGCATTATCTCTTGCTGCCTTAACCGCATCGTTCTCACGATTAAGCTGTGATTCTAAGAGCGACTGAAGATTATCCAGCTTACGCTCGATTGCCGCATTAGTATCGACATTCTTAGAATATGCATCCAAACCACTATTCTTTTTATCAGCTTTTCCATCCGCAGAATCATTCGGGCTTATACCTGTACGATTTCCGGCTTCCGCTACTGCGGCCACTGCCGCATCTGTTTTCTCAGACTGAGCTGACAGCTGAGTGGAATCATCAACACTAACATTGAAGCCACCACGCTTTTCCTGTGCAGCGACCTGCGCCTTTGCGATCTTTCTGATCTGGCGTATAGGTTCCTCGTCATCCTCCAATGCCGCAGTAAGTTCTACCTGCTTCTTTTTCAAGAATGAAAAGGGACCCTTTGCTTTAACGAACTTAACGTTCATTATCACCATTGATTCACCAAGCTCTGCCTTAGCAGCCTCAGTTGCCTCAAATTCAGTTTTTCCAATAAATTTTTTGATAATCATTTATGCTGTTACCATTCCTACTGATTGTAATTCAACATTTGATTCAATCTCGTTATAAGATACAACCACAAGATCCCTGAAATACTCCTCAGTCATACGCTTATAATACATGCGCACAATCGGTGAGGTTATTACTATAGGAGTCTTGCCCAGATTTTCCAGCTTTTTCATCTCCTCGCCGGTCGCATCGATAATCGCTCTAGACCTCTGAGGATCGATATTTAAGAACGCTCCGGTCTCGGTCTGCTTAACAGATCCCATGATTTCCTGTTCAATCTTAGGATCGAGAGTAACCACACTACTCGTTTCATTCGCAGGAAAATACTTCATTGAAATAGCTCGCTTAAGCGCCTGTCTGACATATTCCGTAAGTATATCCGAATCACGAGTGGTCGGTGCATAGTCTGCCAACGTCTCAAGTATTGTGAGCAGGTCTCTGATTGAGATGCCTTCTCTAAGAAGATTCTGGAGTACCTTCTGAAGCTCACCAAGACCAAGCAGCTTAGGTGTAAGTTCATCAACAAGCGAAGGATTGGTCTCCTTGAGATTGTTGATAAGGCTCTGAACATCCTGACGTGTAAGGAGTTCATCAATGTGCTGTCTGATAATCTCTGTAAGGTGAGTCGCAATTATCGAAGGCGGGTCTACTACAGTGTATCCCAAGCTCTCCGCTCTTTCTCTCTGTCCTTCTGTAATCCATATAGCCGGCAAATGGAATGACGGCTCAAATGTAGGAATACCTGTTATCTCTTCTGTAACATATCCGGGATTCATCGCCATATAGTGATCAAAAAGGATCTCTCCCTCGCTGACCTGAATACCCTTGATTTTTATAATATACTGATTAGGATTGAGCTGAATGTTATCTCGCAGACGAATAATCGGCACAACGGTACCAAGTTCCAGCGCAATCTGTCTTCTGATCATAACTACACGATCAAGGAGATCTCCTCCCTGATTAACATCGGCCAACGGAATAATTCCATAACCAAACTCAAGCTCAATCGGGTCAACCTGCAAAAGCGAATTAACATTTTCAGGCTGTCTGATTTCTTCTGCTTCAGTCTCTTCTTCACTGACCTCGGACTTGATAGCCTCCGTCTTTAATATCTTATTCATACGATATCCGATAAAGAAAAATGCTGCCGCAAGAGGAATAAATATAAAGAAACGGCTTCTTAACGGAGTAAAGAGACACAGAACAATCATCATTCCTCCGACCAAAAACATAGCCTGAGGAGCCTTAAATATCTGTCCAAGTACAGAACGTCCGAAGTTCTCAGTCTTACTACCCTTGGTAACCAGAATACCGGTACTCAGTGCGACCATAAGAGAAGGGATCTG
>DCIR01000098.1 GCA_002317155.1 Lachnospiraceae bacterium UBA1721
ATTATCCTTAACTCAACTATGGCACAGGAGTACGGCGGAACTTTTAATCTTCGTTTCGATGACACCAATCCTACCAAGGAGAAGAGCGAGTTCGTAGAATCAATCAAGGCAGATGTTAAGTGGCTTGGTGCAGATTGGGAGGACAGACTTTTCTTTGCATCCAACTATTTTGAGCAGATGTATGAAGCAGCCGAGAAGCTTATTCTCAAGGGCAAAGCATTTGTATCAGATCTTACTGCCGATCAGATTAAGGAATACAGAGGCAATTTTGAGGAGCCCGGCAAGAATGATCCCAACCGTGACAGAAGTGTTGAGGAAAATTTGCAGATGTTCCGTGACATGAGAGACGGCAAGTACGCCGATGGAGAAAAGGTTCTCCGTGCCAAAATTGATATGGCTTCTCCCAACATCAACATGAGAGATCCGGTTATTTACCGTGTTGCGCATATGACTCATCACAATACAGGGGATAAGTGGTGCATCTATCCCATGTATGATTTTGCTCATCCCATCGAGGATGCTATCGAAGGTGTTACCCATTCACTTTGTACTCTTGAGTTTGAGGATCACAGACCTCTTTATGATTGGGTTGTAAAAGAGCTTGAGTATAAGATGCCTCCCAGACAGATTGAGTTTGCTAAGTTATATCTTAAGAACGTAGTTACCGGTAAGAGATATATCAAGAAACTTGTTGAGAACGGAATCGTAGATGGTTGGGATGATCCCAGACTTGTATCGATTGCGGCTCTCAGACGTCGTGGATTTACTCCTGAGTCTATCAAGAACTTTGTAATAATGTCAGGTATTTCCAAGGCACAGGCAATCGCAGATTACGCGGCACTTGAGTACTGTATCCGCGAGGATTTGAAGCCTTCTGTTGCACGTGTAATGGCGGTTATCGATCCTATTAAGCTTGTTATCGATAATTATCCCGAAGGTCAGACTGAGATGCTTACCATTGCCAATAATGCAGAGAATGAGGCACTTGGTTCAAGAGAAGTACCTTTCAGCCGTGAAATTTACATTGAGCGTGATGACTTTATGGAGGAGCCTCCCAAGAAGTACTTCAGACTTTTCCCCGGCAACGAGGTAAGACTGATGGGCGCTTACTTTGTTAAGGCTAATTCATTTGAGAAGGATGAGAACGGTAATATTACTGTTGTTCATTGCACATATGATCCTGAGTCAAGAGGTGGCAACAGCCCCGACGGACGTAAGGTTAAGGGAACTATTCATTGGGTAGATGCATCGAGTGCTCTTCCTGCAGAAGTTCGTCTTTTCGAGAATCTTATTGATGAAGAAAAGGCTAATGAAATGAATTCGACCTATGATGAGAATGGTGAGCTTTATCTGAATCCTAATTCACTTACAGTTGCCAAGGCATATCTTGAGCCTTCACTTAAGAATGCTAAAGCTTATGACAGATTCCAGTTCGTAAGACAGGGATTCTTCTGTGTGGATTACAAGGATTCAACAGAAGGACAGCCTGTATTTAACAGAATTGTTTCACTTAAGAGTTCATTTGTATTACCCAAATAATGAAGCGACTTGAGATTTATGGCCCGCCTTTATAGTGGCGGGCCTATATTTTAGGAGATGCTATGGCAGGAGTATTGTCAGGACTGAAAGCACTTGGCTTGGAAAAACTCGAAGATAGCGATATTTTTGCAGAAGAAGCGAGTGAAAAAGCAGTAGATGGTGGCAAAAAGGTAGTTAAGGAAGTATGTGAAAGTGACCTTATCTATGATAAAGAAATGAAATGCCCCGTGTGCGATCGCAGATTTGTCACAAAAATAATGAAGAGCAGTCGAGCAAAATTGATTGGTACCGATGACGATCTAAGACCCAGATATGAGGGTATTGATTCTCAGAAGTATGAAGTAATATTATGTGAAAATTGCGGCTATGCTGCGCTTGGCAAAAACTTTACCACAATTCTTTCTTCACAGGCTAAGCTGATTAAAGAAAATATCTGCGCTACAGTTAAGCTTACCAAGTATAATGAGCCTATTTATTCTTTTGAACAGGCTGATGAGCGCTACAAGCTTGCATTAGCCTGCGCCTTCGTTAAAAAGGCCAAGAGTAGTGAGAAAGCATTGATTTGTCTTAAGGCTGCGTGGTTGTACAGATCGAAGCGTGAGGAGCTAGAAGCTGCCGGTGCTAATAAGAAAGAAATAGATCGTCTGGCAGAAAATGAGAAGGTATATCTTGAAAATGCATACAAGGGCTTTACCGCTGCAAGATTAAAGGAAAATCTTCCGATAGCAGGAATGGATTCAAATACGCTTGATTATTTGCTGGCCAGCCTTGCATTCAGAATAGGTGACTATGCTATCTCATCTAAAATGGTTGGAACGATACTTACTTCGTCAAGCAACGAAAGAATAAAGAATAGAGCAAGAGATCTTAAGGACAAGCTTTTGGCACAAAAAGAAGCAACAAAGTAAATTGTAAAATGATATTAAATATAAAAAAGAATGGTGCGTGAAAAACTTTCGGTTTTTCACACACCATTTTGTATTTTAATCAGCTATTCTTTTGTATTTTAGTCAGCTAAAATTTTCATCAAAGATTTATGTGCGAGGCAGAATGCTTCATAGCCATTCAGAATCTTTTTATCTTCGTGAGCCATGCTGATGCCGTCTTTTTCCAGTTCGGCAAAGCCTGCGAAGTTGAAAAGATGAGGCTCAAGTGACAGGAAGCCGTCATATCCGTTGCTGTAGAGATTTTTCAGAATTGTAGCAACATTGCCATCCCCGTATCCGGCAGGCATTACACTTCCATCAGCCTTTTTTGCATCCTTTACATGGATGTAATAGATATATTGCTTAAGCATTTCGTAGGCTTCGAGAGTATCCTGACCGCACTGTACGAAATTGGCGAAGTCGAAGATGGCTTTGAAATGATCACCATAGAAAGCGTTCATAAGCTTTTCGCATTCGGCTGCTTTTTCTCCGTAGATGCCTTTTTCATTTTCGTGAAGAAGAAGTGCATCGTTAGCTGTAGCATAGTCGATGAACTTGCCAAGTCTGTCGAATACTTCGCCTTCATAATCTGAAGGATTGGCATCATTGGGAAGATAGAAGCTAAACATTCTGATGTTAGGGCATTCCATCATATGCGCAATTTCTATAGCTCTTTTGAACTCATCGAAATGAGGCTCGAAAGGATCGGTGATACCGATTTTTCCTAATGGTGAACCCAGCGCTGAAAGCTTGATTCCGTTATTATCTAAATACTGTTTAATCTGGCGGACTTTATCATCTGTATGAAAAATGAGGTTGTTGCCATCAACGCCACGCATTTCAACATACGACATTCCGAGTGACTTTAAGCTGTCCACCTGAACATTCAAATCGCCTGATATTTCATCTGCAAATCCTGTGATACGATAACTCATATTTTCTCCTTTTACTGTTTGAATTTCTTTCCTAGAAAGTACCGGTAGTATCAAATACAATTCCTGAGTCTTCCTTTTTCTTCGAGGTTGCTCTCTTCTTATTGAGCAGTGAGAGGAAGAGGTCTTCGTCAAACGGAAGATCAACAGTTTTATCCAGCCAGCTTGAAAGGTGCATTGCATTTGAGAGAGTCAGTCCTCTGATTCCCTCGATACCGTCTGCAACAAGGGGAGTGCCTTTAAGAATATGATCTGCAAATGCTTTCATGACTCCGATGTGCTGTTCATTTAATCCGTCGGTTTCTACTTCGATTCTGGTATGCTCGGGCTGTTTGAAGCCTTCGGGCTCAGTCTTGCAGAATTCACTTATATTGGTTGAAAGCTTGTCGTAGATGAGCTTGTCGCCCTCGCATATGATTTTGCCCATTTCAAAAGTGAGCTCCAGTCTGTTGGTTCCGGGAGCATCGGCTGTTGTGGTGACAAAGACACCGGTTGCCCCGTTTTCAAATTCCATATAAGCAGTCACATCATCTTCTACTTCGATATCGTGCCATTTTGCTTCATGACAAAATGCTCTGACCTTTACAGGCATTCCACACAGCCACTGGAGTAAATCTATCTGATGAGGGCACTGGTTGAGCAATACTCCGCCACCTTCACCGTCCCAGGTTGCCTTCCAACCTGCAGCATCGTAATAGCTCTGATTGCGATACCAGTCAGTGATGATCCAGTTGACACGCTTCATTGCACCCAGTTCACCGCTCTGAATCATTTCATGAAGTTTTCTGTAAATGCAGTTTGTTCGCTGATTGAACATAATAGCAAAGGTTTTGTCTGATTTCATTGCTACTTCATTCATTTTGCGAACCTGCTTGGTATATACGCCTGCCGGTTTTTCGCTGAGCGCATGAACGCCGTGCTCAAGGGCATAAATAACATAATCGGGGTGCAGATAATGAGGGGTGGCAATCAGTACAGCATCTACGTTGCCTGAATCGATCAATTTATTGCCGTCATTGTAGATAGCAACACTGTCGGGAAGATTTTCTTTAGCCCAATCTAATCTGCTTTGTCTGATGTCTGCTACAGCTGTGAGTTCCATATTGGGAACCAGACCCTTCATAAGGTTGTTGACATGATTGGTGCCCATTCCACCAATACCGATGACTCCAAGTTTTACCTTCTCCATGTTTTTCTCCTTTTATGTTTATATTATCTGAATGAATATATTTTCATCATTGTTTCCATTGTGTTTCGCACACCTGCCAAGTTATTTTGGAAGGGAATATTTGAATCCAATTTTTCATAGAAATCTTTTATACATGCCAGGTGGCCGTTGCCCCAATAGTTTTTGCCAAAACCGGCATCATCCTCGATGTTTATCATTTGAGGAGGCGTATCTGTTTCATATACTGTAACTGTCTTGTCTATGATTGTGATGCGACCGCGCTCACATTGAAGCTCCATTATAACAGGAGCATCACATGCATATGCGGTAGAGGCATAAAAACATGCCCGCTCGCCATTTGCAAAAGACATGACTGCTTCAACAGTATCCTCTACTTCTATGATATCCTCCAAATGATGATTCGAAAGTGAGGCTTTAACATTGACAGGTTTGCCCAAATATCTGAGCAATAGATCCAATGTGTGAATCGACTGATTAATAAGTGCACCGCCGCCTTCGGTGGCCAGTTTACCTTTCCAGTCTGATTTATAATAGTTTTCATCGCGGCGCCAGGTAACAAAAGCACGTGCACCGGTTACCTTACCCAACTTACCTGTCGTAAGAAGCTCATCAGTTGTTTTAATCGTTCCGTTATACCTGTTTTGGAAACAAAAACCTGAATGAACCGCATGGGACGAGTTGGCTTGATCAAGTGCAGATGATAACTCTTCGAATTGTTCCATACTGATTGCCGGAGGCTTTTCTGAGAAAAAAGATATCCCACGCTTCACAGCCTCTATAGCCATGGGAACATGCAGATAGTGAGGTGTGCAAATATGCACGACATCAGGCTTTTCTACATCAAGCATAGTTTCCAGACTGCTGTATACTTTTGCTTTCCCTTCTGTATATTTATTTGCAAAATCACTTGCTTTTTCGGGAATTATATCTGCAAAGGCTACCAGCTCAATATCGGGGAGCTGTGCAAGAGACTGTGCATGTACATTTGCTATACTTCCACATCCAACAATTACTGTTTTTTTCATATGGTTTACCTGTGTAATGTACTTAATAAAAACTTTATGCGCCTGTTTTCTTTGCTGCTAAAACTTTTTGAAGTAAACGTATAAGTTTACTTTATGAAAATATTGTATAAAGAAAAACAATGCATTAATATGTACATATAATACTTAAAATATGCAATATACCGACATTACAAAAATATGAAAACAACAGAAGCAATACCATATTTTGCCTCGGGCAAATCATTCGAAATTGTATATAGAAAAAACAGCACTTCGACACCCGTTAAGCCGCATACGCATGATGCTTTGGAAATATATTTTACGCTGACGGATCTTCCGGATGTGCTGTTGGGAGATACCGTGTCCGGGGTCGCACGTGGATCATTGATTGTGATACCGCCTCATTGTGTGCATCAGCTTTTTAATCAGAAGCTTACAGTATATGAGCGCTATATTATAACACTCAACAGTAATTGGCTGAGTGCGGTTTTTGCTGCTGATCATGAACTGATAACATATGCGGATATAACGGCAAAACCACTGGTGATTCATTTGTCGGATGAGTGCGTGGAAGAGCTTAGAGCGAAGCTGGATGTTTATTTGAATAAAAACAAGGAGTCGATAACAATATCAGACTATGCTGATTTTTTTGCTCTCATGAGTAGTATCGATGAATATATTGCCGAGGGTATGGAAAAGAATTCGGAACATAAGTTTTCAATCTCGGATGCACAAAAAAAGGTAAACGATATCATTGCATATATAAATGATCACTTAACAGAGCCTATGACACTTGAAGGGATAGCAGATGAGTTTCATCTGAACAAAGATTACCTGGGGCGTCTTTTTAAGGAACATACCCATGCTACGGCAGGACATTATATTTCCGTACAACGAGTCGGACTCGCACAAAACATGCTCGCAGAAGGAAGGACGGTTACGGAAGTGCAGGAGGCATTAGGATTTACAAGCTATGCCTATTTTTTCAAATTCTTTAAGAAAATGACCGGAATATCTCCGAGCAGATATCGTAAATCGGAGATAGGTACGGGGAAATAAAACCGTTAAGGACAGATAAAATTATTTATACGACAAAAAAACACCTCCAAACAATAATGCTTGGAGGTGAATCTCGCGTAAAAATTATTTAGTTCTCGTCGTCTTCGTCGAAGAAATCTTCAACCTTTTCCTCAACCTTCTCAACAGCATCTGCTACTGTCTCCTTGAGAGGAGTGAAGGTGTCTTCCTTCTCTTCAGGCTGATTGAGTGATACATAGGTACGATCCTCGTCATCATCATCTATATCATCAAATTCATCATCAATAATGATGGCTGCCTTCTTCTTGCGGCTTAAGAAATATGCAACTGCTGCAGCGCCTGCGGCGATAACAGTGGTAGCAATGAGAACTTTTGCGAACTTTTTCATAGCTATACTCCTTTCGGTAAATCTGATACTGTGTATATTTTAATATAATTTGATTGAAAATAAAAGTAAAAAGTATATAAATGAGTATACAAATACTATCCGTTTTGCAAAAAAGTGGTTATAAAAGATTACTTGCTTGAACGGTAAGGCTGGTCTGCGGGATAGCCTCCTTTTAACTTTTGCATTCCGCGCTGAACTGCGTCTTTGGAATTTTTCCAATCAGCATTTTCGTTGGTGTAATCAAATTTTTCGACCAACCAGGATACATCTTCCTGAAGACGATCAAAGTTATCAATCATAAGACCGGTGACGATGCTGTAAAATTCATCCTTTTTATTTCCTGAGAGTTTGTTGTCTGCAGCTTCTGCGAGATCTCCAAAGTGAGGAATGCAAAATCCTTTGCTTTTTTTAACCTTTTCAACAAATTCCGAATCATTCTCCCAAAGATAGAAGAATGTGTCGAGATATCTCTGATAGGTCTTCTTAAACTGGCCGCAGATGTAGCAGCTTTCGGTTTTCTCACGTGCCCAATTGACAAGAGAGTTGGTGCTCTCAGCCTTTTTGAGCTTATCCATAAGGGATATCTTGCCGGGCTTAAAGGATTTTACTTCCTTGGCGAGTTCTGCACGCATTCTCATGTAGTGAGTTTTGAGAATCCAGCCGTTGCCGAGAGTATTGCCGTAGGTGAACATTTTCTTGAAATGGTCGCGGCAGAAACCGGCTTCATCTGTGATGGCGCGCATATCTGCTTCCATATATGAAGAGCCAGAGCCGAGTACATAGTCAAGCAGGTCCTGTTCAACATTGCGCTCTATAAAGCAGAAAGGACATTCGTCATTGGCATTGATTGCATCGTTAAGGGGAATGGTATAGAGCTGTTCCTTCATAAGTTTCTCCTTAGAATTTGTATTTATAGTGTTTATGTATTTACGGTGTGGATTAATTTGGATATATATTATTTACTTTGATTAGTATAATAATTAATACAGTATTCAATAATGAGAACATTATATCATGAAAAGTGCTTTTTTTATATTATGACCGTTTTATTGTACTAATGAGGAGTATAATTTAGTATATGGGGCAAC
>DCIR01000024.1 GCA_002317155.1 Lachnospiraceae bacterium UBA1721
GATCCTTAAATACATCGCGCGCCATATCGGAATCATTCTTTGGTAATGACACATCAAAATTATTAACCGTACTGCCAGTACGCTCATATAATTTCCCTTGAATTTGCAATTCTAAGATATTGCTACTCCATCCATTACATATCGCTTGCTTCGCGTACCAAATTCGACATTCTTTATCATTAATTTTATCAAGAAGCCTAATATTTGTTCTCCAGGGAATTTGTGCAACAACCTGTTGCACAAATTCATAATCATCCCAGCTAAGAGCAAATTTTCTCATATATTTAATATTTCGAGCTGAAAATCCTTTCATATCCGGGAACTCATCACCAATATCCTTAGCCATCCTGTCGATTACTTTAGCTCCCCACCCTTCAGCTTCTTGTTTTTCAAGAATAGACTTTCCTATTCTCCAGTAAAGACAAATCATACTTGAATTAGCAGCAAGAGTAATCGACAATCTTTGATTGCCAATCTCCTGTTTTATTTTTTTTATGAATTCTAAATATGACTTGTCCATTTCTTGTATGTTCGGTGCAACAGGAATCACCACACCTTCTTTTTGTTTTCCCATATGTTTTCTATCTTCCATATTTCATCCTTATCCTCTAAATACTAATGTAAAAATGTACCGTAAAAATAAAGTGTTCAATTCTGAACACTTTACATTTCCTCAAGACTTTCGATCTTCTTAAGAGCTTCCATATAAGCCAAGAGTCTTTTCTGCTGTTCTTCCTTAAGACCATGATAATCTTCTACTATGCGAATATCCTGAGGTGTAAATCTACTCTCCGGCATAGCAATGGCAATCTCCTCTTCGTCTTCAATCCCCTTTCCGGTAAGAAGCTGCTCCGGAGTAATCTGTAAAACATTGCAGATATCCATAATCTTCTCTACTGTAGGATTTGTTTTTTTCTTCTTCCACTCACTAATCGTACTGGTGGCAATACCAACCTGCTTTGCAAATTCTGCCTGTGTCATATTTCTTTCTTTTAATACTTTTATAATTCTTTCACTTATAGTCATACTAATTTCCTCACATTGTGCATTCATTTATATGATGTTCATTAATATGAATATAGATTATCACGCATGCTTAACATATTCAACATCAAAATATACTTTTTTCTGTCGCGCCCTATTATATGCTTTATACCAATCCAGCATATCTCTTTTTAACAAATACAAATCCGTATCAGGCAATGATTCAAAATCCATTTTCTCCGCATACTTTGCCGCCATAGCACCTACAAACTCTGCAAAATTGCTCCATTCATCTCTTTCTTTTACAATAAATACTCTACTTCCTATCATAAAATCCTCCATTCTTTGCATAATAAAAAGCCTAGAAGCACCTGTGATTATTTCGGGCTCCGAGCCCACCCGATACGCTTGTGAGCACCACCCATTCGCGTTATAACACCACCTGAGTTTCTTAAAATATCAATTCGCGCAATAGCACCACCTTTATTAGAATGAATCAGAGACGGTTTACGTCTCAAATCTAATGAAGGGAGGCCAACGCTATGGCCAATAAAATCAATGTGAAGCTCATACTTGAGCTTCGGGATGCACATATGTCCCGAAACGGGATAGCATCCACTCGTCACATGTCAAGGCATTCGGTTAGTGATGTATTTCGCATTGCCGATGAACTGGGTATTAAATACCAGGATGTCCGATTTCTTGACGAAAATGAAGTCTACCGTATGTTCTTTCCAGACAAGCATGCAGTAGAAAACCTGTATAAGGATCCGGATTATGAGTATATCCATCAGGAACTCCGTAAAACAGGTGTAACCCTTAAGCTCCTATGGGAAGAATATAAGGACAAATGCATGGAAGATGATTCAATCCCTATGGGATACACAAAGTTTTGCGAAGGGTATGGAAGTCATGTAACCATCAACAAGCTTACCAATCATCTTGAAAACAAACCTGGAATAAAGACAGAGGTGGATTGGTCTGGTCCAACTATGAGCTATGTTGATACTTCTACAGGAGAAGTCGTCACAGTATATCTATTTGTAGCTACAATGCCGTATAGTCAGTATTCCTATGTTGAACCCACACGAGACATGAAGATAGATACTTTTATCCGGTGTCACGTGAGAATGTATGAATACTTCGAAGGCGTTACTACCCGCCTGGTATGTGACAATCTCAAGACTGGAGTTGTCAGTCACCCAAAGGAAGGAGAAATAGTTCTTACCGCTGATTATGAAGCTTTAGGACAGCACTATATGACCGCTATTATGCCTGCCGGTGTTAAGAAACCTAAGCAGAAGGCATCAGTAGAGGGCACTGTTGGTAAGGTCGCAACGGCAATCATTGCCAAACTTAGGAATGAGGTTTTCTACAGTTTTGAGGATCTTAAGGCTGCTGTAGCAAAGAGGCTCTATGAATTCAATCACGAAAACTTCCAGAAACGCGAAGGCTCAAGATACGAGGCATTTCTCGATGAAAAGGAATATTTACACTCTTTACCAGAGATTCCTTATGAGATTGCCACCTGG
>DCIR01000094.1:0-1832 GCA_002317155.1 Lachnospiraceae bacterium UBA1721
GTCAGAATCATCCAGTAGAACGGAAACAGAACTATAATTGCCCATACAGCGAGCAATATATAGGTCACCGTTTTTCCGGCCGCATTCTTTATTCTGCTATTCTTCTCTATCTGCTCCAGATTAGTTTTATTATCCATTGTTTTGCCTTTATTAATCTATGGGAACGCTATACGTATCAGTACATTACTTCTTAGTCTTGTTACTAACCATAAGGTTAATTACCGTTATAGTAAGAACAATTGTAAACAAAATGATAGCCGCAGCTGATGCATACGAAGGATATCCGCCACTGTCGCCATAAAGCATATCATATACATATCCTACGATCGTATTCATCTCAGCAACATTAAGATCCGTTCCGAACAACGCAACAGCGTCACTGTACGCCTTAAATGCACCAATGAAGCCTGTTATTATCAGATAAAAAATCATAGGCGATATCATCGGCAATGTAATCTTATAAAAAATACGGAATTTAGATGTACCGTCAACCTTTGCTGCGCTGTAATACACAGGATTAACGCTGGCTAACGCGCTGGTAAGGATAAGCACCTTGAACGGCATTACAATCCAAATCGTATAAATACACAAGACCATCATCTTAGCCCAATATGGACCGTCAATAAAGTCAACCGACTCACCTCCGAATGCATTGATAAGTATGTTTACCAATCCATCCGAATATGCAGTCTTCTTAAAAAGGATCATAAATACCAGACCTACTGCCAATGTATTGGTTACATAAGGCAGGAAATATATGGTCTGAAACAATTCCTTAAGCTTCTTAATCGAATTCAGCCCTAAAGAAATCAGCAAAGCTATTCCTGTCGAAAGCGGAACCGTAATAATAACCAAAATAAATGTATTTTTTAATGCCTGTAAAAAGTAAGGATCATGCAATACATAGCTATAATTGTATAAACCGGTGCCAAAAAAGCTCTGCGATGCTGAATTATAGCCTTCTTCAAATGAATATATAAAAACATCTACAAGCGGATATACCATGAATACACCGAGAAACAACAATGCCGGCAGCAGGTATAGCCATGCTTTAAGATTACTTCTTCCTGTAACTTCCATTAGATGGCCTCCGCTAATTAAAATCTGATTCGCTCTTCTGTTTCATAATCAAAGATAAATACCTTCTTGGGATTCACATCAAATGAAACAGTATCTTTTCTTGTATCAACTAAATTGTCAGAGCTGATAATCGCTCTTACATTATCGCTTACAGCTTCATTCTTATTACCTATTATGCTGACATCTCTACCCATTACTTCTACTCTTGAAAGATTAAGAACCAGCTTGCCGTTATCAACAAGCTTAAAGCCTTCAGGGCGGATACCTACATATACTTTTCCATCCTTCACACCAGGAGTATCGAGTACACAGTCTTCACCAATATACAGCTTAGTTCCTTTTATCTCACCTTCGAACACATTAATAGCCGGCGTACCGAGGAACTTAGCCACGAATAGATTCTTAGGATCATCATAGATATCCTGAGGCTTGCCAATCTGATGTACCACTCCTGCCTTCATAACAATCATAAGATCACATATACTCATAGCCTCTTCCTGGTCATGAGTAACAAAAATTGTAGTAATCTTAGTCTCGTTCTGAATTCTTCTGATTTCTTCACGTGTCTGAAGTCTGAGTCTTGCATCAAGATTTGAAAGGGGCTCATCAAGGAGCAGTACCTTAGGCATCTTTACCAAGGCACGAGCAATCGCTACTCTTTGCTGCTGTCCACCTGACAGTTCAGAAGGTCTGCGCTCCATAAGCTCTTCAATCTGAACAAGTCGCGCCGCCTCCAATGCTTTTTCTTCCAT
>DCIR01000094.1:1928-3608 GCA_002317155.1 Lachnospiraceae bacterium UBA1721
AGTGCATAATTCTGAAATACAAGTCCGATACCTCTGTTCTCGGGAGGCAATTTAGTGACGTCATCCTCTCCGAAAAATATCTGACCTGAAGTTGGCTTTTCCAAACCGCTGATAAGGTTAAGTGTTGTACTTTTACCGCATCCAGAAGGACCGAGCAAGCCTACAAGTTTTCCATCCGGAATAGTAAAATCAAAATCATTAACAGCTATTACCTCTACCGGATTCTTTTTGTCTCTTCCCGGAAACTTTTTTGTCAAATTTTTTAATACAACTTCCATTTGTAATCCTCACTTCAATGTATTTCAAATCCGCGACTTAATAACTAAAACTGAAGCGACAGAGAATACTCCCTGTCGCTTCCTGATAAATAATCTTTAATATTGCGGATTACTTCTCAGTAATCTCGCTGTGGAGCTGCTGAAGAGACTTAGTCTCAGCGCTCTTGTTGCTAGCAAGATATTCGATACCTTCAATAGTAGCACGTGCTGCAGCGATAGTTGTCATGTAAGGAGTTCTGGTCTTTATTGCAGCTTTTCTTAAGTAGCTATCATCGTTAACGCTATCCTTACCAACAGGTGAATTAATAATAAGGCTAAAGTCACCATTGGTGATTCCATCAAGGACATTAGGACGACCTTCTGAAAGCTTGTTGATCTTAGTAGCCTTAATTCCTGCGCCTGTAATCAGATCATAGGTATTACCGGTTGCAACGATTTCAAAGCCTGCCTTGTTATATCTTTCAGCAAGAGGAACTATCTCCTCCTTGTCCTTTCTGTTTACAGAGATAAGAACCTTACCACCCATAGGAAGCTTAGAGCCAACACCTTCCTGAGCCTTGAAGAATGCCTCACCATATGAAGGTGAAAGTCCGAGTACCTCACCGGTAGATCTCATCTCAGGTCCAAGGATGGGGTCAACCTCCTGGAACATATTGAAGGGGAACGCTGCTTCCTTAACACCATAGTAAGGAATGTTCTGCTCCTTAAGTGCGGGAACAGGTGATGTTCTTCCTGTAAGCTCGCTGGTAATGATATCTGTAGCAATGGGAACCATTCTTACATTACATACCTTAGAAACAAGAGGAACTGTTCTGGATGCACGAGGGTTAGCCTCGAGTACATATACTTTACCCTTCTCGATTGCATACTGCATATTCATAAGTCCCTTAACATGCATTTCTTCTGCAATCTTTCTGGTGTATTCCTTAATAGTCTTAACATTCTCCTCAGAAATGTGAACTGAAGGAATGATACAAGCTGAGTCACCTGAGTGAATACCTGCGAGCTCAACGTGCTCCATAACAGCAGGAACAAATGCATGAGTACCATCACTGATTGCATCTGCCTCGCACTCAAGAGCGTTGTTGAGGAATCTATCAATAAGGATAGGTCTGTCGGGAGTAACACCTACAGCAGCCTTCATATAGTCTGCCATGCTGTTATCATCATATACTACTTCCATTCCACGTCCGCCGAGAACGTATGAAGGACGTACCATTACAGGGTATCCAATCTTATTAGCGATAGCAACAGCCTCATCTACGGTTGTAGCCATTCCTGATTCAGGCATAGGAATCTCGAGCTTATCCATCATATCTCTGAAGAGGTCTCTGTCCTCTGCGAGATCGATTACAGCAGGTGAAGTTCCAAGAATCTTTACGCCGTTCTTCTCAAGATCAGC
>DCIR01000036.1:0-907 GCA_002317155.1 Lachnospiraceae bacterium UBA1721
AAGTTTCCTCCACCAAAGTTACCATTATCGAAAACATTGATATTGTCATAACTTATTGAACTAAGTCTCTTTGTAGAAGTATTTTCAGGCTCTTTCTTGAGGCTCACACTAACAGGATTGTCAAAAGGATTAAAATCAAATGTGCCATCCCCTATATTGTCAGAGTCAAAGCTACTGGTAATCTGAGTACCATCATTAAAATTATCCCTGCTGAAAAGAGGTACTGTTTTGCGCTCGGGCTCCTGAATAGACTCACCGTAACTGTCGCCATAATAGTCATTTAATCTGCTTGAATTAAATCCATGCTGAATATTGGCGCCGGGTCTTCCTGACATGTCACGAGGCATATCCTGATTGTTTCTAAGGAATGACTCGCGGTGTACACTTGAAACGCTTGCATAATCAGCCTCAGTAAGTGTTCTCTGCTGGAATTCATCTCCCTTTGCAAGTTCTGCCAAATAATCTCCGTCTCTGCTGATTCCCGCACTATAGTAAGCAGTAGTCTTCGGCTTAATAGAATCATAGAGATACACAGGATCGATTTCTTCTTCTTCATTAGGATCCTTATCAAAATCCCAATCATTACTAATCATATCCATGTGTGAAAAAGTATTCTTAGTCTCCTTGGTGAATCCACCCTTTGTAGGATTAGTAAATTCTTTCTTCTTGTTAAACACGTTTGGCCCCCTTATATCTACAATCTCTTAGTTTTTTCCAATACTGCTTCCATCGCATCCATCACAGCCCCGCGAAGTCCGCATTCTTCAAGCACCTTCACACCCTCAATAGTAGTACCGCCGGGTGAACATACCATATCCTTCAACTCACCCGGATGTTTGCCCGAATCCATTACCAGCTTTGCGCTTCCCAATACCGCCTGTGCAGCAAACTCATATGCCTGCTTTCT
>DCIR01000036.1:1044-20930 GCA_002317155.1 Lachnospiraceae bacterium UBA1721
GAAAGAATATTCATTGCTGTTTCGGTATCTTTATCACTCACATTACTGTTTACACACACGCCTGTGCATCCTTCACCAACAAGAGCCGGTGTGTTTGGCATACAACGAACAATCTTTAATTTCGGATTACTCAAACCATTTTCTATAAACTCAACCGTCTTACCGGCAGCCACACTGATTACCAATGTGTCTTCCTTTATGCAATCTTTTATTTCTTCCATTACTTCAGGGAAGAAAATAGGCTTTACTGCTAAGAAAAGAACATCACTTGCCTTTGCCACTTCCTTATTATCAGGCATAATGGTAATTCCGAATTCTTTCTTAACCTTATCCTTAGTTTCGTCAGTCTTAGCCGATCCCAGGATATCTTCGGCAGCAACAATATTATTGCGTAATATGCCGCCAATTATGGCCTTTGCCATATTACCCAGTCCGATAAATCCTACCTTCATTATGTCATTACTCCTATTGTCTGTATTCCGACTGCACGGTATTTATTCAAGTGCGCTGTCTATGCGCTTCATAAATCAAAACTGCTGTGGCTATACCTGCATTTAACGATTCCACACTGCCTTCCATCGGAATCAACAGTCTTTCGTCCGCCAACTGTGTAGCCACATCTGTTAGTCCATTACCCTCATTTCCAATCAAGAATGCTGTCGGCAATGAATAATCATATTCTGTATATACCTCTGATCCCTGTAAATGTGCCGCATAGGTTGTTACTCCGGCCTTTTTCAGTGCAGACACCGTCTCAGATATATTATCTGTATATGCAAATGGCATCCTGTATATCGAACCCATTGTAGATCTCACAACCTTGGGATTGAAAATATCAACAGTCCCCTTAGTCATGATTATTCCCGTAACGCCTGCAGCCTCTCCTACCCTCAATATCGTACCCAGGTTACCGGGATCCTGTATATTTTCAAGTATCAGAATAAGTTGAGCCTTTTCGGATTCTCCGCATATGATCTTTTCTACATCATATTCAGGTCTACTTAAAACCGTTAAAACGCCCTGCGGAGTCTGTGTGTCCGATATCTTTTCAAATACCGAATCTTCCACCAGATAGTATGTATGCTCAGGTTCTCCCAACTCATCCAAAACCTTCTGAGTTATATAGATTTCCTTGACCCAGTCTGAAGGAGCCTCTTTATACATCTTGATTCCCTCAACGATGAATACGCCGGCCTCGCGTCGGTCTTTTGCCGAACGTTGCCAGCTTTGAATCAGCTTAATCTTCTTATTTCCTGCGCCCAGCTTTTCCATGTGATCCCCACATTTCGCTGCATATATTTTTTGCGAAATTCACAATATATCAAATAAATTCGCAAATATGGATAATTATACCATAAATATAACAATAACGCACTTTAGAATATGCATTCTTTTAAGTTTTTTCAGGCAAAATAAAAGCAAAGTCACTCATCACGAGCAACTTTGCTTTTTATTGTTAATATATGATTGATTACTTATACACTGAGGAGCTTAGAAACCTCGAACTCATAATCATCAATTGCCTTATTCATATTAAGTGCTTCCTCGATATCGATATCAACGAACTCACCATGCTGATGACCTACTACACGATTGGTCTTACCTTCGATAAGAATATCAACCGCCTTAGCACCCATGATTGATGCATAATAACGGTCTGTAGCTGTAGGGTTACCACCACGCTGCATGTAACCAAGGATAGTAGCTCTGGTCTCAATACCGGTAGCTGCCTCGATACGTTTTGCCATAGACTGAGAATGTCCTACGCCTTCTGCATTGATAATAATGTGATGGGTCTTACCCTTCTTACGGTTATCAATGATGTTATTGATAATGTTCTGCTCATTGAAATCATACTTCTCAGGGATAAGAATATCCTCTGCACCATTAGCAATACCACACCACAGAGCGATGTAGCCTGCGCCACGTCCCATAACCTCAATGATAGAGCATCTCTCATGTGAAGATGAGGTATCCTTAACCTTATCAATAGCTTCCATTGCAGTATTTACTGCAGTATCAAATCCGATAGTATAATCGGTACATGAAATATCAAGGTCAATTGTTCCGGGAAGACCGATAGTGTTAATACCGTTTCTTGAAAGAGCCTGTGCTCCGCGGTAAGAACCGTCTCCACCGATTACAACGATGCCGTCGATGCCATGCTTGCGGCAGATTTCTGCTCCGCGAGCCTGTACCTCAGGCTGCTTAAACTCAAGGCAACGTGCGGTTCCGAGAATTGTACCACCACGCTGGATAATATCAGATACATCCTTAGCCTGCATGTCGATAATCTCTTCATTAAGAAGACCTGCATAGCCTTTCTTAATTCCTTTAACCTTAAGTCCTCTTGCAAGTGCAGTACGTACAACTGCACGAATTGCTGCGTTCATTCCGGGTGCGTCACCACCACTGGTCAATACTGCTATTGTTTTAATCTTGCCAGCCATAATATCCTCCAAAGTTGTCAGGGCATTGACCCAAATAATATCCGTATGCTTTGTTTTGCATTAATTTTAGGTATTTAATCAGGATAATTTTAAACTATCCCCAATTAACTCAAAATATTTTAGCGCGAATTGAAAACCTTTTCAACAAAAAAAATGCAGATAAATGTCTTCAAAATATGTCAAAATGTTAATTTATTTCACGATTCAATTTGATGTCAATCTATTAACCACTCTATCAAGCTTGCTGAAGTACTGTTCAAAGGTCTTTTTGCAGCAGTATGGATTATCTATCACTATTCCCTCAGCTCTTAATCCGATAAGTGAAAATCCCATTGCCATACGATGATCTTCATATGTATCGACAACCGATGCCTTAGGCTTTCCCGGATAAATCTTTATATAATCCGCGCCCTCTTCTACCTTTATCTTCATCTTTTTAAGTTCGGTAGCGATAGCGCTCAGTCTGTCACTCTCCTGCAAACGAATGTGGCCTATTCCCGTAATAGTTACCGGTTCCTCAGCAAATGGAGCTATTGCTGCAAGAGTGATTGCCTGATCCGAGCAAGCCGACATATCAACCTCAATTCCCTTAATCCTGCCATCTTCCGGTGGATACAAAATGATTCCCTTAGCATCATCGACAGCTTTGCAGCCGACTTTTTCAAGAATCCTGATAAACTCAACATCACCCTGAAGCGAGTCAAAATGCATCGTAGGCACCTGTACTGCAATTCCCAAAAGAGGACACATAGCATAAAAATATGCTGCAGCAGAAGCATCCGGCTCAATCACATATTTCTTGCCGCTGTATTTTTGATTTGCACTGATAACGAAGCTTTCTTGGGTAACTCTCTTTGTCACCACCCCGAACTGCTCCATCATTTTGACAGTCATCTCTATGTACGCCATTCCATGGCTTCCTTCAACATTAACAGTGAAATCTCTGGGTGAGAGAACTGCTGCAATAAGCAATGCACTTAAAAACTGAGAGCTCTTATCTATATTGATAGTTATACTGTCTCCGGCAAATCCGTTCGCATCAAGCGTAAAAGGAAAATGTCCCTCTACTCCGTCAGCAGGATACTTAATCTTACATCCAAGCTCTGAAAGTGACTTAAGAAGCGGTGCCATAGGTCTCTTTCTCATCTGTTCCGAAGCATCCATATGATATGTACCACTCGATACACCGAGGGTAGCCGCCAGGAATCGAGCCGCAGTTCCCGCGCTTCCAACATAAATCGAAGCCTCTTTTTTAGGAATAACTCCGTCGCATCCTTTTATAGTCACTCTGTGTGCGCGACCATTGATGTCAATATCTACGCCAAGGTCCTTTACGCACTCCAGAAAATGTCTCGAATCATCAGAAAAAAGCACTCCATCAAGAACAGTCTCACCCTTTGCAAGAGTCGCAAGTAAAAGTGCTCTGTTAGTGATGCTCTTAGAGCCGGGCACTTTTTCTACAAGTGTACTTTTTTTAGCTTTTTCATCTAATTTTCCATATATGCATTTAACCGCATACTGCTTAGCCATTTTTTCTAATTCCTTTATTCACAATTAAATCAGCCACTATATTAATCACAAGCGCTGCCACAATATATATTGCTCCGTAAATCAGCCAATTG
The DNA here is from genome assembly GCA_002317155.1 of Lachnospiraceae bacterium UBA1721. GTDB lineage: Bacteria > Bacillota > Clostridia > Lachnospirales > Lachnospiraceae > AC2028. The sequence continues at coordinate 5,117 of DCIR01000036.1, forward strand.
ACATCATGCACCCCGTTCAAATAATAAAGTGTCGGGAAAACACATTTTATCGGCAGTAATCCATTAATCGAAAAGAATACCGGGCACATAACAAACGTGATTAACACAATAAATGGAGTGACAATTCCCATTATCAACAAGCTTCCAAAGACAGTATCCAATAAAGATGAAAACAGCGCACATGCCACTATATACTCTGCCATAAGCAGCAGTTCCATTGGAAGAGATGTCGTATTGCCTGACAAATACAGTGAAACGAGTGAAACAACACCTATCAGAAACATTGAAATCATCTGGCTGGAAAGCCTGTATAACCATTCCTCTGATTTAGGAAGATACTCATATACTCCGGATTCCTTATCCTGTCTAAAATACATTACTCCTGCAATTCCCGCAAGCAAAATCAGCAGAGCAAGCATTCCTCTGACAGGAGCAGTCAAATAACCTCCCTGAGCACTCCATTTTGTTCCATCCATATTGTAATACTCAAAAAGACTACTGTCTTGCTTGAAGTAATCATAATACATCCTTAATTCTTCATCAGTAACTTCAGCATCTTTGGGTATAACATCAACCACATATCCTACATATTCTTCATAAGCAATTGCGTCATAGAATGATGCCATCAGTGCTTCGCGTGACAGCTTAAGTGAAGTCGTATCCTCTACTTCATAAACCTCAACGAGTGTAACGTCTGTGTTACCCTTCGCATAATCCCGAATTACTTCCAGCATATCATCAGGAAAAAGCCACACAGCGTCAGCCTCTCCGCGTTCGAGCTTCTTAAGTGCCTCATCTGCATCTTCGCAGTATTCATAAGCAAAAACACTGTCACTCTCCAGCAGATAATCAACCGTTTGGGATGCGAGTTCATCCCGATCATCTTCCATACATAACAGAATCTTTACTATTCCGTTATCCTCTGAAGAGATAATCCTTAATCCCAACACCATAAGTGGCACAAGACATAACAAAACAACAAAACTCTTTTTCAGAAACAGTCGCTTAAAATATAAAATTTGTAAAACAAACCATTTTCTTATATTCATTTTTTAAGCTTAATTCTCCGAGCCATAACAGACAGTGCCAAAAAGACAACCGCATACATAATAATCATAACCAGATGCATTGCATCCATATCCCATCTGAGAGTGCTCTGACAATAATCCATCGCGGCCTTCAAAGGTGATGCCGCCGCAATTGTTTGAAGCGGTACAGGAAAAAAACTCATCGGATAGAACAGTCCGCTCACATAGCCAAGAGCAATAGCTGTCAAAAACTGTCCCAATACCGAAGAAACTATTCCGCTTGCCAGCTCATAAATCATATACTGTAATGATGCAATCATACCTACAGCAGGTAACCACTTAACATATATCTGCCATATAATCTGCGCAGTACTTAACCAACGAACCTCTCTCGGTGTTTTAGACCAGAGCGCAAGCTTGACATCAAAAGCAGATGACGCCACAGAAAGCGCCCCCACTATCAGTGTTATGATGACAAGTACCGCCAGCAGATAACACAGATACTCTGCAAGCACCTGTTTCCACGAATATACTCCCTGTGAATAAAGCACCTTATTAACATCGTTTTTTCTTCGCACAAAAACGCTACAAAAACTGATGCCCATCAACATTGCGAAAAGAAGGAAAATACCACAAGTATAATACGCAATCATTGTGCTTCCGTTGCCCACACCAATAAGTATAGGCTCCAGAGCTGAATCTCTTGCGAACAGATTATTAGCTTCCAGCAAAAAGAAGTTATCCGCTGTACTTCTGTAGGCCTCTGTGTCTCCCTTATCCCAAGCATATGCCTGCATCGCATATATAGCCGTCTCGGAGCTGTTAATGTATACAGAAATAACATCCGCAAGTTCTGTGATAATAATACCTCCTATACCCTGCGTTCCTCTTCCTACCATCTGAAGCTGCACATCCTTGCCTGATACTACATCATCAAGAAAGTTTTCAGGCACAATAATATAAACAGGAATATCACCTACCGAAAGAGCTTTTTGTGCTTCATCTTCAGTCATATTTTCAAAACTAATAGTGTACTGTGAAGCATCCAGGCTCTCAATAGCCGATATTCCTATTCCAAGATATGTACCTTCCAAATCACCAACCACACCTATTTTTGCCAGGTTTTGTTCCTCTGAATCAGAGCGCTCTTTCATGAATGAATAAGCTATCATTCCTATTGCTCCGATCAGCAAAACAGTTATGGCGATTATAAGAGGAAGACCTTTAACGTATCGCTTTAATTGAGTTGTAAAATAGGATAAAAATCCTTTTTTCATCACACCAAATCCTTCGTAAGCTGGTCAACACTCTGCATTGTATATGGCGATACCATTCCGTCCTTAAGCAAAAGATATCTGTTACACAAAGAAAGATCCTGCACATCATGTGTAACTATTACAACACTTCCACCCGCCTGCATATATGCTCTGAGATAAGAATAAATCTGCTGCTTACAAACAAGATCAAGCGCAGCGGACGGCTCATCCAACAACAAAAGCCCCGGCTTTCCTGCAACTGCGCATCCGATTGAAAGACGTTTTTTCATACCACCGGACATTCTGCTTACTCTTGTTTTCAAGAATTCATTAATTCCGAGTAAACGAAGCACTCCACCTTCAGCAAGTTCTCTTTTCATTGAAGCGGAATCATACCACAGCTTCAGATTATCCTTCGCCGTCAACTCATCATATAATGGATTACCCTGAGGCACATATCCAACAAACCTGCTACGGACCTTTCGGTCACGCAGCAGGTCTGCTCCATTATGGATAAAGCTTCCTTCATCAGGTTTATTAACACCTGCCAGGATTGAGAGCAGCGTGGATTTTCCGCAACCATTGCCACCTAGAATTCCCACACACTCACCTTCCGGTATTTCGAAGGAAACATCCTTTAACACTATTTTTTTATTGTAATGTTTCTTAATATGTTCAATCTGCATAATTATTCTGTATTCGCACAAATTCGTATCTTATTGCTTCATGAATCTGACACGAATTTTAGTAGTATGGATAGAATACACTGTCCAAATAATCGAGGAAATCATCATAATCATCAATATCTTCTACATCTTCTACCACATCATCGGGAGCACCGGCTTTTTCCAATGCTTCAACAAGAAGATCTAAATCCAATGATTCATACAGCTCTTCATCACTACCGTCATCCTCCATATCAATTGTATTCTTGCTATCGGGAAGCTTAATCTTGGTTCCCTTTGACAGATTATAAGAATACTTAAGTACTGCAACCATTTCTTCGTCATCATCAAGCTCAACAGTGATTTTTCCCGACTTCAAATTCGCATTGCAGTCAACGACAAGAATCATATCCTTGTAGCTTGAAGCCAGAGGAGAGTACTTAAACAGCGAATCATCCGGAATAATTACGAACTTACCTGACAGCTTACCCTTGTTGAATCCATCAATATCAAACTTAGTAACCTCAACAGATGCTATATCAATTCCATCAAATTCAATATCAGCAACTCCGGTAAACTTGTTTCCTGACTCTTTACCTTCAGCACTGATAACGATTTCACCACAATCCAGCTTGTATGCGACCTTACTACCCTTTACAACCTTGTAGCTCTTGTAGTCGAAATCATAATATGCATCATAATCAGATTCATACTCAAGTTCGCAGCCTACAATTTCACCCTTATTATTTACGAAGAGGGTATACTCATACTCATCCTCTACATATTTGCCGGCCATCCAGTCATAATGTCCAAGGAATATCTCATCCTCAATTTCATCCTCTAAATCGCTGAGTTCATCAAGGAAATCATCATAATCGAAATCCTCAAGACCCATTTCATCAGCGTACTCGGTATCCTCAATGTCACTTACATACTGCTCAACTATTTCGCGGAGTTCTTTGTCTTCCTGCATCTGCTGAACAACCGAAAGAGCTACTCTCTGGCATAGATCGTTATCAATAGTGAGCTTTACAGCCGTAAGTTCCTGAGTAATTCCTCCTGCGCGGAGAGTATCTTTTCCTACCTTTACATCTCCTGACTTAACCTGATCCAATGCAGTAACAATATACTTCATAATAAGCTTCTTAACATCACTGCTGTCAGGCAGAGCTGAATAAAGGACTGAAATCTCTTCAATGTATTCATCAATATCTTCAGCCTCATAGCTTTCCTGATAACCATATGCCGAATCAACTGAAGGGAATCCTATATAATCAGTCTCATCCTTAAGGTCGATAATAGTATCAATTTCTGAGACCTGAACACCATTGAAAGATAATCCAAGGTTGCAATTAACCATTTCTTCCTTGCTGTTAACCTCAACAGTTAAGCCGGCAGTATCTACCCATGTGTAGTCATATCCAGCTCTCTTGGCAAGCTTAAGGAACTTATCTGCTTCATCGCCCAATTCTAATTCCAAATTGCCTGTGTATTTCTCATCAGACAAATCGCAAATTTCCTTATAATCGTTGTACAAACTTATCGCATCATCAGTCTGCTTTTCAGCATAATTCTTGGCTACCCACTTAAAATATGTATCTGAGTTACCTGCCTTCATTATGGCATTTACAATGTACTTATAATTTGCCGCGAAAACGCCTGCAAGAATAACAAGCACACCTACAATTATAAAAATAAATCCAAACTTCTTAAAAAATGCTCCACCGCTCATCTTAGTGTTATTCTTCTTCTGAGCATTTGCAGCGATATTTACAATTTGTTCCTTAGAAAGTGTTCCTTCCGGAGTCGCAAATATCGGAGCCGCCTGCTGTACCGGAACCGGCTGCGCCGCAGGCTCATTTTCCTTAATATCATCCGCTGCAACCTTTGCTCCGCAATTTGCGCAGAATATTGCATCGTCGCTTATTTCTTTACCACATGATTTACAAATCATAATTATTCTCCCTTGTATAACCTCGTATTAAAATAGAATCTCGCTTGCGAGATTCTCCGCCTGCGGCGGGTCGATTTATCGACATTTTCCTATCCGCCGTAGTGCGATCCTCGCGGAGCGTTTTTTTCTTCATAGGACGAACTTTCCTATGAAGTAAAAAACATACTACAGCAAGTTATTATATCATAACCCATGTAGTATGTCTTTATTTCTTACTTTTCTTCTATTTCGGTGTGTTTCTTAACAAGATAATCTACTGTAAGTTCAGCGGACTGTCCTATCTTCTGCCATGCTTCCTCTTTTACTTCAGCACGACCCAAACGATACTTATCATTTGTCATCAACTGATCAATGATATTCTTAATTTCAGGGAATTGATCTTCCTCAAGCTTTACTCCGAGCTTGGGTAACACTTCAAATCTCCACAGCGGTTCATCTATCCACGCCGCATCATATGGAGCTAAATCCATTGATGTATCTGCATATATAAGCGGTTTATCAAACACAAGACAATAGTCGAAAATGATACCTGAAAAATCAGTTATCATTACATCTGATTTACTCAATATATCGAAGTTATCATTATCCGCATTCCACGAAAACTTCTCATTATCAGGATATTTTTCCTTAAGAGAATTCAAAAGCTCCGGATCAGATATAGCCATCTGAGGATGTGGACGTACTGCAATCTTATATCCTGTAGCAATAAGTGCTTCTATAATCTTATCACCATATCGGTTGAGTATTGAACTGGGGCCCCATGAAGGTGCAAGCAAAATAAGCTTTTCGTCACCGGTACTCTTTTTTACATTATCTGCTTTTACCTTAAGTGCATCCATGTATGTACTTCCGGTGACAGCTGTATCCTTGGCAGGAAGGTGTCTTAATTCCTCCAGCTTTCTAATATTAGCCTCCTGGAACTCGCCGGTCAAAAGCACAGCATCATAGAAATCCACTCCGAACATTCTGTAGCCGAGCCCTTCATCAACAGCATGATAAATATGAACATAATAGTCCACATCCTTTGATCTCTTCCACTGAAGCACATCCAATCCGGGTGTAGTCGAAAGACAAACCTTTGCTTTCATCATATTGAGTCTTGCATAAGCTCTGTTTCCTTCACCTATAAATTCACACTTAACATGCTCATATTTTTCATCCAAAGCCGGGTCATCCGCCGAAGCAGTATAATATGAAACATCGATTTTTCTTTTTTCAAACTCATCACATATTGGTTTAAATACATTCCAGTATCTTTTTGAGTCACTAAAAATCACATAATCCAGCTTCTTACCATCCTTGCCCTTATCCTTCGATTTTCCTCCGGTAATGGCAAATCTGATTTTCACTAACAACGTTCTCAAAAAGAAAACACTGGCTGATATTATACCTATGATAATTGTAAAAAGCATACTTCCCGTTCCGGGATCTATGTATAATAACATGCTCTTTAATTCTCCTAACAGTCTCTCATTAAGCAGCGCTTAATAGTAACTTCTTATTCACCGTAAAGAACCGTCCAGTTGTTGACGTCTCTCACATATCCACCGTTAAAGGTCATCCAGGGATAATCACTTGTATCATATACGTTGCCGTTATTAATATTTACAGACGTATTTCTCGAAGTGGTAACCATCAAAGGCAGATTAAACTTCGCATCATTACTTATCACATTTCCGGTGAACTGATTTATCGGATTATCAATCACTCCCTGCACGCACAATGTTGCAACATCAGCATTTGTCATAAATGTATCACATACATTTAAGTTGGCTTCCTCTAGATGCCATACATTGTCCTGATTCAATGCATCTGTGTCTGCAAAATCCTTAACCATCAAAACAGGATTAAATGTCTCAATACTGGTATCGTCATCTATAGCCATTCCTTCAGTCTGATATACAGGCCATCCATGGTCAGATACAATTATGATTCTGGTATTGTCATATACGCCCTTAGCCTTCAGATAATCAAAAAACTTTCCGAGAAGCTTATATGCCGCAACGTTTACATGATAATGCTGAACTGCCTCGTATGTGGGAAAACTCAACACCTTGCCGTCAACCACATATTCAGCAAGACGTTCCTCACTAAGAGGGAAATACTCTGTAGCCTTACCAATTTCGTAATCAGGAGTACTTAACCATGTAGGTTCATGGGTAAGCAGATTTGTAATAACATTAAGTGTACCTTCACTCTGTGAATCAACATACACATACTCATTTAGGTAATCCAAAATTGCATAACCTTCTGCGCAGTATGCGTCAACACGTTCCTGAGTAGGCGCCCCCAGATAATTACCTTCATCGTAAATTGAATTCTGAAGAAGCACGGGAGTCGTTCTGAAAAGACTGTAAAAAATTATATGCTTCTTCTGATTTTCCAGTTCTCCCTCATTGTATACATAATCCGCATACTTACCAATTGTGTTGTATCCGGAAATATTATCATATTCATCAAATAATGATACATCGGGAAGTTCCTTGTAATTTGCGTACGGAGGATTTACTACACTTACATCATATCCTTCTGCCGCAAATACAGTCGGAACCATCAGTAATGCTTCATTATGTTTATCTACTAATGCTTCATCAGCCCTCTTATTCATCTCAGATGGCGTATACTCATATCCTCCGAAAAGGGCCGGTGTGGCATAATTAGTACAACCTCCAAACGAAATAGTATTCGGGTAATATATAAAATCTTCAAACTGCTCAGCTATCTCCGGCTTTTCCTTAAAAACATACGGAATATATTCGCTTACCGCTCTGTCGAGCATGAATACCACTACATTTTTCCCCGTCTTACTCAAAGGAAGTGTAGGCGAGATGACTGTATCCTTTTTAGCCTCGTAATAACCTTCTTCAATCAGATTCTTATTGGTTTTATAAATATTAACACCACTAAGAATTGCTGTCATAAGGATTAAAATTGACATAATCCCGGTAGCAATCTTAGGCCATTTTTTAACTATGAAAACCAATGCGATTACTATCGGTAAAAGAATAGCAAGATTAATTAATTTGCTAAGATCATTGGTCTGCGGAGCCTCATCAAACTTAAGGCTCGCATCCATAATACCGAATTCGCCGTAGAAGAAATAATAATTAACGAGACTGCATACCCCGCAAATCCACATTCCAAACGCAAATATTCTTTTTAACGATATATTTGATATTGCATAAAAAATACCAAACCAAACAATAAACAGGCCTGTGTACAAAGAAGCTGTCGTCACCACAAGCGAAAGAGGTCCTGTCTTAACGTACGTACCAAAATCAATCGGAGAACTGCTAATAAGCATCGACGGTACCAATACTCCCAATATGACAGTATTAAGCAATGCTCCTAGCCAGAATACGCGATTGTATACTTTTTTATTCTCAGGTTTGGCCGTAAACATCCCGTTAAGCTTTGCCATTAATTCGGGCTTATTCTTTTCAAGATATGACAGCATGAAAGGAACGTAAGACAGAATCATGATTCCACCAAAAATCAAATACTGTCTACGGTATGCGAGTCTATGTGACGCAGCAAGCCATACAAACAGAAGCTTGCCTGCCTCCGAGCAAAGAATATTCAATCCAAGTCTCTTATTCTTTACAAGCTTGAAGAAAATATTTTTTCCGAGTGAGAACAAATTGTTACAGGTCCAATATAGTACCAATCCCGAAGGACTTTTATACAAAATGATTAGGAAAAGAATTGCCATACCATAGAGCTGAATTTTATCCTTCAGCTTAAATCCCTTGGTATAGATAAGTCCGGACAATATATTTACTATTGTCATAATGATAGGAAGAATGTTAATCGCATGTCCGCCGATACTGAGTATTCCATCAGGAGAACCCAAATCAGAGATAATGCTGAATCTCATGCCCTTAAGAGCTTCCAAATTAGATAAGAAATGATATCCGGCAATGAAGAAAGGCACCTGAAATAATAAAGAGAGTGAGCCCGTAATTGCATAAAAAGGCTTATAACCTTCAATCCTGTAATAAGCATTCTGCATCATGTATCTTTCGTCGCCCTTGAAGGTCTTACGAATATGCTTATTCCAGCGATCCATAGACTTAACCTTCTCACGCTCGCGCTCCTGCATTGCATCGGCCCTTTTATACAGAGGCAGAATCAAAAGGTTGATTGTAAGGCTCACAAATATAATAGAAATACCCGGTTCACCAACAAATATCTTGTTCATGAAATAGAATATAAACTCTACTATCATCTCAACCGGTAATATAAACAGATTGTATAAAATCTCTTGCATTGAAATATCCTCGTACTCAAACTAGAGACACGCAAAGTGACTCAGGATAATTTTATCATTGCGAAACTAAATGTCAACTTTTTGCAATCAAGGCAACAATTACCTAACATATATACCTTCCGACCTTGGGTATCCTTCTGAGCAATGCGATTATCAAAATACAGACAACGAAAATCCCTATTGTATATAGTGGAATTGCAATAACTGTAGGTATATTCACATATTTACACAGTTCGGGTACAGCTATCTCCAATACTGCCAAATGTAATAAATATACTCCCAACGTATCTTTCGAAACATTCGTAAGTACTTTTCCAATAAATCCCCTTAACTGAAGCTTCATTACAATTTTGTTAATTCCAACAAAAATGAAAATCGCTATAATAAAGGTACCTATACCAAAGCTATTAGCAAACTCTATGTCTGGACCTCCATTTCGCTTGCTCAAATAAATAACAGCAGATGCATTCAATATAAATGCCGGTAATGCTATTATTTTAATCAGTAACCAGCATTTAGAACTAATTCCATATCGCACTAAATAATAACCCAAAATGAAATATGAAATATACGTACACACCATAGGAATGTTCCACATTTCAAGCACACCTACAAGTTCTGGATTATTAATTACAGTTATAAGTGTACTCCTAATAATCTGTAGACAAAAAAACACCATCATATAATATCTTAGCATCTTCTCACCGGCCCCATTAACCATTACATAGAGCAATGGGCTCACCAGATATATTCCACCTATCATCGGAAGAAACCATAAGTGATACTTTCCTGCAAGACACATTTTCAAGATCTGCTTAACACCAATATTGGCAATTCCTACTGAAAATGAATTTATTAACCCGTATATACAACTCCAAAGCAAAAATATAATGAGAATCCTCAAAAAATTGTGAATCACTATTCTCCTAATATTAGGTTTCTCATCGCCACTTAAAAAGAGAGCCCCACTAATCATTACAAAAACAGGCACCGCAAATCTGGAAAACACGTCATATACTCCGGAAATAATCCAATCCCGCTCTCCTATAGGACTTATATACCAATAATAAGCTGATGTATGTAATAAAACCACACACATTGCGGAAATGATTCTCAGTATATCTAAAGAAAAATTACGCTGTTTTTCTTTCACCATATAGCCTCCCTCGATGCCCCTTACTAAAAGTTCATCTTAAATCATCAAATAGAACATGTACTAATCAAGACTAAAACATAATATCGCAAAAGCTAATCAAAGTCCATAAAACGGACATACTCGAACATTTGCATGCATTTTATCACGTAACTAAATATCAGCGACCCAAGAAAATACATATTATATAAATTTTCTGCAATGCAAGAAAGCACCCCGCGTACACGGAGTGCTTCAAAAAACTTAATTCGCTTTACTTACTTTCATTAACCCTCAGACATCTTATAGCATTCAACACAGCGATAACCATAACTCCTACGTCAGCAAAAATTGCAACCCACATATTAGCAATTCCGAGTGCTCCGAGTCCCAGGCATGCAAACTTAACAGCCAGTGCGAACACTATATTTTCATATACAATCCTTAGACACTTTCTTGAAATTTTCATTACAAGTGCTATTCTCTTCGGATTATCATCCATCAGCACAACATCAGCGGCTTCAATAGCGGCATCTGATCCCATAGCACCCATAGCAATTCCAATGTCTGCTCTCGAAAGAACCGGTGCATCATTTATACCATCTCCTACGAACGCTAACTTCTCCTTGTTCTTTCTGCTTTCCAGCAATCGCTCAACCTGCTCTACTTTATCTCCAGGCAAAAGTTCACTGTGAATCTCATCCAATCCCAGTTCGCTGCCAACATATTCAGCTACAGCCTTAGCATCTCCGGTGAGCATTACAGTTTTGCTAACCCCTGATGACTTAAGACTCTTGATAGCTGCTGCCGCATCACTTTTTATTACATCGGAAATAATAATGTATCCTGCGTATTTTCCATCAATTGCTACATATACAACAGTACCTACGGGAACATTCTCATCATATGTAAGACCAAGCTTTTTCATTAGCTTACTGTTTCCTACAGATACCTCTACACCACTTACTTTTGCAGACACACCATGTCCACCGATTTCTTCCACATCAAGGACTTCAGAGGCGTTGATTTCTCCATCGTACGCGTCCTTAAGTGACTTACTAATAGGATGATCAGAATAGCTTTCTGCCTGCGCTGCATACATAAGAATCTTCGCTGCTGCACTTTTAGAATCAACACCTAACGATTTCGCATATTCATCGGTAGCCTTAATCTCAGTAACCTTAAACACACCTTCTGTCAGAGTACCTGTCTTATCAAACACTACAATCTTAGTCTGAGAAAGAGTTTCAAGATAATTTGATCCTTTAACAAGAATTCCTCTGCTGCTGGCAGCTCCGATTCCACCAAAGAAACTGAGTGGAATAGAAATAACCAAAGCGCAGGGACAACTGATTACAAGGAAAGTTAATGCTCTTACGACCCACATACTCCATGCATTTGCCTCGGTGCCCATCCAAGCCACACCATTTCCCATGCACATGTTTACAATAGGAGGAATAATTGCCAAAGCAAGTGCTGCATAACATACTGCAGGTGTATAGTATCTTGCAAACTTGGCAATGAAATTCTCTGACTTGGATTTTTTCATGCTGGAATTTTCAACAAGATCAAGAATCTTTGAAACTGTTGATTCGCCAAATCCCTTGGTAGTACGAATTCTGATAAGACCGGACATATTTACACATCCGCTTATAACTTCATCATCTACCTTTGCTCCCCTGGGAACGCTTTCTCCCGTAAGAGCTCTTGTATCAATACTTGTTGTTCCGTCAATAATTACTCCATCGAGAGGAATCTTTTCTCCGGGCTTAACAACAATTACATCTCCCACCTTAACATCACCCGGATCTACCTGAACCAGTTCACCATCTTCATTTTCTATATTCGCATAATCGGGACGAATATCCATAAGTGCAGTAATATTCTTACGGCTCTTTCCAACCGCTACAGACTGGAACAGCTCGCCAATCTGGTAAAAAAGCATTACCGCCACACCTTCAGAATAATTAGCCTCTTCTGCAGAAGAAATGACTCCGAAGCTAACTAAAGCTCCAAGAACCATTGCTCCGACTGTAGCAACCGCCATGAGAAAGTTCTCATCAAAAACCTGCCCCTTACTTATTCCCCTGATTGCTTTCTTAAGGATATCTCCACCAATTACCCAGTATGCGGCAAGATATGCTGCAAGAAGAATAATGTTATAAATCAGGCTATTGTTTTCAATAAATGTATTTATCGGTGCAATTTTGCCGGATACTCTTTCAAAAATCATAAGCGCAGCAACGATAACTGCCGCAATGATAATTCTTTTCAAATTTTTCTTCTGCTTTTTAGTCATATAAGCCACCATTTTTCTATATCAAATCTCTTTTTACAACATCTATCAGATCTCAATTTCGCAATCTTCTTCGACCTTCTTGCAGGCTTTAAGAACATTCTTCATTACCTTCTTGTCCTCAGCGCCATCAACAAAATCCACCTTCATCTTCTGAGTCATAAAGCTTACAGTTGCCTTAGCTACTCCCTCTACGGTATTAGCTGCATCTTCCATCTTCTGAGCACATGCTGCGCAATCCACTTCAATGTTATATGTTTTAGTCATAAATATTTCCTCCGTATTATATACATATGAATGATTGTTCATATGTACATAATATCACTTAACTAAATAATGTCAACCCTTTTATTAAAAAATATCTCATCTGCTAAATTCTCCGGCTTCGGCAATCCAGTTTATTGACCTCTACATATTCGTCGCCGTGCGCTCCTCACAAAGCGTTTTGTGTGATTCGTTAGCATTTTCCTATTACACAAAAATCCACGGCAATCAACGCCATGGATCTTTATTATCATTATCTTTATATTATTATTCAGTCAGTTATTTTCTCAGGTTCCTTCTTTATTCTCCAGTCCCTTCTTTATTCTCCTATTTCTTTATTCTCCTATTTCTTTTTCTCCTATTATATTTTCTTTTATTTCTTTTTTCCTAATTTCTTTATTCACTGATTTCTTTATTTACTTGGTTCTTTATTCTCTTGGGCTTCTTATTCCTTTGTGCCACAAGATCGACAAACATTTTTAGCAATAAAGCTGAAGGTATCGAGCCTGCCAGTACAATCACAAAGTGAAGTGCGGGATTTCTGACATAGACAATACTTCTCAGCATGTCATCAAAACTATAACCGAACAATTCAACGAACAATCCATGGATGATATAAAACTCCATTGTAATTGTTCCCATAAATCCCAAAACAGCATTCCCTATCTTCACCTTGAGCATAGCTATAAATATAAAGAAGATAAATGAAGCCGATGCCAATATATGACCAATTAATGTAACCCATTTTCTCCAGACCATTGAGAAAAGAGGAACCTTCATATATGAGTACTCGCCGTAATAATAAGAAAACTTATTGTTCAGTATCCCTGCAACAAAGTTAAGAATAAAAATCAGTACAAAAGAAATGATTAAGTACGCTATATAATTTTTCTTAACATGCGCTATTATTTTCTTGTCATTTTGTGCAAACAGCAATCCGCAGATAAACATCGGTGCAGACTGATACCACCACTCGCCACACATCCAATATGGATTGTGACGTATAAAGGTTCCGCCTATAATATATGCCACTATGCACAGACTGGTAACCAGCGTTGCTGTTTTCTCATTCTTAATAAACTTAAAGCATAGATAGAAAATAAGATAAAACAACGGAGCCGCTATCAAATACCAGGAATTAGGATTAGCAAATCTAAATCCGATAAGATACAATATCAATTTTCGTGTGTCAATGTTCTCACCGAGCAAATATCTGACAACGATAAAGATATATTCTGCCGCATAGAATGTAACAATGATCGGCAGAACTCTTTTTTTGAAAAATCCCTTAAAATAATTCTCTTTGGATTTATAGCTTTTATACAGTCCGTATCCCGAGCAAAACAAAAAGATTCCAACAAAATAGAATCCATAATCAACAAACAAATCCAACCCATGCACTATAACATACATCTCATGCCAGGGAGCACAGGTTTTCTGTCCCAGGTGGTGACACATTATCAAAAGAGCAGTAAAGCCTTGAAGGAACTTAGTCTGCCTAAGTGACATAAACTCCTCATTCCACTCACCCTTTTTTGATATTTTCATTCCCACCACTAACAAAGCCACAAGCGCCGGGTAGACCAAATAAACCAACTTATTCATTAATCCCTCTCAAAAGAGTCGCCAATCTCACTGCTCCCAGTCCATCAACAAGCCCCTGCATTCTCTTCGAATAACCATTTATAGTATCTATGTCATCATAACGCTTAAGAATATCCACTATATTCATTTCCACAGCATCTGTTCTTGCATCTCCTGCGTATGGGATTATCTCATGCTCATTTAGCCAATTAACATTGTAGCGCTGATTATCCGCAAGCAAAAACGAAATAGTGGGAACACCAACCGCACACACCTCATACATCGTTGTGCCACCAGCCGATATAACAACATCTGCTTTTTCAAGATATTCCCTCATATTCTCTACAGTAGAAATAATGTTTACTCTCTTCTCAAAATCAGTACCGCCCTTAGCAGCTCTTCTCTTAAGCTCCTCAGGATTCTCATAATACCTTCCGCATATAAATGTCATTTCGGAATATCTATCAGGTAAATTATCTCTTATCACATCCAGTGTACGACCAATCATATCACAAGGATCGCTTCCGCCACTCATAACAAGCAACCTGTCCGGCTTCTTGGTCGCGATTCGCGGTTTGCAGTCACGAAACATTTTTCTTAGAGGAGCATACATACATCCCTTATAATACTCCGTGCCCTCTGTATCATACTTCATATCATCAGCATAACAGGCATAATTAATCAGCCCCGTGACATGGCATATACACTCATTTAAATCATCAATGTAAAAAACTTTTGTGACTGTATTGAGTTCTCTAAGGTATTCCTCCGTAACCTGATAGGAATCAATCAGCAATACCTTTACAGCGTTGTCGTCGATATATTTTTTCATCGCCGGCAACTCGCTTTTCATATCACGCCAATCGGTGCCCAGAACAATATGATGATAACCCTTCTCATTAACCATTGAAGAAGGATATTCGTCTGCTGATATAATTGTAATTTCCTCACCCATTTCAACAGCTGCCTCAGCAATTGAAAGACAGCGCATCAGGTGTCCGGTTGCTATGACCGGATTCATATCCACTCTTATATATATCATTTCAAAACACCGTTTCGGCTCGTCTACTTCTTAACAACTACATTACTCTCGCCAAATACTGCTGCCAGCTTTGTTCTTAATGCATCGTTGGCATTCACGCGTTTATTAGGCGGCAGCACCTTAAGACTCTTTATATCTTTTACAAATACTATTACATCATCATTTCCATCGGAATCGGCCAAAAGCTCCAGCATATTCTGCTCTGAATTCTCATAGTCAGCCTGGGTAGCAAACTGTAAAAACAATCCAGTCTTTGGAATCGTAACCTGCGCAGCAGCCGTAGCGCTCACACCTGAACTGCCTGTGTTACCATAGCCCGAATT
>DCIR01000036.1:21112-21756 GCA_002317155.1 Lachnospiraceae bacterium UBA1721
TTTGCATCACGCTCTTCTTCTGCGCTCACACGTCCTCTGATAAATACTTTGGCTTCGTCAGAAAGCTTGCTGTTAAAGGCCACATAATTCTTAGGAAATACTATTACCTCCACCGAACCTGCCTGATCCTCAAGTGTCACAAAACACATCGGCTCATTCTTCTTGGTGTACTTAATTGTCTTCTCGGTAATCATACCTCCGACAGTGACGTACGCCTGATCCTTAACACTCACCTCTCCGCTTTCATCATCAAGCTGAAAATCCGAAGCCCTTGCTGTTACATACTTATCCATGAGTTCCTGATATTCTTCCAGCGGATGACCGCTTACATAGATTCCAAGAACCTCTTTTTCCATTGCAAGCTTATACTCTTTGTCGTATTCATTGACAGTAGGAAGTTTAACCTCGAAAAAGCTCTTATCCTCTTCTTCGACTATGTCGAACAAAGACAGCTGTCCACTCATCTGATTCTTCTTATTATGGTTGATATTGTCCATAATACTTCCGTATACCATCATGAGCTGGCGTCTGTTTCCACCGAGGGTATCCATTGCTCCGGCCTTTATAAATGCCTCGATTGCCCTTCTGTTGACATCTCTGTCCTGGACTCTCTCGAGGAAATCCTTTATATCCT
Organism: Lachnospiraceae bacterium UBA1721; assembly: GCA_002317155.1. GTDB lineage: Bacteria > Bacillota > Clostridia > Lachnospirales > Lachnospiraceae > AC2028. The sequence continues at coordinate 21,747 of DCIR01000036.1, forward strand.
TAAAATCTCC
>DCIR01000036.1:21842-46581 GCA_002317155.1 Lachnospiraceae bacterium UBA1721
GCATATCTTATAGCCTTGTGGCCATTTTCTTCTATAACTGAAAATCCGCTCTGCCCCTGGTTAATATCCGGAGGCAAAAGCTCTATGCCCATCTGCCTGCATACCAGTATATACTCTGATACCTTCTTGGAGTTGTCTATAACAGACGTCATAAGCGCTGCCATGAACTCTTCAGGATAATAGTATTTTAAGAATGCTGTCTGATAAGCAACAACCGCATAACATGCTGCATGAGACTTATTAAATGCATACTTAGCAAAATCCATCATCTCATCATAGATTACATTTGCTATTGGTGCATCTATTCCGTTAGCGATGGTACCCGGCACAACCGCAGGTATTTTGGCTTTTTCAATCTGATGAGATAAATCTTCTCTGATTGCAGGGTTTGTCTCAGTCTCAAGCTGTCGCTTTAACCCTTCCAATTTCTCTTCGGCTTCTTTAATCTCAGCACCATTTCCGTTAAGGAAGATATCTCTTTCAACTTCCATGACATGCTGCTTTTTTTTACTCATCGCTCTTCGCACAAGGTCTGCACGGCCAAGCGAATATCCACCGAGATCCTGAACTATCTGCATTACCTGCTCCTGATATACGATACATCCATAAGTAGGTGCAAGTATGGGTTCAAGCTTAGGCGTCGAATAGTGAATTGCATCACCGTTATTTTTACCCGCTATATACTTAGGAATAAAATCCATCGGGCCGGGTCTGTAAAGTGATATACCCGCTATTACATCCTCAAGACTTGATGGTTTAAGCTCTTTCATGAAATTCTTCATTCCGGCAGACTCAAGCTGGAATACACCTTCCGTATGTCCACTGCTCAACACATCGAACACATTCTGGTCATTCATCTCAAGCTCATTTAAGTCTATTCTTTTGCCGGTCGAAGCCTCCACAAAATCTACCGCATCATGAAGAACCGTAAGAGTACGCAAACCTAAGAAGTCCATCTTGAGTAGTCCAAGCTCTTCGATTGTCGTCATCGTAAACTGAGTGACAATACTTCCGTCTGAACCTCTTGATAGCGGTACAAACTCATCAGCAGCCTTCTGGCAAATAACCACTCCGGCAGCATGCATAGAAGTATGTCGCGGTAGTCCCTCAAGTCTTCGACACATATCAATAAGTGTCTTAACCTGCTCATCTGAATCGTACATACCCTTCAGCTCGGGATTCATTTCCAGAGCCTTATCAAGAGTCATATTAAGTTCCATCGGAATCTGCTTTGCAATCTGATCCCCAAATGAATACGGCAAATCCATTACTCTGGCAACATCCCTTACCACACCCTTGGCCGCAAGCGTACCAAAGGTAACAATCTGAACCACCTTGTCCTTGCCATACTTTTGGTTAACGTAGTCAATAACCTCCTGGCGTCTGTTATAGCAAAAATCAACGTCGATATCGGGCATTGATACACGTTCCGGATTAAGGAATCGCTCGAAAAGAAGACTATACTTAATAGGATCTATATTTGTGATCTTAAGTGCATACGAAACAATTGAACCTGCAGCAGAGCCTCTTCCCGGACCTACAGGAATATCATTTTCCTTAGCATAGTTGATGAAATCCCAAACTATCAAAAAATACTCAACATAGCCCATTCTCTTAATAGTGTTGAGCTCATAATCCAGTCTTTCTCTTAACGTAAGTCCGGTATCTCCTGCCGGCTGGCTTTCGTCCTCTCCATATCTCTCATGAAGACCTTTAGTGCACAGATAGTTTAAGTACGACCATGAATCATGTCCTTCGGGCACATCAAAATGAGGAAGCTTTGTAACTCCAAACTCAATCTCAACATGACATCTGTCAGCAATCTCCTGAGTTCTGAACACCGCATCTGCCGCATAGGGAAACAGCAGTCTCATCTCATCTTCTGATTTAACGTAATACTGACCACCTTCATAGCGCATGCGGTCTTCATCAGAAAGCTTTTTACCCGTCTGAAGGCACAGTAAAATATCATGTGCATCCGCATCGGAAGCATATGTATAGTGACAGTCATTTGTACATACAAGAGGAATTCCCATCTCGAGACTCATGGCCATCAGTTCCATATTCACGGTTCTCTGTTCCGGAATTCCATGGTCCTGCAATTCAAAAAAGAAATTACCCTCGCCAAATATCTCCAGATATTCACGGGCATACTTTCTGGCATCTTCTGTTCTTCCGTTCACAATAGCTGAAGGGATCTCGCCTGCAAGACAAGCTGAAAGACAGATAAGTCCTTCATGATATTCCCTTAGGACTTCCTTATCAACACGGGGCTTATAATAATATCCTTCCGTAAATCCTCTGCTCACTATTTTCATGAGGTTGGCATAACCGGTATTATTTTCAGCAAGCAAAATAAGGTGATGATATCTATCCTCACCATGAGATGCCTCCTTGTCAAAACGCGAACCGGGTGCTACATAAACCTCACATCCCAATACAGGATTGATTCCATTGGCGCGGCACTCACGATAAAACTCTATAACACCGTACATAACACCATGGTCGGTGATTGCCGCGGCATTCATTCCGAGTTCCTTAACACGAGCCACATATTCTTTTATCTTATTGGATCCATCCAGGAGTGAATACTCCGTATGGGTATGAAGATGAACAAATGACATACTACATCAATCCTTAAACTATAAAAACGACGCCGGAGACTGATAATCCATCTCCGGCATACCACCAAAGTGCAAAGCTTAACAACGCTCAGTCACCGTTACTAATTCCATTTATCTCTGATAACATACTGCGGCGAATTATTCATGCAAATATACATTCTACCAATATATTCGCCTATAAATCCAAGCATAATCAGTATCATACCGCTGAAAAATACTATCGCACTCATAATTGCTGAAAATCCCACTGTCACATCAGGGAGCACGAATTTTTTAACAATCGTATATATACCGTACATAAATCCAAGTATCGCCGACGCAATTCCTATACTTGTTGCAATTCTCAAAGGCTTAACCGAAAATGCAGTAAATCCGTTAAACCAAAGTGCCAACAGCTTACTCAACGTATATCCGGATCTGCCCACTTCTCTTTCTCTGTGGGTTACATCAACATTAGTAATATGTTTGGTCGAGCGAAGTACCAGACCGATTACATACGGATATGAATACTCGTACTTAATCATTTCTTCTACTACAAAACGCTTAACAGCAAAGTAGCTCGACACATACAAATCAGATGGCTTGTTGAGCATAGCTCTTGTCATACGCTCATTAACCATACTGCCAAAATTGCGGAAACCGGAATGCTGTTTATGTGAATATCTGGCATAGACCGCGTCAAAGCCTTCTTCTACCTTTGCAAGCAGTTTATCTACTTCATTTGCAGGAGTCTGTCCGTCATCGTCAAGACATACGACAATATCACCGTCCGCTTCTCTAAGACCTGCCATCAATGCCGAATGCTGTCCGAAATTACGAGCAAACGACAATCCGTGAATATGCGGCTTACTCTCACACATTTCCTTTATTACCATCGCCGTATTATCGGGTGAACAGTCATTAACAAGCACTATGTCATATTCGTACTTGCCAAGGTTATTCATGGTTTCTTCTATTTCCGCAACTACTCCCGGAAGAGTTTTCTCAGAGCGATAGCAGGGAATTACAAAGCTTACTTTCATTACAAAACTTACCTACCTATTTATCTTCAAGAATCTTATTCTTTTCATGGCTTACACTTATAAGTCGATACTCAAAATCCTTACGATCCTTACTGTCCAAAACTTTAAGTACCATTCCGGAAAAAATAGATACTATTCCGGCCAGCCCCACAAAACCACATGCAAAAAGGGTCGGGAATCTAGGTACGAGTCCTGTCGTGAAGAATTCAATCATTATCGGAACTAAAAATCCGCTTGCTACAGCCATGAGTATAAGTCCGAGTATTCCAAAGAAATTCATCGGCTTATAATTCTTATAGAGGGTTATCATTTTACGAATAACCTTAAATCCATCGGAATATGTATTAAGCTTGGAAACACTGCCTTCCGGTCTGTCTCTGTATTCTACGATTACATTATCCACCTGGAGATTGTAATTAACCGAATGAATCGTCATCTCGGTCTCAATCTCAAATCCCTTGGAAAACACAGGGAAGGTCTTTACAAACTCATATGAGAATGCTCTGTATCCTGTCATTATGTCTTTAATATCAGACTTGAACAATGAATTGATACATCCTCGCATCAAGCTGTTTCCAAAATTGTGAAACGGACGTTTATTCTCGGTAAAATATGTTGATGAAAGTCTGTCTCCTACAACCATGTCTGAATTGCGTTCAAGCACAAGATCAACCATCTGTCGCGCGCAATCCAACGGATATGTATCGTCTCCGTCAATCATCAAATAACACTCTGCGTCTATCTCCCTGAACATTCTGCGGATAACATTTCCTTTACCCTGCATATACTCATTACGCACCACTGCCCCTGCTGATTTGGCAATTTCCTCAGTGCGGTCTGCCGAGTTGTTGTTGTATACATAAATTGTTGCCTCGGGCAGCGCTGCTCGGGCATCCTTTATTACTTTTTCAATAGTCTTTTCCTCGTTATAACAAGGAATCAATACGGCTATTCTATCCATCTGTATTTATACCTTTATCATTAATAAGTACAATAAAACAAATCAAATTTTATTATAGCATATTCATAGTGTTTTTTGCACGTGATATAGCTATGTTTTTTCCCGCTCACAGACTTCGCCGACCAGTTCGTAAACGGAGCCAAGGCGTATGTATTATTGCTTTTTTACATTACTTCTAATAGAATATATTATGTACTATTTTTGACATTATGTGTCTTAAGATTTCTTAAATTTTCGCACAAATTCAGGATAAAAAATGAGCACATCAGAAAAGAAAAAAACATTCAAACCGGAAATAATTCTCTATTGGCTTTTCCCCATATTCGGAATCGGAGTTCCGCTTATCTATTATTGTTTCAGCTACTCCCCTGTACTCACAGATAAACTGGCTCAAACTGTTGCCTATATACAATACTTGGCTGATAACAGCTCACATGTACAGGCGCAAGGTTGGACCTCGGATATAATCTTTCTGCCTCTTACGGTAAAATACTTTTTCACCGGATTTTACAATGCTGACACAACATGGAAAGATGCTCTGTACAGTTCCGTAATCAGCAGCTATTCAATTATGGCCGTTGCATATCTGCTTCTTGTCCTGTCAATCCGCGCAAAGAAAATTCTTACTTACATAATTTGCGCTGTTGCTGCTTGTTTGATTGGTTTTTTTGCAATACTTACATCATATTCTCTCAGCAGTTTTATGCTCTTTGCAGCCTTACTATTTATCAGTGCGGCTATACTCACGTTGGGAATACGCATTAGTCTCAAGTTTCCTTTTAAGATTGCTATTTCTGTTTTATGCGTAGTACCCTCTATAATCTACTTTGCCTGCATCGGAGGTTCAACCAAACAGTTTGGAACTATCACCTCTGTCAAGACAGAGCTTGCATCATCATTCACAAAAAAAATGGGGGCAGGTGCAGTTGCCGATAGTTCTGAAGACTGTGAAAACACTTCTGCAGGATTATTAAGCTTTATAAAAAACAACAGCAGTTTTGTACCTATCGTTTCCTCAGATGCGGCAACATCAAATATACTTTCCGTATGTTCAGAGAGAAGCATTCATCTTGCAACAGCTCCTGATTTATCCTCTCTCGATAATCCCATCCAGGATAACTGCGCTCTTATCTCTACAGATTCCGTAACAGTCGGAGAGCAGGAATTTATGTATGTAGTTCCTAATGCCAATAAATCTATATACGAAAAATACCTTTTCCTTTCGGAAACCGAATACTCTGATGAATACTATACTGTATACAGTTTTCCAAAATACGATTATTTAAGGACAGATACTGTCCTTACAGATTTAAGGAACCTTACCTCAGACAAGTTTAAGGAATATGATACAGTGGTAGTCAGCATGTATGACGTATCCAATTCTGATTTTGAATACTTTAATACATTCATGGCCTTAAAGCCCACTGCACTTACTAATGTTTTTGATGATACACGATTACTTGATGATTACAACCAGTTAATATTTACTGATGACCATGAAATCGGTATGTATATATTTTGTGCCGATCCCTATAAGCTTTTTGCTTGCGCCGATTTTAATGAAGAAAAGTATGACGAAGTGTTGAAAAAGTATGTTACCGATCTTTTAGACAATAATAAAGACACCATGTTTTATATATATCTTCCCACATACTCGATATCACATTTTGAGTCATATGGTGAGTCTGATTTGGAACATCTTCGTGATTCATATAATCTTTTCCTCGATTCACTTGAATCATATGAAAACCTGAAGCTTTATTATACAGGCAACGAAGAATATCTTTACAACAATCCATTTATATATGAAGCCGGTTCAGACTGCCTAATGAATGAAGATGTTGCTAATGATGTCCTTATTTACAATATCGCAGATGTTAATCTTCGTTCTATCGATGAAATCCGAGACGGTGTTGATGAACTTATCGTTGCCATCAAGGACAGTCGTACACAAACCGGTCCTGCATACGATTTCAGCGATTACTGCACTGTTATCTGCGGAGACAGTATATTTGCTCTATTTTCCGGTAATACCAGTATTCAAAATATTTTGTGTAACACCTCAAATATGGGATGTGTATTCAGAGCTGTCGGCGGAAGATCCGCTACAACCATGGATGCTTATGTTGACACTCTTAAATATCAGCTTGATGTAACTGCAATCAATCAAGCCCTCGCGTCAGGTGGTCAAAGTAACAAAAAGCTTTTGTTTATACTTGAGTTTGGTCTTAACGATTATTTTGAGGGCCTTTCAATAAGCAACCCTTCCGATAAATATGACGAATACACATTCTCCGGAATCCTTCGATCAAGTATCGAGCTAATCCAGTCGGAATGGCCCGGCAGTGATATACTTATAATCAATCCCGGTTATATTACCATGTGGGAAAACGGTAACCTGATTGTGTCCTCGGAAAATCTTACACTAAATGATTACCGAATTGCAGCTCAGTCTGTAGCCGAAGAATATGGTGTCTACAACTTTGATTTATGCAATATCGGAATCACCCAGGAAAATGCAACTACCTACATCAGTGACGATGTCCACTACAACGGAAGAGGCCGCTACTTTGTAGCCAACGCACTGCTTAAATATATTGATGAAGAAATCGTGCATTAAGGCCATTATACTGTATCTGCAAATACGTGACTTTATGCTAGGTTTCTGTTTTCCCCGCTAAAAAATCTTAGTATTTATGTGGGCGATATCATAGTGTTCTCTGCTGCTCATGGTCGCTTCGCAGGCAGATTAAACGGTTCTGCCTTTGTGTTACACAGACCAAAAGCAAAACTCAGTCGCTCACCGATGCGAGCTCCTTCGAACAATTTGCTTTCTATTTTGCTATGTCTTGGAGGACATAGCAAAATTCTGCTCCACTTAAGCCATAACTCGTAATCTGCAACTGCTCGCTTTAATATCGCGTGCAGAGAAACCCTATGCTCCGCCCACTAAAACGCCTGCTTCTTTGTTATATCAAACAAGTGCTTGGCGGCGGATGTTATCGGATTGCATGCCCGTAAAGCAAGCAGCTACAGCTTCTTGGCTGATAAAACGTATGGAACGCGCAAATCGGCTGTCATCCAAGACAGCCGATTTGAAAAAACAATCTGTTTGAGCTTGCTCACATCAGTGAGCGAGCGAGTTTTGTTTTTGGCGCGAGTAAGACGTTTTTGCAGCCTTAGAAGCTGTCTGTGAAGCGACCCGCGGCTGCAAACCGATTCATTCGCAACAAGCACAATTTGCATTACGAAATAAAGTGTTTATGATACAAAAACCGATATTCACGCATGGCTTAACTGCCTTCATGAATATCGGTTTTTTTGTAATACATTTTAGTAATACATGAAATATGTAATTCCGCTCATCAGCATACTAAAGAACTTAACTCCACAGTAGAACTGATATACAAGCACGAGTGTGCTTACTCCAAATAGAATCCAGCGCTTTTTTTCAAGCAATCTGTACCACTTAACAAAGCTCAGCAAATAAATCCATGCTAATGCTATAGAATATCCCCAAAGGAAATTGCCATCTCTTGAGCGGGTACCGGTTTCTATTAAAAGTGCAGCTTCTCCAAATCCTACAATCGCCATCATAATTGAGAACAGATATGCCCTATCCTCAAATATTGACTTAATCTTCTTACTTCTGATCAAATCAATCACATAACAAGCAAATATAACAAGCGGGAACGCAAGCGATAATATAACAGTAACCTTGGGACGGTCGGCATGAAAAGAAAATGTTTCCATGAACGATATCTTAAAGCCATTATCTGTTTCAGCTCCAAATAATACTGCGTTCTGCCACAGGATTACAGCACACGAAGGTATTACTGTGAGTCCCCACACAAGAATTCTCTTGAACGACACTTTATCCTTCAACCAATTGATAAGCAGCTTAACCGCAAAGGCCGGCGCAAATACTGTCAAAAAACTCGGTTTTATTCCCGTACATACGGCCAACGCCAAAGAAAAGACAATCCACTCTTTTAACTTTATGCCTTCATTGGCGACTCTTTTATCCCACTTTATAAACAAAAGCATACATATCAATGCAACAAGCTTCATGCACTGATATGTCGAATTATGCCACACATTACCGCTTTGATAGCTTACATACCGATACATGCCTGCCCACCTAACATAAAAAGGCATAAGCATGTTCAAAACAAAGGCTCCGCCACACGTAATTCCTTTATTTTTAATGCCAAAAGCGGTCAGTAGCTTTTCTGTTACTATTATAGTGGCTGCACTTACAGCTGCCAGAAAAACAGCTATTAAGACTGTAGACTTTCCGGCAATATAGTAAAGCGCTACATAGATAAACGCTGTAAAACTGTAATACCATCCGTCATCTATAACCATGCTGATATGATATGGCAAATCCGACTCAAACTGTGCGGCTGACACATCTTTAATCGCAGGCTGAACCGACTGATTATAATACAAGTACAGACACAACGCACCATAAACAGCCGTCATCACAAAAAACAGAATCATAATGATTCTATTAAATTTACCGGAGTCTTTTGATGTATCAGCATTTATACTGTTGTTTTTTTTCCTGCCAGATTTATTATCTCTGACTAAATCTACATTACTCATTTTCACCTATTATATGAATGATGAATCTTTGATCAACTAAAAAATCAGATTCCCAACAAAATGCGAATATATGGAGAAATACTGAATATAACCGCCGCAGGGAAATTGTAGTTTTTTAATATATAGTGATAGAATTCACCAAACGGCACGCCCTTAATACTTTCCTTAGCCTTAAATCTGGCTCTGCGCGTCATAGTCGCATCACGCCATGTTCCCTTCTCTGAATTGTTAGGACACATTCCCACATATTCATCTGAAACATATATTTCAGCGCCCTGCCTTCCGGTCATATATCCATAATCAAAGTCTCCCAAAGAATGATGATATACAGGATCCATATTACCTGTTTTTACAAATATACCTACCGGTATCAGAACACAGTTTGCATTAAAAGTATTAACCTTCAATCCATCATAACTATCTGCTTTTACAATCTTAAACTTAGGCTTCCAATTAGAAGTTCTCGCTATTCCACCATACGAAAGGGACACACCATCACTCTCGCATGTGGGCCCTACCCATATTTTATTGACCGAACCAGAATTTCTTTCTACCAGTCCGTCTATTGCACCATCATAGAAATCTACGTCATCATTAAACAGTAGTACATAATCAGGCTCAATCTTTTTCTCCGCTATAAGTTCAAGCGCCCTCGCAATGGCAATTCTCATTCCACCTGTGTAATAAGAATTCCCATCTCCGTGCATCACTTCCACATTCTCAAATTGCGCTAAAGCATCAGCAGTTCCGTCTTTACTGTTATCATCGGCAATAATAAAATCAAACTCAATATTACTATTTCCTGTCATCAGGCTCTTAACAGCATTTACGGTTTTATCTTTTCTGTTAAAGCAGGTCGCAAGACCAAGTACTTTTGTTTTCATAGTCATAATCTTTACTAATCGTTTCTATTTCTCATCATGCATGAGCTTGTACTTAAGCTCTGCCATCTGCCAGTCAATCTGATTGTCTATATCCTGGACCTCCAGTTCAGAAAGAACCATTGGAGCAATATTTCCTCTCATCAGATTTCTGGTCTCTTTATACTTTTCGACCTTAGTAAAATAGAACTGTCCTACATCATGGTAATGCTTCTCCAAATCCTGCGATCTGGCATTCAGATTCTCGGGATACATAAATTCAAGTTTACCATCCACAATATGCATGGCTCTCTGTGGCGGGTACGAAAAATCCACGACAGGAATCAAGGTATCTGCACCACTATCTGTCAAAAGCTTAATACCATCCATAAGTTTAGCAGCTGTTATAAAAGGAGCCGTCGGATAAATACAGCACAAAACATCAAACGACTGTCCGCGCTTTTCATATTCATCAATTACTTCGAGAAGCACATCGTTGGTAGTTGCAAAATCTCCTGAAGTTTTTTCACTTCTGTAGAAAGGAACTTCTGCCCCATAACGCTTTGCCACCTCTGCTATTTCTTCATCATCGGTTGACACCATTACGGTATCAAATATTCCCGATTCGATTGCAGCCTCTATTGAATACGCAATAATCGGTTTACCGCAGAACTCTTTTATATTCTTACGTGGGATTCTTTTGCTACCACCTCTGGCTGTAATTACTGCTATCTTTTTCATATCAAACCTCTTGTTCACTATCTATCTGCACACTACTATCAATTTCTGCTTGTGCCAGGTAATCCTCGCTGAACTCTTCCCATGTCATCATATGGTTATCATTATTAAACATTTTTGATACATTATATTTTAACTCGCTGTCCATATAACCGTTCACCGCAAAGAATCCAACTGTAGCAAGCACTCCGGACATATATACAATCCAAATAGCAAATCGAATCATCTTAGCAAATATGGAAGTCTTCTTTTTGTCCAATATAGATACAAACAAATCCCACAATATGGAAAGTGACATTCCAAGCATTGCAATCCATATAACAGGCATAATCCATATTATTCTGCCAAAATCAAAATCACGAATTATTCCTTCTGCAGAATCGCAGAAATCCACAACCGGTTTGATATTATAAAGTGCATATAAAAGCGCAAGAGTTATATTAATTCCCAGTCCTACAGACAGATATTTTACCTCTCTTGTAACCGCATCACTTTTATTTTTATATGCGAACTTAAACAAGCCATACATTGCAAAAGCAAATGCTATAGCAGGCAAAAAGAACAGCTGGCCTATATCAGTATAATCCGTCCCGAAACCAAACGCGGTCCAAAATCCCTCAATAAAGAGAGACTCTGATCTTACAGTAATATCATTACCATATACCGTTCCTGCCGAAATCATATGCTTAATCAGTCCAATATTTTCAGCAGCATATACACCGACACAAATAGCCATCGCGAAAAAATATCTGGTAATATTCTTTCTTCTGAAAAAAGCCACAATATATGCAATTACAAGAAAACATATCCATGCAAAGCCTACAATCTGCAAAGATGAACAAGCCGCATAGATCGCAATAAAAAGCCAATATTTATACGGTTTATCCGTCTTACTCCTAAGCTTAAGAATTGCATACAATAGCAGCGGCTCTCCGGGAATACACAATCCATGCATTACATAAAACGGTAGCAAAATAAATCCCACGCCGCAGAGGAACGCCAGCCACTTCTTCTCTGTAATCTCCCTAATTAGCAAATAAGTCCCGATAAATCCAACTAACTTAACTATAACCAGAGTTGCCACATATGCCCAAAATGGATCAAGCACCATAAAAAGCAGAACGAAAGCAGGCGCCGGTGTAGTTATATCCGCCCCACTCATGCCACTTAATTTATCAATAAAATTGCCTGAGCCATTAAGCAGATATTTTGCACTGTCAACATATCTGGTGATATCTCCTGCCAGTCTGTCCTGATATGTTACAATCGATTCCTCACGAAGCAGAAAATACGGAAGACATGACAACAGGCATGCAATAATCCCTGCCATAACCCATATTATATTTTTACTGAGTAATTTCTTCATTTCTTCTTATCACCAACAGCTAATATCAACTGCCAATAAATTATATTATGAGCAATAAACAGTGTCAAATTATGATATTCTTAAGGTCCGCAATATTTGCACAACAAAAGGTAATCTACACAGAGCGTTTTATTTATAGTACAAACTTTCTTATAAAGTAAAAATAACCGGGAAACGAAAGTTTCCCGGCTCTAAATACAAATCACGCCTATACTTTTTCAGATAAAAACTTCATAAAGAGGAAATTGCAAATCATAGTAATGGGTGTTACACAGATTTTAGCACTAATCTCCGGCTTGAGCACGAACAGCACCACTTTTTGAAGAACATTTCCATCAAACACCCCGCTGGCACTGAATGCTGTCGCTCCATCCAATCCTGTAAACAGATTAATAAACCCTCCGACTATCAGTGACGATATTACCATCATCACAAGCTGATAACAGATATACAGCAAATATTTTTTCTTTAGAGAAAATCTTTTTAAGTTGACGTTGAATGTCTTTCTTGTAGATACAAAGAATACAAATGTAACGCCACACAGCATACTTATCATATTGCAGGCATCGAGTTTAAGTACACCCAAATTCAACACAAGACTCTCGCCAACAAATTTATGAAGTATAGCAAAAACTGAAAAGTCTATAAGCCATCCAATGCCTGATATTCCAAAAAATTTCAATGCCTGGATTAATAATGCTTTTAATTTCTTCATTACAACCACCACAACTTACTGATTAATATTATAGAGCATAAAAAATCTATACTATAAATATTCTACCAGTTAGGATTTGAAAGCGGATTCTCAAGGAATCTGTTTAAATCCTCAGGAATTCCGAGTCCATACATTCCGTTATCAACAGAACCAATATTGTGGTATACAATCTTTCCACCTGCCTCAATCATCTCATTGTAAACAGGTGCAACATAGAATTCATTATTAACGCGAATGTTTTTATCAATCATCTGATGAGCATACTTAACAAAATCAGAACCGTGAGCAAAATTATAAATGCCTACAGTAGCCTCATTCGAAATAACTTCCTTCTCACGAACCATTGTTACATAGTCATTCTCATCAAATTTGATAAACGACCACTTAGGATCATCCGCAAACATAGTCATTATAAGTCCATCACTGCCTTCCATTGCAGCAAGATACTCGTTAATATCAATATCTACATACTGATCCGAATTTGCGATCATCATCGGATCTTCGTTATCAATATATTTTTCAGCAAGAAGAACTGTACACGCTGCACCCTCGGTAACATGATCAACCGGTACAACCACACAGGTAGGCTCGATAGCCTTTAATCTGTTTTCAAGATCATATTTATCAAGATGCTCCTGAAGACAAAGATATATAAATCTGTACTCGCACTTGGGTGCTATATTATGTGTTACAAACTCAATCATGGGCTTACCGTGAACCTCGATAAGGGGTTTCGGAAGCTTGTATCCGACATTGGCAAAACGACTTCCGCGTCCGGCCATAGGAATCACTATATTAAGCATATTTATTCCACCTTTGTATTTATTCTTCAACAAGATATTTATCGTTATTTGCGCCGGGATATTTTACCACAACATTGGTCGCATCTGTAAGTGCGGTAAAATCAGTGGCATCTCCGGGCTCAACTATAACAATATCTCCGGCCTTAAAAGTCTGCCCGAACATCTGAACCTCACCCTCTACGATGCAGGTAAGTTCGGTCGCAATCTTATGATAATGAGCAGATTCGTGATCACCCTTCTTATATCTTTTTACGGCAACCTCAACATCATTGGTCTTTATCAGAGTAGGCTCAAAATTACCTACAAACCAACCGCCCTTCATCTCAGACAAATTGGATACCTTCATATATTAGCCTCTTTTTCTGGTCTCATCTTCAAAAAGTCTGATTCTCTCGGGAGTAAACAGTGAATGATACTGATTATTCTCTATATCATACTTTCTTACACACTTATTCTTAAGAATCATCTCATTTACAGCTGCGGTAAGATAGAATCTTCCGTCATGCATACTGCCCTTACGAATAGCCTCTTTAGCGGCTTCAATAAAATCATGACCATGCTTGAAATAATAGATACCTGCAATAGCCTTGTTTGAAACCGGACGTTTTTCTGCAGCCTCGACCACATCATTGCCCTCAAAACGCACATATGACCAACGAGGATGAAGTGTCTCGAAGCATACCACTCCGCAATCTGTATTATTTGCACGGAAATCTGCAAGGATCTCATTAAAATCCTTATCAATCACCTGGTCGTTATTACTGATAATAAGCTCATCGCTACTATCAATATACTCTACAGCCATGAGGCAGGTACAAAGTGCTCCTCCGGTAGTCTCCTTCAGTCTGATAATATCAGCCTTATAATCATTAAGAATCGAAACTACATTATCTGTGTGAAACTTATCACACTCTTTCTGAAGGAACATATATACAAAATGTCTGTCCTCAAGAGACTTAAAAGTATTTGAAACCAACTGAATCATCGGCTGATTGTTTACTTCATAAAGTGTCTTGGGATAATAGCTGTCGGCAAAAAATTCCGAATTGCTGCATGAAGGAATCAATATATTAACCATTTATGCCTCCTTCTATCTCTGCAATACGATTTTTAATATTGGAATAATTTACATCATAGATATCATTTACTCTGAGCAAATGAGCACCGCTGTCGAGCGCCGCTTTGATACCATTCTTGTTATCCTCGAGAATGAGGCACTCATCGGGTGCAAATCCAAGCTTATCCATAGCCTTTATATATATCTCCGGATTGGGCTTAGCCTTCTCTACATCTTCGTTCGACATAATAAGTGAAAGGTAATCAATAAGTGATGCCTTCTTCATCATATTTTCGATAGTATCACGCACAGAATTAGAACATACTGCAATTACATATCCCTCATTCTTGAGCTTGGTAAGTGCATACTCATGCTGGAACACCGGCTTACACTTCATCTCAATCTCTTCACGTGTATACTGCTGCTTTAATTCATTAATGAATCCATGAAGACTTTCAGGAAGATACGATTCCTCACTGATAAGCATCAGTTTATCCTTAGTAGGAAGTCCATCAAAATTGTGAATGTGGTCATATCTTGTAATCTCATGACCAAAAAGTCTGAGCGCTCTGTTCAGAGCCTCATAATGCCAGTCCTTGGCATCAATAAGCACACCGTCCATATCGAACAGAATTGCCTTGATTTTACTCATTAAAATATGCCTCCGCCTTTTTAGGAATATCGGTACAAAGCATCAATTTATCATCAGCCTTAAACGGCTTAATCATATCCCAAATTCTAATTTCATCATTACCGTGAATTTCAGGAGAAATAACTCCAATCTTTTTTCCGGCCTGCAAATGCTTCTCGAAATACTCTGAATTCATCCATTCTTCACTGAACTCATCCATCCAAACACCACATGCCTTATCATACATTGAAGGGCTAATCTCAAATTCACTCTGTCTTGTGAAGGTATTAAATCCATCTCTGACATAAACCACCTGCTCAGGCACAGACATATCAAACATGAAATAATTCTTAATACCATACTCATCCAAATATTTCTTGAGCAGGGGCTGAATACCGTCAGCCTTTACGTTAAGAGCAAGCGGAACGTCCTTGCCTACCTTCTTATATACATCAAGCATTTCAGTAAACTTAGGGCAGCTCTTATCAGCAACATTATGAGAAATCACCAAATCTTCTTCATAATCTCTAACATCTGTCTCAATACCATATCCGTTAGAAAATGCCTTTTCAAATGCAGCCAGTGTATTCTTTTCTTCAGGCACTGTCCAAAAGCCTCTGTGTGCAAGAATAATCATTTTAGTTCTCCTGTTTATCAGTACTGTAAATAACCTTTGCTGTATAATTCTCTATTGCCTTTGCTCTGTGATCTCTTGAGAAAAATCTTTTTCTTAAAAAGATAGATTCAGCAACCATTCCAAGAGTCTTGAACGCCTGACTCATCATCTTAACGTTAGATACCTGATCGTCTTCACTCCATCTGAGTGGGAAGAACTTAAAGGTCTGCTTATATCTCTTAAGAGCAAGTACTCCGTAATAATTAAAAGTGAGATTATCTGCAAACTTAATATAGTGATGATCACGGAACATCTTTACATTATACATATTAAGTCCGGCACCGAGATCGTGAATCTTTAAGCATGTAGCGATCGAAAAGATAACGTTATATACTCTATTACCAAATGTGCGGAACTTAGAATATCCGTCGAGAACCGAATCCTTAAGGAATCTTGATCCAAGCATGCAGTCATACTTTCTATAATCACCGGATTTAATTACAGGAATAATATCTGCAATATGACCCTGGTCATCGCCATGAAGAGTAATAACATAATCAAATCCATGATCCATCGCATACTGCCATGCGACCTTATGTGAACCACCCAGTCCGTAATTCTCATCATTACGAAGCAATCTGATAGGGAACTTATACTCATGTTCACCAAGGAAATCTATAACCGCCTGCTCACCGTTATCGGTACTGCGATTATTAACCAAAATCGCCTCATCTATATAATCCTCAGCCTCACCCTGAAGCTGAGCAAGAACTCTTACTATCTGCTTTTCGCAATTATACATAGGTATCCAGAGCAATATCTTCTCTTTATCCATATTAATCCTCATATAAACATCCGATTATATTAAGCAGCTCACAATAAAGCAATTTGCTTTCAGATGTCTCAAATGATTGCACAACACATCAAATTTAATAATACCACATAATGCAGTATTCATCATTATTAATTTTATCTTAATATTCTCATTCACTATCTGACCCAACTTAAGATAGCATATGACAGATTTTGAAAACACAACATCCTTAATATCTCGCGCTTCTGTGCATCAATGCATTTGCCATATATATAAACTGCAATATCACACTGGGAAATGTTACAGAATAAATATAAGGGCTGTATGACGACGGAATAGTCATTGAAATGATAATGAACTGAACCATGAAGGTCATTGCAATCATTCCGAAAGCAAAATTTCCCTTCTTTTTTCTTATCTTCTTGACTATCTCAATAAGCGCAATCAAACAATTTATCAAAAGAATTAAAATACGCACTATCAATGAAAAATTCTTTTGCTCAAATCGTTCATTCCATAGACACCAGAATACGTGTGCCTGCATTCCTATACCGTTATAAACCGATGAACCCACCCAACTGCTTACAACTTTATGTGAATAAATGTCTTCGCGTCCGATTTCATATATCGTATACTGCGCAGAATTTCCGTTGGTCTCCGGTCCACAGTACTCGTCTATATCCAAACGTCTTTTTGTTCCAAGTGCGCCAAGTGTAAAGTTGAGTTGCTTTTTTACATACGGTACCGGATTATGCATTGCTAATCTGACCACAGCCTTAAGATATCCATTCTGAACTTCCGGATCAGAACAGGACTGGTCAAAATCCATATTACCGTTCTCGTAGAAATATCCTCGTTTACCGGCTGTACCGTACTGCTTGATGTAGTCTATCGAAGCATATGCATTTATCGCCGCAAGATCATCAGCTGCACCATCATACTCAAGATTAACACTTGATGAATTCAGCACCGCCTGAAGTCCCTCAATCGTCGACATAATAATATAGTCTTTATTGTAATACTTTTTGTCTCCGATCTTTTGCGGCAGAGACAAAATCACAAAAGCGATCACAAAGACTAATATTCCGAAAAATCTTTTCCTCTTTGAAGACTTACAGATACATATCAGTGTAATAGCCGTTCCGACTATTCCTATCAGAATTCCCTCAGTTCTCCATACCGAAAGGACTGCACCGATCGCCATTAATCTTACAATTTTCGGATACTTTAGTGCTTCTTCCTCCTTGCGCTTATCAAGCATGCCGAAGCACAGCTCGGCCACATAATACATGCACAGTATAGAATAAAGGCAGTTTCTGTATCCTTGAGTAACCAGCACAAAAGTAGTCGGAGCCACAAATATTGCCAAAACTAAAAATCTAAGCGGCAACCATAGTGAAACTACTTTCTCCAGTTTGTAAAAAATGTAAGTTATAAGTGCCGAGAAAAACAGTGATTGAATTACCGATATTGCGAAAGGAAAAGGAATCACCATAAGACATCCTACATAAAAAGCGGATGTCAAAAAATGATGCCAGTACCAAGGTATCATTCTAACCGCAAATGCGTATAAGGTATATGTATCCTGCCAGTCAAAGCTCCACGGCCAGCACAACGCCAGGAAAACGCCGCTAACAACACATATAAACACAAAAAAAGCTATAATATGCGGTGGAATTTTATGCTTTACAATACTGTAAACGCCCTTCCACAACAGATAAATCAACAGTGCAGCTATCAGCTTTCCGCATACATATAAAATAGTACTCTGCATACTGTTACTGATAGAATCATCCAAAGATTTCGACCAAAATATATCCCACGAATTGTCATCCCATTTAAGAATCAATTTCTCATAAATGAACGTTAATCCCCAATGTAATGCAGGGATAATCAACCATATTTTATTTTTTAACTGTAGCTTTTTCGCCCAGCTTTCTGATTCCATAAAATACACCTACCATAAACGAGCAATATACAAACGTATAGAAATATGCAACGAACGGAGTAGGCATCATTAAAATTGTAGCCGCGAGTACTGCTAACAGTACCAGTGACATTCCTCCAAACATCATATCTCTGTAACGCTTCTTAAATATATTGATAATTTCTGCCAAAGCAATAACACAATCCATCAGAACAAGGGCCAACAAACCTAGAAGCTTAAAATTGAAAAAGCTCTTGCCTTCCCAAATTTTGATATACTTATCACTACATTTATCTATAAAATACATCGCTCTGTTCTTGGTTGCATTATTTGCCCAAGAATTAACTCCTGCATCCCCCAGCAGTTCAGCCTTACCATCATTCCACATTGCGAGTGAAAATCCTTTGTACTCGTCTTTTTCGCCAATGTATTCCTCGATGTAAAGTCTCTTATCGTAGTCAAATGAATCCAGCCATACGTTTATCTGCGACTTAACATAAGTTCCGGGATTATGCAAAATAATGCTGATAGATGCCTTTACAAAAGCTGCTCCTTCTTCTTTTGTAGCACCACTCTGGTCTATATCCACATATCCCTTAGAATAGTTATTACTCAAATAACCCATATATTTGTACTGTCTCAATACGCTGATTGGTACAACTGCTTCAATTGCAGCTATGTCATCGTTCGCACCTTCATAAGACAGATTATTATTGGAATCATTAAAGATATTTGCTAACGGACTGACGAAGCAGACCATCAGATAATCTTTACCGTAATACTTTTCCTGTCCAATTTTTCCGGGTCGTCCCAACAGATAAAATACAGAGCAGAACAGAAGCATCCAAAGCACAACCTTTTTCCACTTGTATCTGCATCCCCAAACAAGCATGGCAAAAAATCCGGGAGCTCCGTACAAAATACCTTCGCTTCTCCATACTGCAAGGATTGCGGCAATAATCATGACAATGATTATTTTTCTGATACTCGCCTTATCCTCCAGCAATACAGTCTCCAAGATCATTGCAAAGAAAAGCATTGTGAGTATTGCATAATAACAGCAACGCCATGAGTTGGTAATCAAATCCAAAAACAGCGGAGAAATAACAGCGACAAGAGTAAGATATTTGGCCCACTTAAATTTGCCAATTTTTTCCGTATATCTGTCCAGGATGTCAAAGATATATCCCAACACGCCAAATACCATCAGACATTGAAGTACCGGAAGTGCAAATGCAGTGGGTACCACCATAAAGCAAGCCGAATACAGGCATCCGGTAAATATTGCATGCCAATAATAAGGTACAAAGGATTTTGCATACAGATATGTAATTAAATGGTCAGATCCTCCATCACCGATCATGCTCTGAGGCCATTTGATCACACATGCCAGGCAGTACAGTACAAAAAGAGTTCCGAATATAACTAAAACCTTCGCCGAAATCTGCTTTTTGATAATTCCAAAAATCAATTTCCATATCAGCCATATGAATACACATGCAATTGCCTTTGAAAAGATATATGTGATAACAAACTCCGAAGCATTGCTGACCGACTCATTAATCGGTACAGCAAACATTGCTCCCAAATTCATATCCCAATTAAAGAATGCACGCTCATAAAAAAACGATGCAATAATATGAATTATCGGAAACAGCATCCAATAATTATTTTTTATAAATGTCTTTTTCTTATCCATCGTGTTCTATGATATCCTCATATTTAGGTATGAAAATGAATTATCGTTCTGCTCTCATCGGATTATTCAAAAAATCCTCATAACTGATTTTTATTCCATCCTTAAGTTCTGTCTTATAAGTCCAACCAAGCTTTTCAGCTTTACTGACATCAAGAAGCTTTCTCGGTGTTCCGTTAGGCTTACTGGTATCCCATTCAATCTTTCCCTTATATCCAACAACATCAGCTACCAGTTCTGTAAGTTCCTTAATTGTAAGTTCCTTACCGCTACCGGCATTAACAGTCTCGTTACCGCTATAATTGTTCATAAGGAATACACACAGGTTCGCCAGATCATCAACAAACAAAAATTCTCTGAGCGGTGATCCGTCACCCCAGCATGTTACAGATTCTGCGCCGGACTCCTTCGCTTCATGAAAACGTCTAATCAGTGCAGGAAGAACATGGCTGTGAGTAGGATGATAGTTATCATTAGGTCCGTACAGATTGGTAGGCATCACAGATATATAATCTGTTCCGTACTGTCTGTTTAGGAACTCACAGTACTTAAGGCCGCTTATTTTTGCCAACGCATAAGCCTCATTGGTTTTCTCCAATTCGCTGGTAAGCAGGCAGCTTTCAGGCATCGGTTGAGGTGCCATTCTTGGATATATACATGAGCTTCCAAGGAATTCCAGCTTTTTGCATCCGTTCTCCCATGCTGCATGTATAACGTTCATTTCAAGTGTCATGTTGTGATACATAAAATCAGCAAGTGCATTGGCATTTGCTTCAATACCGCCAACCTTTGCTGCTGCCAGGAAAACGTACTCAGGCTTCTCTTCTGCAAAAAAAGCCTCAACATCTGCCTGTCTGCATAAATCCAACTCAGCATGAGTTCTTGTAATTATATTGGTATAGCCCTGTCTTTCAAGTTCTCTTACAATTGCCGATCCAACCATTCCTCTGTGTCCGGCCACATATATTTTAGAGTTTTTGTCCATCATCGAATAATGTCCTCTCTACAATGTACTTTAAGTTGATAACTCTAATTATCAAATACTTCCTTATCTTCAATAGATATCTCAGTCCCACACTGAACCTCTATCAGCTTTAAGTCGGTTATTGCACTGATGGTATGCTTGCAGCCTCTCGGTAAAGTAATAACATCGCCGGCATTAACTTCTTTTTCCGTGCCGTTTACCTTAGCCACACCCTTGCCCTCTATAATTGTCCATATTTCATCACGATGATTATGGCGATGATACTTCATTGAGTTACCCTTTTTCAAAGTAACTTTTATCGTGAGGCTTTCTGCTTCAACATCAATAATCTTAAAGCTTCCCCACGAGGTTTCTGCAAACATAATTCTCTGATCAATGCTGTCCACATACGGCTTGATATATGAGCTTTGCGTCTTATCTGATACAAGGATTCCCTCGGGAGACGCCGATATCACCACATCCTTAAGCCCCATGGCAAGGACAGGAACATCCATCTCATTAATGATGTGCACATTCTCGCATTTATCATTCATTACTCCGTTGCCCAGAATGGTTTCATCCATAGCCTCGGTCAATGTATTCCAGGTTCCGAGATCCTTCCACCGGCCTGCAAAACGCATCACCTTAAGATTGCTTTCTTTCTCGACTACTGCATAATCAAAAGAAATCTTATTGAGCGAAGCATAGTTAGCAAAAATATCATTATAGCTGTCATATCCGGTAAGCGATTTAGCGATGTCAAGAATATACGAAAGCCTAAATGCAAATATACCACCGTTCCAAAGTGCACCCTTTTCAATATATTCACGTGCAACTGCCTCAGTGGGTTTTTCCTTGAAGGATATAACTTTAGAAACCTTATCACCGCTGGCAGGGATTATATATCCATATTTTTCAGACGGATATGTGGGTTCGATTCCCATAAGCGACATCCCGTCTTCTATCTGAGCAATCTCTGCCAACTGCTTCAAAGCCTCGAAGTACGACTCGTCAACATACGGATCGACAGGGCATACCACAACCGACTCATTTAATGCCACCTTTAAAACATCTGACAGATAAAATGCCGCAAGTGCTATCGCGGGAAATGTATCTCTCCTGCAAGGCTCTATGCTGATGCCTACTTCTGAACCAAGCTGATTTCGTATAGAAGAAACCTGTGATTCTGATGTTGCAATAGTAACCCTGGCATCCGCATCTACAGCCTTAATCTGGCTGTATACACGCTGAACCATGGACTCGTACATTCCCTGTTCATTCTTGAATATTTTTATGAATTGTTTACTTCTAACGTCATTACTCAAAGGCCAAAGTCTCTTGCCCGAGCCTCCTGACAACAGAATTATATTCACTTCACGACTCCCTTTTCGAGGTATTCCTCAAGGTTTACTCTTATATGTTCTTCAGCTCTTTCAACAGCAACCTTCTCCATGTCATGCTTAACCATAAGCTCAACAAGCTGCTCAAAGCTGGTCTTTAACGGATTCCATCCAAGTTCTGTGCGTGCCTTGGTCGGATCACCCCACAGATTAACCACATCCGTAGGTCTGTAAAAATCAGGGCTCACTTCGACAAGGACCTTTCCGGTAGCCTTATCAATACCCTTCTCATCTATTCCTTCACCCTGCCACTCAAGCTCTATTCCTGCATGATGGAAGGCAAGTGTTGCAAATTCTCTTACCGAATGCTGCACACCGGTCGCTATGACAAAGTCCTCAGGCTTGTCATTTTGTAAAATCAGCCACATGCACTCTACATAATCCTTGGCATAACCCCAGTCTCTGAGTGATGAAAGGTTACCAAGTAAAAGCTTATCCTGCTTACCCTGCGCAATTCTAGCCGCCGCAAGAGAAATCTTTCTTGTTACAAATGTTTCTCCACGTCTCTCTGACTCATGGTTAAAAAGAATTCCCGAGCAGCAAAACATTCCGTATGCTTCTCTGTATTCCTTTACAATCCAGAAGCCATACTGTTTTGCAACCGCATACGGACTATATGGATGAAATGGAGTCTTCTCATTCTGAGGAACCTCTTCCACCTTACCGTAAAGCTCCGAGGTCGATGCCTGATAAATACGACAGGTCTTTTCCAATCCGCATACCCTTACAGCCTCAAGCACTCGAAGTACACCTGTGGCAACAACGTCAGCCGTATATTCCGGGACATCAAAAGACACCTGAACATGACTCTGTGCTGCCAGGTTATATATCTCGTCAGGCTTAATCTCCGCAATCAGCTTAACAAGACTTATTGAATCACCCAAATCACCGTATTTAAGATGAAACTTCGGAGTTCCCTCAAGATGTGCAATTCGTTCTCTGAAATCAACCGAAGATCTACGAATCATTCCATATACTTCATATCCCTTTTCAAGCAAAAATTCTGCAAGATATGATCCATCCTGTCCGGTAACTCCGGTTATTAGTGCTTTCTTCATACAAATACCCTTCTGTAACAATATCCGTTATAATTTTTTAAGTTTCTTATGCATTGTTCGGACCGCCTTAGGCGCTATTGCGAACAATGTATGATACACCTTATTTTTTGAAGTCAAAATCGGATTTCCCATTGACTTCCAATAATTCCTTCTCATCCACTTGACTATTGCCCTGTATTGAACTGAAACAGGTGTCTCATCCTTTTTCATCATTTCAACAGGAATATGAAGCAAATAATCTATTCTCTGAAATACATTAAATCTGAATGCAATTTTTTTGAGTTCTTCATCATTGGGATATGTACTCTCAACAAGCCCTAATATCATATCCGCATTATCTACGTTGTCACCAAAAACTCTTGAAAAGCTGCTTCGACTCACAGTTCTTGAATTGCTTCCTACACGGTAAAAGACATGATACTTTTGCCCCGGCAGAGATACAATATCTCCAATATCTGCGAGTTTTTGTACCAATATATGAAAGTCCTCATTCAGAACACCAATCGGGAAAAACTCTTCGCAATCAAAAACATCGTGAGCAATCAGCTTAGTACAAAAAGAGCAATCTCCTCTGTGCATCAACAGCTCTTTCAAAAAATCTCGGCAGCCTATTACTTCAGCTTGCGCCGGAGGTTCACAAATATTAGGTAACTGTTTTCCGTCCTCATCCACTTCATCTCGTCCGATTTGAGCGCACTTTACATGATATTTTTCTATACCTTCATAAAGTTTCTCATACATATCCGGCTCGATATAGTCGTCACTGTCAATAAATCCAAGATATTCTCCACGCGCACTTGCTATTCCTAAGTTACGTGCGCCGGATGAGCCACTGTTTTCCTTATGGAACACTCTGATTCGCGCATCCTCAGTCGCGAG
>DCIR01000036.1:46647-90461 GCA_002317155.1 Lachnospiraceae bacterium UBA1721
GTTCTCATAGGTCTGATCACAAATCGAATGAACGCATCTGGGCAGATACGGTATTATATTGTACACAGGCACAATCACGCTTATCAGTGGTTTGCCGTTATTACTGTCTGCCATAACACAATCCCTTTACGCAAAATTCTTAGGAACACAGATTTCAACGCGTCCGAACAGTTCATCCCTTATTCGAGACTCAGGCTTAGGGTATTCCCTCATACACGGCGCATGTCTGTTGGGCATTCTCTTTGCCAGATCAAAATTCTCACCGTGGATTTTTTCATAAATTAATCCCATCAGACTTGCAGCAGCATTTGTCGGATTCCATACGTTAACCATTGTGTCATACGCATTTCGTCCAATGGATTCTCTGAGTTCAGGATGATTAATCATATCCATCACATCACTGAAAAGTTCCTCGCGGCTATTGTCATCATAGGCACAGCCATTTACACCATCTTCAATCAAGTATGGAACAGCACCTATCATATGATCCGCAATCACAGCACATCCACTGTTCATCGCTTCGTTCGCCACTGCTCCCCAGCCTTCATTTCTATCACTGGTAAACAGCAAAATATCCGCTTTTTTCATATGCTCTCTTACTTCTTCAGGCTTCATAAAGCCTAAGAGATTAACTCTGTCCGCGAGCTCATATTTTTCGTATAAAGATCTGACGTTTTCTTCCTGCGGGCCATTACCGATTATATCCATGTGGAATGCAATGTTCTTATCTTTTAAGAATCTCGCAACCTCCACTGCCAGTTCCGGATGTTTCCAGTCCAAAAATCTTCCGGCCCATAAAATGTAAGGGATTCTTTCGCCGTTTTCTTCATACCCCTTATTCGCCATAAGTTCATCTATGTCATATTCATACACAGCAGGGAAATATCCCCACTGATACATTTTATTTTTATAGGACTTAAACTTACCAAAATCCGAAGCAACGTAAGCTCCTGAGCATAGCAGATACACAGGCTTATCATTATGTCTGGTGTGATCATGGTATTTCTTCTTCAATCCTCTTGGAGAAATCCACTTCCACTGTGCTTCCTTATATACTCTTTCGCTGTACCGAAATGTAAGTTTACCCGCCTCCAGCCTGGGCTGAATGTAGCTTTCATCCTCACAGCCTCCAAAAATGACTACCTCGCTGTCAAGAATAAGCTCTCTACATGCTTTGTTACTCTTCTCATCAGCAAACGCCAGTCTAACGAAGGTGGGAATATCTTCTCCCCAACCCATTTTTATTCTGTCCTGTTCAATCTGTTCAGTCTGAATAAAAACAAATTCATTATCCTCTCCGCACAGCTTAATCATTTCTTCGCAAAAAGGAATCTGATGATGATTTATGTAATTTGATACAAATGTTATCCTCATATCTTTTGCATTCTCTGTTCAGGCTTAGCCCTTCATCATTTCAGAGTATATATCAATCATTCCCCGGGCATTTTTCTCAGGGTCATGATTTCTGTGTGCATGCTCACACGCACTGTTACGTCTGATGTCTATATCATCTGCATTCCATCTTTCGAGCAATGCATTTTTAAGCGCATCCGCAACCTCCTGCAGGCTGTCATCCGGCTCGTTGCGGTATGAATATCCATCTGCCCCGGTCTCAAATACCGAAGTGATTCCTCCAACCTCTGCCGTAACTATCGGCACCTTCAGAATCATTGCTTCCCCAAGTGAATTGGGTGAATTTTCACATTCGGAACAGCATACATATGTATCACATTTTAAGTACTGCTCCTTCATCTGTTCTGCCGACAGTCTTCCGAGTATATGCACTCTGTCGGACACTCCGTATTCATCCATCAACTGACGAAGATATTTGCCGTATGATGATATCTTGATTTTTTTCTTAAGTGAGTCAACATCTACTATCGACTGCCCCGCAACATATATCTGAATATCACCGATACCATTATCTTTACTATTGGCAAGAATATCCCCAACTGCCATCAGAAGAAAATGGAATCCCTTAAGCGGATAATCTGCCTGGCTGACGAAAATTCTGTATTTTTCAGCGTTCTCAGCCTTCCACTCACCACTATAGAAATCCTTTCGGAGAGTCTCTCCCGCATAGTGATATGTTGCTGTTTCATTCCAAGCATTTGCAAGCGACTTATCAAAAGCAGTCCTTCCGGCAATATGACCTGCCAGTCTGACTGCTGCCCGTTCATTATCTCCCCTCGCAGTATATTTACCTTTCTGCTCAAGTATTGAATCCTTCTTAAGAAAATCTCTGAAGGTATGTCGTTTTACGATATTTTCCGGTAAATGCGAGGTATATCTTTCGGCATAAACCGTACACGGTCCCTGTATTCCGATAAGCATTTTCTTAGGATTGTTCCATACCTTTGCCGCTGCCAAGGTATGCGGGAACTCTGTTCCGAATGAATGAACTATATCCGGCTTGGCAATATCGATTATGCCTCTGAAACACTCTTCAAGCTTCGCATCATAGACACTCTCATGCGCTGTATCTTCATAAAATCCGTAGTACTCAACCGTCAAATCAGGATATTCCTGCAGT
Source organism: Lachnospiraceae bacterium UBA1721 (assembly GCA_002317155.1). Taxonomy (GTDB): domain Bacteria; phylum Bacillota; class Clostridia; order Lachnospirales; family Lachnospiraceae; genus AC2028. Next base: position 49,181 of record DCIR01000036.1, read on the forward strand.
TTGGCGGTTCCTGATATAAATCCTCTGCTGTCTGCATTTTCTGATGCATCTATCACAGCCTTAGACACCGGAAAAGCAAATGCTATGTCAAAATCAGTCACATTTGACTCACTATGTTTTAACGCAAGCATGGCATCCAAAAGGCCCTTAACCCACCCCTCCTTGGGAATTGTGCCAAGCCCCATAGAAGCCGCAATTTCAGGAAGGATTAAGTTACATATCCATAAAACTTTCATCTGCGCACCTTATTCCTTCTCAATTGTTTTGCCTTTTAGTGTATCTTCCGACTCTTCTACGGCAGTATCTTCTGCTTTCTGACCGTCCGCCACAGATTTTTCAGTATTTTTATCTACTGTCTTTTCTGTTGCCTTACTGCGCTGTCTCGTCTTGTCACGATCCGCTTCTGCTCTCATATCCTTGGAAATAACGCCATCTCCATCCTCATAAGCGTGTTCTTCCCTTGCAATATATAAATCTCGCATCGCTGTTGTCTGTCCTGGATCGACACCTTCGGTTGCCTCAGGGAGCAGCAGTATTTTCAATGTGAGAAGCATAAGCTTAAGATCGAGCAGTACTGAGTAATTCTCGATATAAGTAATATCCAGCTTCAGCTTATCATAAGGAGTAGTATTGTATTTTCCGTAAACTTGCGCATAACCCGCAAGTCCTGCCTTAACCTTTAAGCGGAAGGCAAACTCAGGCATCTCAGCCTGATACTGCTCAATAATCTCAGGGCGCTCCGGTCTAGGGCCTATAAATGACATATCTCCTGCCAGAATATTAAAAAGCTGCGGTAACTCGTCAATTCTAACCTTACGGATGAACTTACCCACCGGAGTAACTCTGTTATCGCCTACATAGTAAAGTCTCACTCCATCTTTTTCCGCATCCACTCTCATAGAACGAAACTTGATGATGTTAAACTTTTTACCGCCCCTGGTACAACGCACCTGCTTGTAGAACACAGGACCTTTATCGTATGCCTTAACGCAAATGGCTGTGATGATCATTATCGGTGAAGTTATAATAGTCAAAATAAGAGCACATACAATGTCGATCAGGCGCTTAAAAAATCTCTGCTCCATGGTCATACTGTATTCTCTTGTCAGCAAAATAGGGCTGTCGAATACATGAAGCTCCTCGGCCCCCATCATAATGACATCATTAATCTTAGGCAAAACATAAAAACGAATCGAATTACCATAGCAATACTTCATCAGAGGCTTTCTGTCATTGTCCGAAATATCACCGAAAACAACTGCATTACAGGTTCCGTCCTGATAATACTTTTTGATGATTTTACATAATTTCTGTGTACCTTCACCGACATGAACCTGCTCGGTAATAAGATACTTATCCAATCTTCTTTCGAACTTTCTCTTAAGCTCCTTCGGATCTCTGTCACCATAAATAAGCAACAGTCTGCGGGGCGGGAAAATATGTCTGTAGAAGAAATTAGCAGCACTAATATAAAGAATTGCCACGATAATCTGCTGAATAAGCATGACAATAAAATATGTCGGATTCGTCAATTTTAATGACATTACAGACAACTCCGCGTAAATAAGGATATCCGCCATAATCGTACCAAAAACCTGCGAGAATATAATCTCTACATTCTTCAGATATCCAAGACGCATACCGCCATACATGTGTGAAAACATAAAAAGAATTACAAAATAAATTGCAATCTCAAGAACATGTCCCTTAAAGAAAAATCTCTGAAGATCCTGTACAATACTGAATCTGAAATGAAAATACCAATGATAAGTAAAAACGCCGGTTTCAAGCAGAAGGCATAAAAGTACAAGCGACAAATTAATCAATCGCTTGAATCCTTCCATCTTCTGTAATCTATCCTGTGTTGTCATTACATTAACCTCCTATAGGCATGCCTATACATTGTCAATTTTACCATATTATCCGCGCATTTTCCATTTATGCTTTCTTAAGGTTTCTTAAAGGTTACAGGCCTTTATTCTTAACAACACTTAAGAAACTTCATCTGTAAATAAGCATCGAAAAATGCTATAATGTTACATATTATGTTTAGGAGTCGGTTGCAGATGGAAAACCATAGTATTCTTACTGTTGTTGTTCCCTGTTATAACGAGCAGGAAAGTGTTCCCCTGTTTTACAGAGAACTCGTAAAATTGAATACTTTTTTTGAAGACAACTCCCTCGAGCTTGAACTTTTGTTTATCGATGATGGTTCAAAAGACGGTACCGTTTCAGCTATCCGTGAGCTGAAAAACATCGATTCCAGAGTTCATCTTGTTTCGTTTTCAAGAAATTTCGGAAAAGAAGCTGCTATGTATGCCGGTCTCCAGAACGCACACGGTGATTATGTAGTATTTATGGATGCCGACCTGCAGGATCCGCCGAGTCTATTGCCTGAAATGTATCAAGGCATACTCGAGGGATATGATTCAGTGGCAACAAGACGAGTTTCAAGGAAGGGCGAACCTCCCATCAGAAGCTTCTTTGCTCGCATGTTTTACAGACTAATGCGCAAGATCTCCAAAACCGAAATGATGGATGGTGCCAGAGATTACAGACTTATGACTCGTCAGATGGTTGATGCAATCCTTGAAATGGGTGAATACAACCGTTTCACCAAGGGAATCTTTGGCTGGGTCGGATTTAATACAAAATGGCTTGAATATGAGAATATCGAGCGTGTCGCCGGCGAAACCAAGTGGAGCTTCTGGAAACTGTTTGTATACTCCATCGAAGGTATCGTTGCATTTTCTACCGCTCCTCTCACCTTTATATCTGTGTTGGGTGTTGTTTTCTGCTTCCTCGCTTTCTTTATGATTATCTTTACAATCGTACGAAAGCTGATATTCGGAGACCCTGTTTCAGGATGGCCCAGTCTTGTATGTATCATCCTTTTTCTGAGCGGTGTTCAGTTCTTCTGCACCGGCATATTGGGTCAGTACATTGCCAAGACATACATGGAAGTAAAAAAACGTCCCATTTATATTAAAAACGAGAAAAACTGTTTCTGATGAATATCTTACTATTGATTTTATCCTTGATTATTTGCCCGTCATTAATAGGCTGTGGCATCGTCAAGACATATATGTTAATAAAATCTAAAATACAAAAAGCAGGCTCTCCGGAACGAGAGTCTGCTTTCTGTCGTTTATCGGTTTATCTCCCCACAGGTGCCATAATCATTCTTGCACTGGCAGGTGCGATTAATCTCCTCGCAGTTTTCACTAATATGACAATCAGTAAAAGCGGCATGATTTTTGGTATTTGTGTATTGATTCTTACCTTGATTTCAGCGGTCTGTTCAGTTTTAATCGCCATAAGCAGCAATACAAAAATAGGTGGCAGCTCTAAAATAGATAATAGTTCAAAAATAAATGACCGTTCAAAAATAAGTAATAGCTCAAAAATTTCATCACATAAAAATAACTCACAAATAAAATCCAACCATCTGGGAACAAAAGAGAAAGTCTTGCTTGTATTGTCTCTTTTTGCAGCAATTGCACAGATTGTCATAATCGCTGTGGGTAAAAATATGACCTATTACGGTGATCAGACACTTGAAACAGTCGTATCCTTTGTAAGCACGGATCATATCTATTCTGTTGATCCTCTTACCGGACTTCAGTATCTTAATGACTATCCCTTCAGACTGGCGTTGCAGTGTCTGCCCTTTTTCTACTCAGTTCTTTCCAGAATTTTTAATATCACACCCTTAGTTTTGACATGGCACATCATGCCTGTTTTTTGGCTCATATGTGGCTATTGCACCATCATAAGAATCTCTGATTCAATTTTCAAAAAAGCGTCTCTGAAAATACTTATGTTTTTATGTTTTGAATTTCTGCTTTGGTGTAATGACGCCGCCTCAGGAGCAACAGGCTTCAATATTTTTCATGCAGGCTATAATTCAGTTGTAGTATTAGAGCTTTTGCTCGTCTATTGGACACTGGGCACTTTATTCAGTCATAATACATACGCCACAATACTTGCAATAGCTGTAGAACCGTTAGTTGCTTCAACCCGTTTCGGATTAGGAGCATGCTTTTTCATCACTATCGTTTTCATAATCATTTCCAAAATCCCTGCCGCAAAGCGCCTGATTGCTTCGGCCGACGGAAGAACAGGAGGCGAAGATGGAAAAGCTTAATTACATGGTTTACTGCTGGTCTCAGTATATTCGTTCCAACAGAATCGTAGGAGTATACCTGATTGCCCTTGCTTTAGCATTTGTTCTTTTCTACGCTTACGCAGCGCACTCAAACGTTAATCTTTTTAGCAAGGTACGCGAGCTTATTAATACCGAATGCTCTTTTAAGAATATAAGTCGACTTTTCTTATGCTGCATACCTATTGCAGTTTTACTTATTGTGCCATTCACAGCACTCGCACTGACTGAATTCCAAACCGTTTTTTATCCATACAGTGCGTTGTGGACTCTGGCAATGATACTGCCTGTAACAGCAATTACTATCACCCTGCTGATTACAGCGCTGATAAAAAATAACAAAAAAAATATCAGCATTACCTCTGTAATACTGATTCTTATATTTTTACTTATGTGCGGAAGCATGGGAAAATCCAACGACAAGCTCACCAGCTTCTCTACCGTCAAACACCAGGTATCTTACGAAGAGAGTACCCCCTTGCTCGAAGAACTGGAAGCATATGCATCATCTGATAAATATTCAGGAAGCATTACAGTACTGGCGCCTCCCAATATCACCACCTATGTCCACATGTATTCCGGCAATATAAAAACTCTGTACGGCAAGGACATGTGGGACGACTCCATGAAGCCTTATACATACAACGAATATCCTGAAGAATACTGTAATCTATACACCTGGATAAACTGCATCGAGGTGTACGGTTCATTCTATGACATTGACTTCGCCACTCCTAAATATTCGTCAGATATTGATTATGATCATATGGAAACAATGATTGAAAAGGACGAAGCAATCGGAGGCGCATCCTATATCCAGTTGGCACAAGAGTTAGGAATAAACATCATTGTTGTGTTTAAGGATTCTGAATGCTTTGATACTGAAGCATTCAATCATCTCGTATCCACTCTTAACCTCAAGCAGGATTACATTCCTCTTGACGATACTTCAGGTTATATTCTTCTATTTACTGAATAACTATATATCCGCAAAATTTATAACAAAAACACCGGCATATTAATTATTAATACATAACTTCATAGCATCACTATGCTATATACGTCTCAACACGGCTCTTACAGCCCAAAAGCAGAAATAATATGCACTCACAAATACATTGAGTCCTTCTGCCTTTCTATAAAGAGCCCATATTCTTTTAATAGCCTCAAACTTGTTTGAGGACAGGGATTTACCATTTTTCCCCGGACGTCTGTACAACACCAGATTCTCATCAAGTCCGTATGCGATATTCCCTTCTCTTAAAAGCCTCCACCAAAGAGCAGTATCCTCACTCTTCATTATAGGCATCATCAGTTTATCGCGCGGAATTTTATTAGTATCAAACATTACAGTACTCGTAAATATGGTTGTATTCTTAAGTGCCTGTCTGTAATTTATAGTCTCCGGCACATGAACTATCTTCCCAAGTCCTACCGCATTTTCATCAGCGAACTCATATCCGGTAAATACAAATGCCGCATCCTTATCCTTCATAAATCTCAGCTCTTTTTCAAGCTTATTACAATCCCAAACATCATCTCCATCAAGATACGCTACATATCTTCCATGAGACTCCTTCATGCCTCTGTTTCGAGCAGAAGCAGCACCCTTTTCATCTGTCTGATGAAAAAGCAAAATCTTATCTTCAAGCCCTTTGTCTGAAATGTATTTTTCTATTAATTCCGAAGAAGCATCATCACTGTGATCGTCAACAAGAATAAGTTCCCAGTCTGTGTAGCTTTGCTCAACGATACAATTCAGAGTATCAATTATGTAATTTTCCAATCTGTATACGGGAATAATTACACTTACTGTCCCGCTGTAATCTCGTGCCATATGCTACAATGCCTCGTCTTATTAGTTTTAAAAAATGGCGCCTGCATTCGGCGCCATTTTTAGTTCACTTATTTAACTGATGCTTAATCTTACTCACCCAAACCGGACTCAATAGCCTCGACCAAATCTGCAAGCGCTGCCTCTTCGTCTTCGCCCTCGCATATAAGCTCTATCTCATCACCGCACTTAACGCAGGCACCAAGTACACTGAGTACGCTCTTAGCATTTGCTACGCTATCCTTTACCTTAAAGGTAATCAGTGACTTAAACTGCATCGCTTCCTTGCACAAAAGTCCCGCAGGACTCAAATGAAGGCCGGTAGGGTTTTTAATAACTACCTTCTGACTTACCATGATGTACCTCCAATATTCCCCGAGCATCCCCAATTGCTCTGTAAAGCACACAAAACATTTAATTTATGATATATACATCATACCATATTTCATCAAAAAAGTCACAATTAAAACATTATATCCTGAATCAAAGCTGCAAGTTTTTCAGCCTCTTCCTGAATCTGTTTCTGATCCTTACCCTCGATCATAACACGCACGAGCGGCTCTGTTCCCGAAGGTCTGATAAGTACTCTTCCTTCACCTGCAAATCTGCTCTCCAAAGCTTCAATAGCCTCTTTGATCTCAGGGAACTCCATGTACTTGTCCTTCTTGTGGTTTGCTACCTTTGCATTAACCAGTGCCTGAGGAAGAACATCCATAACCTTCGCAAGTTCAGAGAGAGGCTTACCGCTCTCTACCATAACCTGAAGAAGATGAAGCGCGCTGAGCAGACCATCTCCGGTAGTATTCTCATCAAGGAAAATAATGTGACCGCTCTGCTCTCCGCCAAGTGATCCACCAATTTCCTTCATTCTCTCAAGTACATATCTGTCTCCTACAGCAGTTCTCTCAAGATTGATACCATTCTTCTGGCACATGAGACTGAATCCAAGATTACTCATTACTGTAGCCACAATGGTATCACCATTAAGTTTACCCTGGCTCTTCATATAATTGCCGATGATTGCCATAATCTGGTCACCATCAACCATTTTACCGTTCTCATCTACCGCAAGAAGTCTGTCTGCATCACCGTCAAAAGCTAATCCGACTGCAGCATTTTCAGCAACAACTCTTGCCTGAAGTTCTTCCATATGAGTAGAACCACAGTTAGCATTGATATTTGTTCCGTCCGGATGATTGTGAATAGCCACAATATCAGCACCTGACTTGGTCAGTGCCTCAATAGAAGTGTAATAAGATGCACCTTCAGCACAATCAACTACAATCTTCATTCCTGACAAATTGACATTAACGGCTCTTACAGAGTGATTGATATATTCCTCTCTGGCCTCAGTTCTTGTCTTAATTCTTCCCACTCCGGGGCCGATGGGGAACTTAATATCCTTCATATTGCTCTTAATCTGTGCCTCAATTTCATCCTCGAGAGCATCAGGAAGCTTAAATCCGTCTCCATCAAAAAACTTAATACCGTTAAATTCAACAGGATTGTGTGACGCTGAAATAACCACTCCGGCATCCACCATATATTTCTTTGTAAGATAAGCAACCGCAGGAGTAGGTACGACACCTACATAAACACAGTTAGCACCTACACTGCATGCACCTGCCATAAGTGCATTTGCAAGCATATCTCCCGAAATTCTTGTATCACATCCGACCATAATAGTAGGCTTATGATTCTTCTGGCGTGTAAGTACATATGCACCTGCCTGACCAAGCTGCATGGCAAGCTGAGGAGTCAATTCCTCATTAGCTACACCTCTTACACCATCTGTTCCAAACATTCTTCCCATAAGTAGACCTCTTTATCTTTTTACCATCCGACTATCAAACTAACTGCAAAACAATATTTCAGTCTGAATTGCAATCCGGATAAAAATAATTTAGTTATAAGTAATCTTTATCTCAAGATCAATCTCAACAGGAGATGTAACATTACCGCTCACATAAATATTAACCGGAATCTTATATGTATCTGCCTTGAGATTCGTTATATCATTTGCATCCATCCACTCAGCAAAATCTATCGCAGCAACTATTGAATCGACCGTCAATGCATCCAGCTCTTCCTTAAGTCCTGCCAACGTAACAACCATTTTATCTGTCGGAGAGACTATTGTAGCCACCGCGCCTGAAGGCAGATTGTTAAATACTACCGAAGAAGTACTTACATCAAAGTTCTTGTACTCCTTCTCCTCTATAAATACAGTTACTGTAGCACTTCCGTCATAATCGGGATCTGCAAAAATAATACCGTCCGGAAGATACTTGCTCAAATCAACCGTGCTTACAACATCTGTTTCCGCGCCACTGATATCTACAGAATCCGTAATAAACAATCTGTTGACCGCGCTGATATCTGAAGGACTACCCGCAATTTTGATAGTTGCAGGGCTTACCTGGAGACTGCCGGTATAGAGATATCCCTCCGCAGGAGTTCCCGCCTTTGATGCGTAAATAGTTACCGTCTTAATCTCCAGTATCTCGACATTAACGTGTACATAGTCAACCTGCTTGGTTATACTGTTCTCGTTAATCTCATTTTTATCTTTATCATAAAGAATAATTTCTACGTTCGCAGAAAGAGAGTTTTTCGCATTGGTTACATCAATGGTAACTGCCGCAGATTCTACTCTGTCAATTGCTGACTTAGGGCCTGAAATCTCGATCATATTCTGATCAGCCTTCATACCACCAACCATGTATCCGTCAGCAGCCTGACCGACATACCTGTTTTCAAGCTGAATATACTTTCTCTCTTTATCCTCAAGCTCGACCTTGATATAGCTTCTGTCACCCTTTACAGATTCAACAGAGTTATTGCCATACACTGAATAGACAATAGCAATTTCTCCGTCCACCATATTAGCCACATCTGCTTCTGCGAGAATATCACTCACCTTCAATGAACTGAGTACACTCTTAGGAGCTCTTACCACAACGTTTACGGTATCAGTCTGGCCGACAATATTGTATACCTGATTATTCTCATCAAATAATTCGGTATTAATCAGCGTAACCTTAACGTTTTGGAAGGTCTGGGTATCGGTAGGATTATTAGCCTGTACCACTACAAACCAAATCAAAAAAGCCAATACTAATGAAACTATCTTAAGCCACCAGTCATCCAGGAGCCATGCTTTAACTTTCTTCATTCTTAGCTCCTTCCTTATCAGTCACGCACTCATTAGCTACAGGTTTTGTAGCCTCCTTGCGCTCCTGTTTCTTTCTCTTTCTGGTCTTTTTATTCTTGCGCTTATCTTCCTCAGGATTGCCGAGCATATGCGCAACAAGTCTGTTTCTTAAGCTCTCGCCGTCAGAAATCATCTCAAGCTTACCGTCGAAAGCAATAGAAATTCTTCCGGTCTCCTCAGATACAACTATAGTAACCGAATCAGTATTCTCAGAAGCACCGATTGCCGCTCTGTGTCTTGTTCCAAGTGCCTTGCTGACAGTAAGACTCTCAGTACGGGGAAGATAGCAGGTAGCAGATGTAACTCTGTTACCGACGATAATAACTGCTCCGTCATGGAGAGGCGTATTCTTCTCAAAAATATTAATCAACAATGCGCTTGAAACCTTAGCATCAATAGAAATACCTGTAGTCTCATACTCCTTGAGCGACTCTTTTTTCTGCAACACAATAAGCGCTCCGGTCTTAGCCTTTCCCATTGCAGTGCAGGCCTTTACCAGTTCGTTAATAGTATCATCATTAAAGTTCTCGTTCTCAGTATGATGAACACCTGTTGAGATGATACTTGCAAGCATGTTCTTTCTACCGAGATTCTCAAGACCTTTACGAAGCTCAGGCTGAAGTACTATCAAAAGTGCAAATACCGCATAGTTAATAATCTTTTGGGCGATCCACAGAATAGTGTCCATGTTTGCCAGAAAGGCAATCAATAGGAATACAATAATTACAATGATTCCTTTAAGAAGCGACCAGGCTCTTGTAGTCTTGGTCCACTTTAAAAGATAATACAACAAAAAGGCGATGATCAGGATTTCTATCACATCGCCTGGATTAATGGTAGTACTATATATGCCTAGGTTTTTTAAGTAATCAACAACCTTGCCCCACCATTCCATTTACACTAAAACAGCTCCTCTAATTCATCAGGCATGCTTTCATCTTCTGCGACCTCAGCATCGCCCTCATAATATTCATCGGAAGATTCGTAATACTCACCGTTCTCGTCATATCCGACCTCATCGACGTATTCTCCGTCGACACCTTCCTCAGTCAGATACTCGTCCTCGTAGTACTCCTCTTCATACTCATCAACATTGATACCGTCATCATAGATATCATTTGTATAAATATCATCAGTACTTCCGGTAACGTAACCACGTCTTCCGGTCTTCTGTCTGTTGATACTCTTAGACTTAGGTGTAGCAATTCCAAGATTAATCTTAGGGACTGCCTTCACATAATAGTAATAATCATCGTCCTCAAACTGTACGCGCTCGGTTCTCTCAAAATCCACACAGTACACGAAGAACTTGATTGCAAAAGCAATTGCAACAGAAAGAACGGTTGTAAGGATAATAGATATCAAAGACAAACCGGTGTCGATAATTATATCTCCTACAATGAGCACTACTATCTCAATAATAGCTCCTGCTCCGATTGCGATTTCCCAGTTTCTCTTCACAGGAAGTCTGCGTAATAAATACACGGCAATAATAGTAACCGCTGAAGCCACAATGAGTACTATCATTCCCTTATTAGCCAAAAATGCATCAACAATAAGCTTAAGCTGCTCAGCGGCATCTCCTAATTCCATAGTTCCTATTGCAGTCGCATTCGCAGTTAATACCTTGATAAAACAATAAGCAACAATTCCCACTGCTGCTGCCACAGCAGATCCGGGATTACTGGCAACACCCAAAATAATAGGCAATACACATGGCATTTTCCAGAACAGCAATACCGGAACAATAATTGCCACTATTGATTCCTTCGTCGAAAATCTCAGCAACAGCAAATACAGTATAAGGAAAAGAATCAAACATAAAGCTGCCGCAATAAGGCTGAGACTGTATGTGTGTAATAATATAAATGCCGCTGCAAGAATAACCATAACACCGGCAGGGAGGAATGAGCAGAGCAAAGAAGCAATCAGCTCGATAGCCACACTGTCAATCTTGGTAAAGAATCCAAGTCTTGAGTTGATGGTATGGAATACAATAAATGCAACAAAAAGCTTGAGCACCGGAACAACAAATGCATCAATTTTGTTATAAATCTGTATTATTTTTTCTCTGATTTCAAATATAATCTTCATCCGTCTTTTTTTGAGCCTTGTCTATTCTCCTGAGTTTCTTCAGGCTGCTCTTATACCTTCCAATGTTTACCCTGGCGTTAATATACTGCGCCATGCATACAATATATGAGATTGCTACATATATGACGAGCAAAATCAAATAATATTTACCGAACTCTCTTCCCATTTCTGCGAAGTTCATATCGTAAATATTTTCCATATATTCTTCAAAGTGATAGTAAACATAAATAGCTACGCCGAAAATAAAGGAAATGGTTATGCTGAATATCGCCTTTATTATAGACAATGCCACATAGTCCGAACGGAAATATCTTCCGATTCGCAAATGCTGCTTTCCTTTTCCACTTTCGTACGATGCCATTCTGGTCATAAGTATGACCTTATCCTGATTAAGCATAGCTGTCCTCGTACTGTTAATTTCTCGCTTCTGCACGCTATGAGATTCTTACTGCTTATCAGCTTCTTGTAATAAATCCATGAGTGGCAGTTTTACTCTTATCTTTTGATGTCGCCGCATGAGCATTGATATCTTTTGCCATCTTATTAAGACTATTTGTCATATTCATACGACACTTATCGCAAAATCTACCAGATCTGATTGATGCTCCGCAACTCTCGCAGTTAATCATCACTGCCGAATCTGCAGAAAGTTCAAGTCTATCCTCGCGAATCCACTGATTAATCTGTGCCTTATCAACCTCACAGGCCTCGGATATCTCATTCATTCCGGCCCCGGGATTGTCACGAAGATAATTTTTAACATCCTGAAATTTTGCCTCTAATGCCTCTCTGCACACAGGGCAAATAGGTAATCCGGCAATATAATTAAACATGCGTCCGCATTTACGGCAGGTTCTAACGTTCATACTAATCTCCGCATCTCGCATCTGTTTAGTTTAAGCTATCCGCCTTTGGTGGCGAGACGCTACAGATACGGCTCAAAGAGTCGCTGTGAAAAATTTTTTCACGCTTAACCTTTAATCTATGGCTAAACAGAGCTTCCTCCGGCCAGTGTAATAAAGAATATATTATCTACTCCGGCATCCTTAAAAACCCTCGCAGCTTCATCGAGCGTAGTGCCGGTAGTATAAATGTCATCAATAATTATAATCGTTCTTAATTTTACACTATTTCGGCTAATAATAAAAGCATTTTTTAAGTTTGCACGTCTCTCACCACGCGACAGCATCTTCATTGCAGTGGTGTTTTTGACTCTTTTTAACAGACCTCTTTCCGTTGGCACTCCCGTATATTTTGTTATTGCTTTTGCAAGTTCCTCTGCCTGATTATAACCTCTTTTATTCAGCTTACCCTTATACAATGGAATAGGTACCAATGCATCCGGGTTGACTTTTCTTATAAAATCTCCCAGATATTCAGCTATCTGTTCTCCGTAATACTCAGCGTATTCGCGTCTCCCACCATACTTAAACCTGTATATCGACATAGCAGATGAAGCATATTCATACAGACTTCGACCTCTTGTAAAAATATGCTCCGCATTTTCGCAGTCACTGCATAACGTCGATTCTTCCATCAACTTTTTACCACACCTTATACACCAGGGTGGACTTATCAGCTTGAATCCATCGATGCATGATGAGCAAATCTTTTCACCGAATGGATAAACTATTCTGTCACATACCGGACAACGCCTGGGATAAACGAGCTGAATCATCACGTCAGCGCATTTATTTAAAAAAACAATAAGTCTTATATTATTCTCCCTCTATCTCTTGAATCCGCTCGCACAAAGAAGAATAACGATTACTCTCCCCTGCATTTTCGATCATATTGCGTATAATATTACTGCTTCCAAGCAGCACCACACACGATTTTGCTCTGGTGATACCAGTATAAAGCAGATTTCTGTATCTCATGAGTGCCGGAGTATCCAAAATCGGTATGATTACCGCCGGATATTCTGATCCCTGAGCTTTGTGAATTGTTATCGCATAGGCAGGCTCTATCTCATCAAGCAAAGAGAACGGATAATCCACTACTCGCTTATCATCGAACTCTACAGTCACCTGCGATGCGGTTTCATTTATCTCAATAATACGTCCCATATCACCGTTAAACACACCGAGACCGCTCTCGATAACCATCCCGAATCTGCCGGTTATTTTCCACTCAAGCTTATAGTTATTTTTAATCTGCATAACCTTATCGCCTTCACGGTAACAGTAATCTCCGGCGAGATGCTCGCGTTTATGTTCATCCGCAGGATTAAGTTGCGCCTGCAGGAAACGATTCAGTTCAATGCATCCGAGTGTTCCCTTTCGCATGGGTGTGAGCACCTGAATATCCAAGGGAGTGGATTGACAATAAGTCGGCAGCTTATCGCGCATCATCCACACCATAATCTCCTTGATTACACTTTCATCATTTCTCTCAAGGAACAAAAAATCCTTTGAATTTGTATCAAGTCTTATCTGTTCGCCTTTATTTATCTTATGTGCATTGACAACGATATCGCTGTTCATTGCCTGTCTGAAAATCTTTTGCAGCTTAAGGCATGGATATGCCCCACTCGAAATGACATCACGCAACACCTGTCCTGCTCCAACGCTCGGAAGCTGGTCCACATCACCTACTAATATTAGTCTTGTTCCAGGAACAATCGCCTTAAGAAGTCCCTGAAACAGCATAATATCAACCATTGATGTCTCATCTATAATTATGACATCCGCTTCCAGAGGATTATCTTCATTTCGCTGAAAACTCACTGCGGAGTTCTCTGCTTCCGGATTACCACCAACCTCAAGCAATCTGTGAATAGTGGTAGCTTCATAGCCTGTCGCCTCGCTCATTCGTTTTGCCGCTCTTCCGGTAGGTGCCGCCAAAAGTAGCTCCATTCCCTGTGAAATAAAATATCTGATCATCAGATTTATGGTAGTCGTTTTGCCTGTACCGGGTCCTCCGGATAGAAGGAAAATACCATTCTTAACGCACTCTCTTACCGCCTCCAGCTGCAGCGGATCCACTTCCATGCCACGGTCATTCGCAATCTTTTTAAGCCTGCCCATCAGAATCTCTTCCTCCTCAGGCTCCATACGCTCCAATCGCAGATTTCTGTCATGAAGCATTGCAGCACAGTTTAGCTCCGCATAATAATATGCAGAAGTATAAGCGTTATCATTTTTAACAATAATTCGTCTGTCAAATACCAGTCCGTCGAGTTCCGTTTTTACGGCCTCTTCACTGCATCCAAGAAGCTGCATACCTCTGGAAAGCAGAATAGACACCGGGAGATACGCATGTCCCTCCCCTATTGCCTGCTGAAGTGTATAATAAAGACCACATCTTATTCTAAAACCCGAATCAATCGGCATCCCCATCTCTGATGCAATAGTATCTGCCGTGATAAAACCAACACCATGAATATCTTCTGCAAGTCTGTATGGATTTTCCTTCAAAATCGTGTACATTGATGTACCATAGGTCTCATAGATTTTAACCGCAAGTGCCTGAGAGATATGATACTGCCCAAGAAAAATCATTGCATCGCGCAGGTCTCTTTTTTCCTCAACCTGCACCGCGATCTCCATGGCCATTCTCATACTGATACCTTTAATTTCAGCGAGACGCTCCGGTTCTTCCTCAATAATTCGAAGAGTGTCATCCCCGAAATTTTTAACTATTCTGGCTGCGAGAGCGGCGCCAACTCCCTTAATAGCTCCCGATCCCAGATATCTCTCCATGCTGTCCTTATCAGCAGGCGGAACTGCGCGGTACTTTTCAATCTTAAATTGCTTACCATACATCGGATTCTGAACGTAATCACCTTCAGCCTCAATGGTTTCGCCTACTTGAAGGTCGCGACAATTGCCCACGCATGTCACTTCCTTGTTTTTAACAATAAGGACCATTACCGCGTAACCGTTCATCTCGTTCTGATATATAAAATGATCTATGTATCCTTTGATAGTTTCCATTACATTCCCCGTTACAAACAAGCCTAATGCCAGCGTTATAAATCAATAATAAGAAGCTAAAACAACTCCTAATTGATAGCTAAAACAAAAGAACTCCAACACAAAAAGCAAAATTCAAGTAAATACAAAAAATAAGCAAAAACAAAAATTAAATAAATATCAAAATCAAATGAAAACAAAATGAGATATTTACAGAATAAAGTAAATACCAAAATATAAATAACGCAACTACAAAAAATTTGAAATCCGCAGGAAGTCTGCAACGAATAAATATTCTAAATAGAATAATTCTAAATATAGAAATTCCCTGCCAAATATAACATAAGGCAGGGGAATAAACAAGTATATAGATTAATCCGTCGTATGACTATATTATCACTCTTCCTCACCGGTTGAAACGGTTCCGCTTTCCGCAGCATTCTGCGCAAGCTGGTCAGCAGTAATTCCAAGGTTGTTCTTCAACTGCTCATACAACATTTGTGCAAGTCCAAGCGAATTCTGCTCTGTTGACATTCCTGCCAGCTCCTGAACGGTCTGATCCTTAAAATAATCCACAAGCTGATTATTGGTTATACTGCTTTCCTCATCAGACCAAACCTTCGTAGTCTTTTCCAGATTCTTAAAAACCTGCTCAAGCAAATAACTCTCAAACTGCTTGCACACCTCCATCAGCTCGTCTTCTGAAGCAGAGGCAGCGTCGGTTCGGTTCAATTTTTCGGCAACCTTTGAAGTCTCACTGTTACTCGCCAGCTGCTTGTAATAATCCGTATATGCAGATAATGAAGATACATCCATAGTATTTCTCCTCATCTATTGAACATTCACGCAGCTTACTATCTTCTGAGATTATTAGCTTCATCCAGCATAGTATCTGTAGTGGTGATAATCTTAGAGTTAAACTCATATGCTCTCTGAGTTGTAATCATATTTACCATTTCATCAACAATTGCAACATTTGAGCCTTCAAGATATCCCTGAATAACACTACTCTTCTGAAGAGCATTGTTGGTTGCCTCATTAAGAGCTTCACCACTCGCTGCAGTCTGACTGAAGAGTCCTTCGCCTTCTCTCTTAAGTCCGTTAGGATTAGAGAACTGCCAAAGACCAATCTTGATTCCAAGAGGCTGAGGGTTATTTTTCTCATCGGGATAACATACTTCACCATCCTGAGTTACTGTTATCTGGCTGGTCACATAGCTATCATTGAGAATGATTGCTTTACCTGTGGTATCAAGCACAGGATTACCATCAGAATCGCAGAGCATGTTTCCTGAAGTAGCAAGGCTCCAAAGGAATGTGCCGTTGCGTGTGTAATAGGTGTTACCATCTCCACCCTGAACTGCAAAAAATCCCTTACCATCAATCGCAAATGAAGTATCACTCTCTGAAGCGAGCAGCGCACCCTGCGAAAAATTGGTATTGATTGATGCATTTCTTACACCAAGTCCGACCTGAGCACTTCCGGGCTTGGTCTCACCATTTGCAGAAGTAGTCTCTGTCTGAATTGTCTGATACAAAAGACTTCTGAACTCATTGGTCTGAGTCTTGTATCCGGTTGTATTAACGTTTGCCAGGTTGTTGGCAATTGTATCCATATTAATCTGCTGCGCACGCATTCCGGTTGCGCCGGTCCATAAGCTTCTTACCATAGGTTACCTACCTCTCTACATCGGAATTATAATCTTCCGAGCTGGTTAACTGCCTTATCAAGAGTGTTATCAATTGTCTGGATTATTTTCTGATTGCTCTCATACTGTCTTGAGATTGTTATCAAATCAACCATTTCGGTAACAACATTAACATTTGATGTCTCAAGATATCCGCTGTACATTTCTCCGTCAGCCTGAATCTTCTCTGCACCCTCCAATATGGTGTAATAATTTTCACCATATTTCTGGATATAATCATAATTCGCAAAATCAGTAAGTCCGATTTTTGCCACGAATTTTCCATCCTGTGAAATATTACCGTATCTGTCGATAGCCGATTCTATAGCAGTATTCAACTGAATACGCTTACTGTTCTCATCAAGTACATAATCGCCATTACTGTTAACGAGATATCCCTGAGTATTAAGTGTAAACTGTCCATCTCTGGTATACATCGTCTGAGTATCACCGTTTTTGTTGGTAAACTCAATAGCAAAGAATCCATCACCACCGATAGCGATATCATAAGTGTTGTCAGTAATCTTAAACGACCCTGCAGACCAATCGGTATAATTCTCACCGATTTTTACTCCGGGCTGCATCATTCCTTCAACCGTAACGTTATTGTAACCAACAGTAGAATCCTTGATTTTGAGAGCAAGCACATCATCAAAGGACTGGCTTGTTGTGCCTTCCTTCTTATATCCGTTTGTTGTGACATTGGCCATATTGTTTGAAAGAGTATCCATACGGTGCTGTTCATTAATCATTCCCGTATAGGCTGTATATAATCCCTTAACCATTGTCGTCTCCTATTTCCTGTGCAGGTCGTTCCCAAAACAATTCTTCTTCAAAAACTTACTCGCGATAACCTGCGATAAACTCTACATATTTACCGGTTCCGATTGCAACTGCTGTCATCGGATCTTCAGCAGTCATTGTAGTGATTCCTGTTCTGTCACAGATGAGGTCCTCAAGTCCTCTCAAAAGGCTTCCGCCTCCGGTAAGAACAATTCCTCTGTCTGCGATATCCGCTGAAAGCTCCGGAGGGGTATTCTCCAAAACACTGTGAATTGCTTCAACAATCTGTGAAGTAGTTTCTCTCAAAGCTTCTTCGGTCTCATCTGAAGTAACCTGAACAGTCTTGGGAAGACCTGTTACAAGGTTACGACCTCTTACATCCATAACCTCAACATCCTGTCTCTTAAAACAGCATCCTACACGAATCTTAACTTCTTCAGCTGTTCTTTCACCAATGAGCAGGTTATGCTTTTTCTTCATGTATCTTGAGATTGCTTCATCAAAATCATCACCTGCGATTTTGATCGAAGTACTCACTACTGTTCCGCCTAAAGAAATAACTGCAATATCAGTAGTACCACCACCGATATCTACAATCATGTTGCCACATGGCTTGGCAATATCAATTCCCGCGCCGATTGCTGCTGCTATAGGCTCCTCGATGATGATTACCTCACGAGCTCCTGCCTGGTAAGTAGCATCCTCTACCGCCTTCTTCTCAACCTCAGTTACACCACTGGGTACGCATACAGCAATTCTGGGTTTCTTAAACATTCTGTGTCCGATAGCCTTCTGAATAAAGTACTTCATCATCTTCTCAGTAACCTGATAATCTGAAATAACTCCCTTTCTCAAAGGACGTACCGCTACGATAGTTCCGGGTGTACGACCGAGCATCAGTCGTGCATCCTCACCAATTGCCTTAATTTTATTAGTATCTACATCAAAAGCTACTACAGAGGGCTCCTTGAGTACTACTCCTCTGCCCTTTATATATACAAGAATACTGGCTGTTCCCAGATCAATTCCAATATCAGACGCCTGCATTTTTATAAATCCCCTTTCAGTTCCGGTTCAAAGTCCATACTTATCGCATAATAACCTATAATAAGCATATTAAATAATTATAATCGAAACTCGGGGCTTTTCATAGTTAAAAAATATTAAATATTATAAAACGGACGCAATTTTAGTGTTGCGTCCGTGCTTTTACGTTTTACCGTCCACATAATTCCATTCACGTCGACGGATATTTTTTTCTATATTCTTTTTATCGGATAAAATAAATGAAACTTAACCTTTTTACACAAAATACCATGAAAAATAAGGCAGAATCTGAATAACAGGTTTACTTCCCTCAATCAGGAACATTATGAAGTATATAAAATATGCTGCCGAAATCGAAACCGTCCAGAATATCTTCAGTTTCTTCTTCTCAATCGCCCTGATAATTATAGGAATCAGGAATACCTGACCGATAATCAGGTAATAACATACTCTGCTAAGCTCGGGAACATATGTCGCACATGAATACAACAACAGAGCAAAAAGATTCAGGTTAAAGAAGGTCTCTGCCTTCGCATTACCCTTAATGGCTTTTTTGTAATAAATAAGGCTAAAAATCAATACTGCCGCACATTTAGCAATATTGATATATGAAATGTTGGCTACATCAAGTATTGCATCGCCTTCGTAATATGGATAAAAAACAAAGATAAGTCTTCTGATTGGTATCCTTGCAAAAAACAAAAGTGCTGCAGCCACAGGAATAAGCCAATATGTCTTTTTATTCCACTTAAGATAATACGCAATAAAATATGCAGGTATTACCAATAGCGCTGTCATATGGAAAAACGCCGCAAATATAATAATCAGACAAAATGGAACAAACTTTTTATCAAACAGAAATTTCATCGAATAGATTACGAGCGCCAGCACCAGATAATATCTGATGTTACTAAAGCTCATAAAGTAAAATCCGTTTGCCATGAACAAAAAGAATGACATGACAAACCAATCCGAGGTATCATAAATTCCTTTAACAAAAAACAAGCACGTAAAGAAAGATACAACAGCAAATATCGGAATGTAATTATAGACTCCGACCATGGCCTGCATCAGCCTTACAAATGTCTGAAATCCCAGCTCAAAGGAAATCGGAGTGTCTGCTCTGTGAATATCAATGAATTCATCCCGGTATGTCCAATAGTCATTGCCAATACCTATTCTCAATGCTGAAAGTGCAAACAGGACAAGAAAAATACCGACAAGCATACACCTGTTGATAGTCTCCTGTCTCCCGGGCTGTGCCGTAAAATACGGCCTTAATCCGACATCCAACGCGCTACTGCCATTCGCATCCGTATTCAATTGCCTTCTGTATGTTCCGTTGACAAAAAATGCCATCGCCACACATACAGCAGTCAGAAGAATATACATAAACATATTAGCAACCTATCTGTAGTATCTGTTAATCAGCCACTTGTCTTCTCCATAAAGAACAAATGCGGTAACCTTAATATCCTGTCTGGAAAGCTGTTCTATCAGTCTCTCCACTTTTTTGCCATTATGAGCCGTAGCCCTAACAGCCAGGACAACACATTCCTTATCTCTGATAGTCGTAAGTTCCTCCGGGTTATCGATTGGATTACCGCATGAGGCAACATCACATCCATCAGGAAATTCTTTAATCAATGAATCCGGCATGTCTGCATCAACAGCTACAACTGCTGCCTTTTTACCCTTAAGTATATGCTCGCAGTTAGCGTCAAATTCTTTCATCGACGGTGCTCCAAGCGCAACTATGTGATATCTCTTTTCAAGAGTGGCAGGGAGATAAACAGACGTATCAGTGCATTCAATGAAAACAAATATCAGTAATGATGCTATAAAGCCAATAACAGCTCCAACCACAGCAGCATGTCCTACAAAAATTAGTGACACATCTTCTATAGTACTTTCATCTGCAGGATCAATAACCTCTATAAACTCAAATTCGTCTCTCATATCGGCATACTGCAAAATGAGTGCAGATACCTTTTTTTCCATTTCAATAGCCTGCTGCTTATCTGCACTGATTGAATTGGTATACATGTATCTGTAATCCGATTCCAATGTGGCAGTTACATTAGCAGTGATATATTCCTTGGTCAACGAACCTCCCATTGCGTCATACATACCGTCCACAAAGTAATCGGTATTGAGGAGTTCTTCCCAGGTATAGTAATTGTAGTAATCCGCACTCTCGCCGTTTGAATCTGTTGAATACTGCACGTAGTACATCGTCCTTGCCTTGTACTTGTATCCGTCACCGGCGACTACCTTTACCACATAGTAAATTCCACCGATAACAACAGCACCGATAACTGCTGCCAAAGGCAATATCCATATTTTCTTTAACAGTTTAAGGAAGAATAGCCTGTAATTTATAGGCTCTCTGGCGTAATCACATTCCCACATTATTCGTTATCTCCATTCCAGGGTTTTCTGTATTTAGCACCCTGCTTCATGAGCTTTTTAGCCTCGGCATAAGAAATATCCTTACACATAGTAGCTTTGTTTTTCATCAAAAATCTAAAAGTCATAATCGGGGCGAGTTTTCCATATAGATAATGGTACAGTACTCCTCGGTCATAAAAGAACTTCCTGTTATACCCGCTAAACCAGGTAGAAGCATCGCCCTCACTTCTGGGAACCTCTTTGCCGATTGTAACCGGCACCGCCATAATCTTCAGTCCCTTTTTCAACGCCTCATTAAGGAAAATACTATCCTCGCCGCATGAATACAGTGCGCCGCCGCCAAACCACAAATGATATGTGAGGCCGACCTCATGCAGTCTGTTGGTTCTGACTGCAATACTGTATGCGGGATAACGCCCACAGTTCCAACGATGTACACTCTTAACAGATTCGGTCCAGTAAGTTCTTCTGTTCTCCTCAACTACAACATTGAAAAGAATAATATCAGCCTGGGGATATTCCTCAAAAGCCCTGATTACTTTTTCAGAATAGCCACTCTCGTATACGATATCTTCGTCTGAAAAAAGAACAATATCTGCTGAAGCTCTCTGCAATGCAGTTGTGCGCGAGAGTCCTACGCCCTTCTCATTCATTGACAGAGCTTTGATATTTTTGCCTGCATGACTAAATTCATCAAATGAGTAATCACTCTTTTGATTGACAACCACCGCATCACTCTCAATATTCATTGTTTTTACGAGTTCATGAACGTCTTTTCCAACGCATGATACCAGTAACTCAAGTGTCATTTTTATCTCCGAAATTATTTCTTCTCAAGCATTCGTTATTATATTTGGAAAATGCTTATTTCCTCTCAAGCATTCTCTTAACGTACTTACCTGTATAAGATGATTTGTTGGCTGCTATATCCTCGGGTGTACCCTCGGCAACAACCGTACCGCCTCTGTTACCACCTTCAGGTCCCATATCTATAAGATAGTCAGCACACTTAATCACATCGAGGTTATGCTCTATTACCACAACAGTATTGCCGCCGTCAGCAAGACGCTGAAGTATCTCGACAAGCTTGTGAACATCTGCAAAATGGAGTCCTGTAGTCGGCTCATCAAGCACATAAATCGTCTTACCTGTGCTTCTCTTCGAAAGCTCTGTTGCCAGCTTAATTCTCTGAGCCTCTCCACCTGAAAGCTGTGTCGAAGGCTGACCCAGTTTGATATAACCTAATCCAACATCATACAAAGTCTGAATCTTATTACGGATAGAAGGCATATTTTCAAAATATGTAAGTGCCTCCTCAACAGTCATATCGAGAACATCAAAAATATTCTTACCCTTATATCTGCATTCAAGAGTCTCTCTGTTATATCTCTTACCTTCACATACCTCACAGGGTACATACACATCGGGAAGGAAATGCATCTCTATTTTAACAATTCCGTCACCGCTGCAGGCTTCGCAGCGTCCGCCCTTTACATTGAATGAAAAACGGCCCTTGGTATAGCCCTTGGCCTTAGCCTCTGTGGTTGATGCAAAGAGATCTCTTATCGTATCAAACACTCCGGTATATGTAGCAGGGTTAGATCTCGGAGTACGTCCGATAGGACTCTGGTCGATGCAAATAATCTTATCCAGATTCTCAACACCTTCAATAGCCTTATGCTTACCCGGTATCGTGTGCGCACGATTAAGCTTTTTAGCGAGACTCTTGTATAAAATTTCATTTACAAGTGATGATTTTCCGCTACCTGACACACCTGTAACACAAGTGAATACACCTGTGGGGAACTTAACATCTACATTCTTTAAGTTATTCTCAGTTGCACCTTTAACGGTGAGCCATCCGGTAGGTTTTCTTCTCGAAGAAGGTACCGGAATCTTCTTTGCTCCACTGAGGTACTGTCCTGTAATTGACTGAGGATTTTTCATAATCTCCTCAGCTGTACCAACAGCTACCACCTCACCTCCGTGCGAACCTGCTCCCGGACCAATATCCACTATGTAATCAGCCTCCAGCATGGTGTCCTCATCATGCTCTACGACAATTAATGTATTACCGAGATCTCTCAGATTCTTAAGAGTAGCCAAAAGCTTATCATTATCTCTCTGATGTAAACCGATTGAAGGCTCATCGAGAATGTAGCATACGCCAACGAGCCCCGAACCTATCTGTGTCGCAAGTCTGATTCTCTGCGCTTCACCGCCGCTCAAAGACGCCGTAGCTCTTGAAAGAGACAGATAATCCAGTCCAACATTAATAAGGAATCCTACTCTTGCCTTTATTTCTTTTAATATCTGCTCGCCGATAAATTCCTGCTGTTTTGTAAGTACCAGTTTATTTAAAAAATCTGCAAGGTCTACGATAGAAAGATCTGTGACCTCGTATATATTTCTGTCTCCGACAGTTACTGCCAAAGATTCTCTTTTCAATCTTCTTCCGCCGCAGTCTGCGCAGGGAGTAAATCTCATGAAAGTCTCATATTCCGCGCGTGCGCTCTCGCCTCCGGTCTCTCTGTAGCGTCTCTCAACATTACGGATCAATCCTTCAAACGCAATCTTATATACACCTGTTCCACGCTGTCCCGAATAATGCACATTGACTTCTTTATCGGTTCCATAGAACAAAATCTTCTTGATTTCTTCAGGATAATCCTGTATCGGCGTATCAAGACTAAACTTAAATTCCTTACTCAACGCCACAAGTGTAGCATTGGTAAAGCTTCCTGACTGATTAGCCGATTGCCATCCGTTTACAATAATAGCTCCATCATTTATCGAAACCGCCATATCGGGAATCATCAGATCGATGTCAAATTCCATCTTGTATCCCAGTCCCGCGCAGGTAGGGCATGCACCAAACGGATTGTTGAATGAAAAGCTTCTGGGCTCTACTTCAGAAATACTTACTCCGCAATCAGGACATGCATAACTGGTACTAAAGGTCATCATATCGCCACCAATCACATCGATGTACAATAAGCCTTCCGCGATATTCAAAGCATTCTCAATAGAGTCTGTAAGTCTGCTCTCAATTCCGGCTTTTACCACAAGACGATCTATAATAATCTCAATATTATGCTTGTTGTTTTTTTCAAGAGAAATATCCTCTGTAAGATCATACTGAATGCCATCAATTCTGACACGGGCATATCCGCCGCGTCTTGCCTTCTCGATAACCTTCTCATGCTGACCCTTACGTCCTCTTACTACCGGAGCAAGAACCTGGAACTTGGTTCCTTCCGGCAACGCACATATCTGGTCAACAATCTGATCGACAGTCTGCTTCTCTATAGCTCTTCCGCATTCAGGGCAATGCGGTATACCTATTCTGGCATAGAGTAATCTGAAATAGTCATATATTTCTGTAACAGTGCCCACTGTAGATCTGGGGTTACGGTTTGTCGATTTCTGGTCGATTGATATAGCCGGTGATAATCCTGATATATATTCCACATTCGGCTTTTCCATCTGACCGAGGAACTGTCTTGCATATGATGACAGCGATTCCATATATCTTCTCTGGCCTTCGGCATATATGGTATCAAATGCCAGTGAAGATTTACCGCTTCCGGATACACCTGTCATAACAACAAGTGCATCACGGGGTATTTCTACTTCAATATTCTTTAAGTTGTTCTCTCTTGCTCCGCGTACAACAATTTTGTTCTTCGGAAGCATTTTTACACTCTTGGTTTCCATTTATTTCTTACGTTTTTAAACTAAAATCATTTTAAGGCTTATATTATATTTGCTGCTGATTCTGTTGCTGAACCTGCTGCTGAGCCATCTGAGGACGCTGGCCCTGCTGAATCTGCTGATTCTGCTGACCGTTCATATTGCTCAGAATATGCTGCCCCTGATTCATGCCCGACGGCTGCTGAGGATATCCGCCCTGTGGTCTGGGCTGTCCCATCTGCGGCTGTCCTCCGACAGGAGGCATTCCGGGTGCCTGCATTCCGGGTCTTCCCCTGTAAATCGGCGGATCTGCAAGCAATTCAAACAAGTCTGAATCAGGACTGATATATTTTTCGAAAATATCTTCAAATGAGTCTGTAAAGTATCTGAATGAGTTAGGGAATACATCCTGCTTAAGATAGAAAATAACCTTATTCATGAATATAGCTCTATCCTCAAGCTCGTGTTCACGAATGAAGTAAGGTCCCAGCTTCTTATTCTCAGCAATGAGCTTATCCGACTGTCTTCCTTCTCTCTTAGCCTCAAGGTTCTCCGCATCAATCGCGTGGTTAACAAGTGAAGAGAATGTCGGCCAGTTTCTCTGAAGCAATCCTCTTGCCTCGAGCTTTGCTGCAAAAGATCCACTGATTGTATTGCGGTCTGCAAACACTTCCTTAAGAGGTCTGCGGCCATTGAACAGACTACGCTCCTGTCTCATTGAATCAGGAAGAATACTGTAATCAATCTGAACATACTCCATCTCGAAACGTCTCTTGAACGCACTATCCATAACGAAGATGTTATCGTCGGCAGTATTCATGGTCGCAACTATATTAAAGTTAGCAGGAATCCATATTCTACCGTCGAAGAAGATATTCTTCATCCAGGGATCTCGTGAGAAGTAATTACCGATATCTCTGTTAACGATGGTATATGATGATTTTCCGGAAGGACCACGGTCAAGCAGCTGGAATACATCTCCGAAAATAGAAGGTGCATTACCACGGTTAATCTCTTCGATGATCAGGAAAAATCTCTCCTGAGGATTAAGAAACGCTGACTTTAACAGTTCAGTGAAAGGACCCGGAACAAATGCATAGTCCAAGGGTCTGTCAGGCGATACCAAAGGCTTGATACATCCTACAAACTCACCGTATGTATATGCAGGATGGAAAATAACTCTCTTGATATGCGTACGCATAACAGCGTCATCAGGGAACTCTTTCTTAAGCATCTGATCAACTCTGTGAGACTTACCTGTACCGGGTGCACCGTAAAATACCTTCTGAACAGGTTTCATTACCGCTTCCTGGAAATGATACTCCTCCATATTGGTCTGCTTTACTTCCTTCTTAACCTCGGTCTTGCGAGACAGGTAAAACTGTGCGTGAACATCAGGAGCTACAGAATGTCCACCGTACTGAAGATAGTGGTGATACAATTCGAATGCAGCTGAAATAGTTCCATGTCCATCAGCATCAAGCTGCTCAAACTCCGGAAACTTCTTAATCATCTCAACCTTTTCTTCAAGGTTGGAATAATCGTTGATAAAAAACAGATTACTGATTGGCATATACGGTATGTTGGTACATGATTTTCTCAATGCATAACAATATGCAGAAATCTCATTGTCGGAATAGATTCTCATTCCGTCCTCATGCACCTGTTTGCGCAGCCAGTCTCTAAATTCCTTCTCATTTTCAGCCGGTGTATTAGCCATTTATTTTCCCCTTTTCCTGTAAAAAACTATCGGCAGGCCTTACAGGCGTGCCGATATAACTTATTCTGCCATAAACGCCCGGAGCTCATCAATCTTACCTTCCATAAGCGCGTGGGCATACTGATAGCAATTCTCAAGCTTTTTCTTATTTGTTTCAAAATGTCCTACCATCGTTTTTTCAGGCTTAATGATGATAGCACGACCTTCTCTTTGAAGTCTCTCAATGAGTTCCATTTGTCTCTCGTACTCAGCCTTGCGATTGAGAATAGTCTCCGCAAGCTTAGGATACTTTTTCTTATAGAACATATCCACAAAGAGCTTATACTTGCGATAATCCGTTGCATCATGGGTCTCTGCTTTTGTAAGAATGATTACAACCTTATCGCAGCCGCAGTCCAATGCGCGCTGAATGGGCAGGGAGTCAGCAAGACTTCCATCCATATATGTTTTTCCACGCAGCTTTTTAGGTGGGCAAATAAAAGGCAAAGAACATGAAGCCTGGCAAAAATCCAAGCACTCCATATCATCGCTGAATTCACTCACATACTCCGGTTCACCCGTCTCACAATTAACAACAACAACTTCCCATAAACTTTCGCATTTATGATATGCCTCAAAATCGTAAGGAAAGTTTTTCATCGCATAATTGGTAATGCATTCCTGAAGGTCAACTACTTTGCCGGTTCGCAGAATATTAGGCAAACCGTAAAAGCTTCTGGTACCCTCGTGTGTAAGCACCTTCTTGGAACGACCTATCTGGTGCGATACAAAACCGGACGCATTACTAACTCCAACCGATACACCGGATACATACGGGAAATCTATATTATGTTCCATAAGACTATCGAGAACTCCGGCAGTAAAGATACCTCTTATTGCCCCTCCCTCGAGAATTAATCCTGTCTTAGAACTCATCAACACATCCTCAAATATCTATTACTTAACTAGATTTCTTGCAATCTTCATAGAGCCTGTACGAGGGAAATCCTCTGTACGCACAACAACCTTAGATACACGCTTAAATGCAGGCAAGCTAGCGTTAACCTCATCTGCAACAGCCTCCATGGCCTTCTGAATCTCCTCCGGAGTCTTTCCGGCAACGGCAGGCTCAAAAGGAAGAATTTCGATACCGATTACTGTGGTACCGTTAACTTCCATCTCACGTGCAAGGCAGTCCTTTACTATATCGTTCTTGCAGAAACATTCTTCGATTTCTTCAGGTGAAACATTCTCACCATTAGAAAGAATAATCAAATTCTTAATTCTTCCGGTTATATAGATGAATCCATCTTCATCAAATCTTACAAGGTCGCCGGTCTTGAGCCATCCATCCTCAAGAACCTTCGCAGTCTCCTCAGGATTGCCGGCATAGCCAAGCATGACATTGTCACCCTTAATCCAAAGCTCTCCGTCTACAACCTTATATTCCTGTTCAGGATAAATCATACCCATTGAATCAGGCTTCTCATTGATATTAATATTTGCAGAAGTAAGGTTAGCACCTTCGGTTAATCCATAACCGGGATAAAGGTCTATTCCAAATTCAGCTGCATACTTAATAAGTCTAGGCGGAACAGGTGCTGCTCCTACATTCATACTTCTGAGTTCGCCTAAAAATTCCTTGCCCTTCATCTTAGCGATAGAGAGAATAATCTCTACAAGTCCGGGCACGAGTACAAGATATGTAGGTCTGAGTACAGGGATCTGACCAACTGCCGCTCTCATATCAGTAATAGCAAATGCGAGTGAACCGGAATAAAGCACTGAGAGGAATCCCATTACTGATCCAAAAATGTGAGACATAGGAAGAATAACCATGCACTTCTGTCCTATAGCTCCATGAGGATGATAGCATCCATTAAGTGCTCCTCTCATAAGTGCTCCATGAGTAAGAATAGCTCCCTTGGGTGCGCCTGTGGTTCCACCGGTAAAATAGATAGCTGCTACTGATTCTTTCTTAACATCACCATATGCTGCTTCATTATCTGAAATAACAGTGGTAGAAACAACCTTACATGCAACCTTTGAGGCAACCTCTGTAAATTCATCAGCAACCACGAGAAGACTGAATCCGAATTTCATCGAAATACCTGTCACCTGCTCCTGTCCAAGCTGCACGGGAAGCATGGTAAGAATCGCACCGTATGAAGGAACTGCAAGGAACCACTCCATAGCGTCAAGATCGTTGCGCGCAAGCACACCAACCTTATCTCCAGGCTTAACTCCATTCTCTGCAAGTACCGCACGGCGTCTTGCCACACGGCTCACAAGTTCCTTAAAGTTATAAGTAATCTTGCCGTCACTCGTAGCGGGCATATCAGCAAAATCCTTCTCAACCTTCCCTAGAAACTCAGGGAATGTAGGTACATAATAAATCAACTTCTGCTCTTCTTCTGAGAGCATATCCACAAAATAATTAGACATATAAGGCCTCTTTTTTTTATAATATTTTTGTGTAGTTATGAGTCGTCTGAATCGCTTCACACACTTATACACACAGAGTTTATTTTACACAAATTGTCAAGAATATTCAAGAGCACACAGCCATCCAAGAAGACCAATCATTCACATTGACCTCTTATAAATCTTGCATTATGACTACATATGACATTCTCATTTGACCATATATCAGTCTTTTAATTTTGCTCTCAATTCGAGCATCTTATCTCTCAGTTCAGCAGCGGTCTCGAAATCAAGTTCCGCAGACGCCTTCTTCATCTGTTTTTCAGTCTTGTCTATAAGTTTTTTGAGTTCATCTTTGCTCATAGACTCAGGATCCTTCTCCCATGCAACCTCTTCCTTGGCAATCTCCTTGGAAATACTGATCAGATCCCTGATTGATTTTTTAATGGTCGTCGGTGTTATGCCATGAGCCTCATTGTACGCCTGCTGTATTTCTCTACGTCTGTTGGTCTCACCAATGGCATTTTTCATGGAATCTGTAATAACATCTGCATACATTATTACGCGACCTTCCGAGTTTCTTGCCGCACGACCTATCGTCTGAACAAGTGAAGTTTCACTTCTTAAGAATCCTTCCTTATCAGCATCAAGAATAGCCACAAGCGTAATCTCGGGAATATCGAGACCCTCTCTCAGAAGGTTAATTCCAACAAGTACATCAAACACATCCAGTCTCATATCTCTGATTATCTTGGTACGCTCAAGAGCATCGATGTCAGAGTGCATATATTTTACGCGAACGCCGGCCTCCCTTAAGTATTCCGTCAGATCCTCTGCCATACGTTTTGTAAGCGTTGTGATAAGAACTTTATGCTTGTTATTCGTCTCCTTGCGGATTTCTCCCAGCAAATCATCGATCTGACCCTCAACCGGTCTTACATCAACCTCCGGATCAAGCAAACCTGTAGGTCTGATAACCTGTTCTGTGCGAAGGAGCTCATGCTCTTCCTCATACACCGAAGGGGTAGCTGATACAAAAAGCATCTGTCCTATATGGTCCTCAAACTCATTAAAATTCAGAGGTCTGTTATCAAGTGCACTCGGAAGTCTGAAACCATAGTCGACAAGTGTAAGCTTACGCGATCTGTCTCCAGCATACATGCCTCGTATCTGAGGAATGGTAATATGCGACTCATCAACAATGATCAAAAAATCGTCCGGGAAGAAATCCAGCAGTGTCATCGGAGGCTCTCCCGGCTTGGCTCCGCTCATATGTCTTGAGTAGTTCTCTATTCCGGAACAGAATCCGGTCTCACGTAGCATCTCTACGTCAAAATTAGTACGCTCAGCAATTCGCTGTGCCTCTATCAGTCTGTCCTCACCCTTAAAATACTTAACGCGTTCTTCAAGCTCTGCCTCTATCGCATCACAGGCGGTCTTTATATGATCCGGTGCAATTACATAATGAGATGCGGGGAAGACCGCAATATGCTCAAGCGCGGCCTTAACTTTACCGTTAAGCGGTTCCACCTCCGTAATGCGGTCAATCTCATCTCCAAACCATTCTATGCGGATAAGATAATCTCCACCCTGCGCCGGATAGAACTCCATTGTATCACCGTGAACTGTGAACACTCCCGGTTTCTTCTCCATATCATTGCGCTCATACTGCATATCAATAAAGCTACGAATAACTTCATCTCGTCCAAGCTCCATTCCGGGGCGAAGTGATAAAATCATCCCCTTATATTCATCGGGACTTCCGAGACCGTATATACATGACACCGAAGCAACTACAACAACATCTCGTCTTTCCGCAAGTGATGCAGTTGCAGACAGTCTGAGCTTTTCTATCTCATCATTGATCGAAGAATCTTTGGCAATATATGTATCTGACTGAGGAACATACGCCTCAGGCTGATAATAATCATAGTAGGATACAAAATACTCTACTGCGTTCTCAGGGAAAAATTCCTTCATCTCACCATAGAGCTGTCCCGCAAGTGTCTTGTTATGTGAAATGATTATTGTCGGCTTGTTGAGTGCAGCAATAACATTTGCCATTGTAAAAGTCTTACCTGAACCGGTAACACCAAGCAGTGTCTGAAACTGATTGCCTTCCTTAAATCCATTAACAAGATCATTTATAGCCTGCGGCTGGTCTCCTGTAGGCTGATATGGAGAATGTAATTTGAATTCCATTTATTTCTCTTCTTTCAATTAAAACAACTAATCAAGCTATTCTTGTTACACAAAAATAGACAAATCACCACTATGTGACATACTCATAACTATATCACATCAGCAGTAATTTGTCTATTAATTTTAGAACGTTTGTTCGAAATCTAATATTGATTTTCTTTTACAAAACTTATCTGTTAGTTAGCCTTCTTAGAGTTCTCGAGGAACTTATATACGCCGGCTGCGATAGCTGCACCAACAAGAGGTCCTACGATGAATACCCATACACATGCAAGAGCATCAGTGTTGTTGTTAACAATAGCATTCATGATAGCGGGTCCAAGGCTTCTTGCAGGGTTAACGCTGGTTCCGGTAAGGCCGATGCCAAGGATGTGAACTACTACAAGTGTAAGACCGATTACAAGACCGCCGAATGAACCGTGATTAGCCTTAGCTGAGGTAACACCAAGAATAGCGATTACGAAAATGCAGGTAAGAACGATTTCAGTAATAAGTCCTGCAGCGATGCTTTCGTTAATCTGTCCAAGTCCGTTGGTACCCATTCCACCGGTCTTATCTGTAACTCCGCCAAGTTCAAAAATAGCTGCAAGGATTCCGGAACCTGCAAAAGCACCAAGGCACTGTGCGATTACATAGCAGCAAAAATCCTTAACGCTCATACCACCTGTCAAAAGAACACCGAGTGATACTGCAGGGTTGATATGACATCCTGAAATGTTTCCGATGCTGTAAGCCATTGCTACGATGGTAAGACCAAATGCAAGTGCGGTAAGAATATATCCGCAACCGGCAGCGGAATCACATCCAACAAGCATTGCTGTACCGCATCCGAGAATGACAAGTGTCATTGTTCCAATAAATTCAGCTACATATTTTTTCATTTCTTCTCTCCTTATTTTGTATACATTTTTAAGATAATCCGCGACGCAGTGCAATCCTCTTTGGATGCTTTTACGTTATTAAAATATCTTAATACGCAAAAACAAGTGCTGCGCCACAGCACTTGTTTATTATATCGTCTTAATACGAAAAAACTTTATAGATTCAACACACTGAAATATGTATTTTACTCAATTATTTATTCTTTAAGTAATCGATAGCCGCCTCGAGCTGATTATCAACGCGATTGGTCTCGTTATAGTATGCATCACTGTCGAATTCCACCTCAATATCAGGGGCGATTCCAATGCCATCGATAGCGGTTCCGTTAGGAGTAAAATACTGCTCGGTAGTGAGCTTCATAGCGGTTCCGTCTGTAAAATCAAAGAATGACTGAACTACTCCTTTACCGTATGTATTGGTACCCAAAGATATTGCTTTGCCATGGTCCTTCATGGCTCCGGTGAAAATCTCTGAAGCACTTGCAGTATAACCATTAGTAAGAATTACTACAGGGATATCTATCTCATGACTACCGTCACATGAATAAGTCTGATTAACCCCATCCTTATTCTCGGTATATACAATTGTACCTGCAGGTAACAACTGCTCGCATACACTAACTACAGATCTGAGCAAGCCTCCTGTATTGCTTCGAAGGTCAACAATCAGCTTCTCCATTCCCTGGCTTCTGAGATCTTCCATCGCTTCCGCAAACTGGTCAGGTGTAGTATCATACCACTGCTCAATATGAATGAAACCGATGTTATCTTCCTTCATCTCATATTCAACAACGACAACTTCAATCTTTGCTCTTGTAAGAGTAAGGTCCAAATAATCCTTCTCACCCTCACGAGCTACTGTAACCACAACCTGGGTTCCTTCAGCTCCGCGAATCTTCGCAACGATCTCATCAAGTGTCATTCCATAGACATCAACACCGTCAACCTGAGTAATGATATCTCCCTCTCGCACGCCACCACTTTGGGCCGGAGAATTGGTATATACACTCTGAACCTCAGCATAACCCATTGAATTAAGCGAAAGTGATGCTCCTATTCCGAAAAAGGTTCCGCCATAGTCACCCATAAGCTCGGTGATTTCCTCAGCATCATAATACTGAGCATACTTGTCACCGCTTCCAGCTACCACTCCATCAATAAGTGCTCTTCGGAACTTTTCTGTATCAAGTTCCAAAATAGAAGCCTTATCAAAAACTGTGAGAATTGCATTTATTTTTTCAATCGTATAATCATCAAGAACAGTCTCACTTGTATTGTTTCCGGTTGTTCCACCCTGTACCGATCCCTTAGGAACAAGTCTTACACCCGATGCCTTCACCGCAATAACAATTACAAGCATCAGGATTATCAGGCCGGCAGCCCATCCGATTACCATTCCGATGAAAAATTGCTTATTTACTTTGCGAGCCTTCTTCTTAGGAACATCTACTTCATAAGTGTCCTCTGCAAAAGACTCCTCTGCTTCTGCCTGCTCTTCTACAAGCTCCGAATTATCTGCCGAATTCTTCTGCTCCTCGGCATCTAAATTATTATAGTCCATTACCAAACCTCAGTATTATTATCTGTCATAGAAATATACATAATCGTTAGGGTCGACATACGCACCATCCTTACGAACGGTAAAGTGCAGATGATTACCGGTCGAAACACCGGTACTTCCTACTCTTGCGATAGTCTGACCTGCTGTAACAGTATCTCCCTCACTTACACAAAGTGATGAAGCATGCATGTATATCGTATACAATCCACCACCATGATTAATCATTACATAATTGCCCATAGATGAATTGTAACCGGCACTGGCAACAACACCATTATAAGCTGCATATATTGCCGTTCCATAGTCTGCTGCCAAATCGACACCACTATGGAATTTATTTGTCTGACCCGTTACCGGATGTGTTCTGTATCCGTACTTACTTGAAATATACTTGTATGATGCGATGGGGAATACAAATGAACCACCGTCATAAAGAGCCGCCTGCTGAGCTGCATAAATCTGCTGCTTTTCGGTAAGAATTGCCTGCTCAAGTAACGCAATTTCTGCATCCTCAGAGTTAATCTGGTTATTATACTGATCAATCTCGGCCTGCGAATCGGCAATGCTCTGATTATACTCCTCAAGCTGTGCTGCTTTTTCCTGGAGAAGAAGTTCCATATTAGCCTCTTCCTCTTCTATCGCAGCAAGTGATTCGTCGAGTAACTCTTTTTCAAGGTTCAGCTCTTCCTCACACAATTCGACATACTGACGTGCGGCCTTTAATTCTTCCCAAGCCTGTCTGTCATAAGCAACTACAGCTTCAATATAATCCATTCTGTTAAGCAGATCTCTAAGACTGGTTGCTCCAAGGAGACTTGAAAGAATGCTCGAGTCATCTCTCTCATACATCAGTCTCATACGAACTATCATCGCCTCATATCTGGCCTGTTCGTCAGCTCTTGCCTCTTCAAGCTCGATCTCGGTAGCTGCTATATCTGCTTCCTTAATCATGATCTGATCCTGAAGGTCTTCGATGGTATACTGCATTTCAGCCATCTTGGCATCGAGTTCAGAAATATATGCAGCCAAATCATTCTTCTGCTGTTCGAGCTCACTCTTTACAGCTTCGATATCATGCTTTTTATTCTGAATGTCAGCCTTTTCCTGCTTAGCCTTGGCTATCTCCTCTTCCTTCTGCTTGATGGAATCAGATGTTATACCATCCAAATAGCTGTTGTTTTTAGCATATGATATAACTGACGGCACAACGCACAAAAGGGCCATAACCACTGCGAAACCAGCCAGCAGTTTTACGGTCCTCTTTCCGTTGTGATTAGATAAATATTTTTTAAATCTATTCATTTCTCACACTCTCAAATGCTTATGTACGGTTGTCATACTTCCGATAAATCCGATTCCCACGCCAACAATAAGACAAGCAGGCATCAGATACTTGAAAATGCTATCAAGCGGCACAAAATTAAGCATGCTGCTGAGGGTAGCAAATCTGTTGGTAATATAATCTATAACATAACCATACACTTCATAAATCAACACAAGCGGAACTACTGCTCCAAGAAGTCCGATGAGCATACCTTCAAGCACAAACGGAGCTCTGACAAAAAAGTCTGTCGCACCGACGTACTTCATAATGCTGATTTCCTCGGAACGTACTGATATTCCTACTCGTACTGTATTACTGATAAGGAAAATACTTACAGCAAGCAAAATCACAATAATTGCTATTGATACATAAGCGATGAGCTTATTCATTCCTGTAAGAGTGTTGGCTGTTACTTCAGAGTAATTAACCTTTCTTACCTCCGGAAGTGAGTTCAGCCAGGTAACAAGGGCATCCTGCATTGATACATCACTCAGGAATACCTCGTAATTGTTCTCTCCTGCAAGCGGATTCTCCGGGAATCCTTCTGCGTAATCTTCACCAAAATACGCCGGTCCAAACTCTGCCCATATTGCATCATCATCATTATAGACAACGCTTGATACTTCAACGCGTCCGTCTATCATCTGACCGATTTCTTCTATTCTGGTATCGCTGACATCCTCATTGAAAAATACGGTAAGTGATACTGCTTCCTCAGCAGTATAAAGGATGTTCTGAACATTATATACAACAGCAAAAAAAGCTCCAAAAAGGAACAGGCATGCTGAAATTGTTGCTATCGAAGCGAGTGAATACCAGCCATTCTTAAAAAGGCTTCTTACACCCTGCCACAGTGTATAAAAAAATGTACTAATCTTCATTAATGTAGAATCCTTCTTCCTCGTCGCTGATAATAATACCCTTACGCATTGTAACAACACGCTTCTTCATGGCATTAACTATCTCAGGGCTGTGAGTTACGACAATTACAGTGGTACCCTGCTCATTAATCTCGTCCAGCAAATTCATGATTTCCCATGAATTGTTGGGATCAAGGTTACCTGTAGGCTCATCCGCAAGCAAAATAGCCGGCTTGTTAATCAATGCTCTTGCAAGCGCTACTCTCTGCTGCTCACCACCGGAAAGCTTTTTAACATCTGACTTATACTTTCCCGCAAGACCTACCATAGAAAGAATATTAGGTACATTACGTCTCATTTCCTTTGAAGGAACTTCGATAATTCTCTGTGCAAATGCTACGTTCTCATAAACATTTCTGTCACGAAGAAGTCTGAAATCCTGGAAAACTACGCCAAGACTTCTTCTGAACTTAGATACCTGTCCGTGACGAAGCTTCTTGGTATTATAACCATTGACATAAACTGTTCCACTGGTTGCAACCAGCTCACGAAGGAGCAGCTTAATCATTGTTGATTTACCGGAGCCGCTGTCACCGGTAATAAATACGAACTCTCCTCTGTCGATTCTAAGTGAAATATTATCCACTGCAGGAACACCCTGCTCAGGATATTTCATACTTACATTATCAAGGAAAATGAGTCCGTGCTCATCTATAAACTCTTCTCTTTTGAGAGCTTTTTTATCTTTTATAGCCATACGATCCTCTATTTTTTATACATTGAACTATGAATTAATAATCATTAGTCTCAATGCACTTCATATACTTTACAACCATAAGAGCAATCTTAAAGGTAATAGCATCCTCAAACGCTCTGAGATCAAGTCCGGTACTCTTCTGAAGCTTATCAAGTCTGTAGACAAGAGTGTTTCTGTGAATAAAGAGCTGTCTTGATGTCTCTGATACATTAAGGTTGTTCTCGAAAAACTTCTGAATTGTGGTAAGTGTCTCCTCGTCAAAATCATCAGGCGACTTGTTTCCGAAGATCTCCTTGATATACATCTTGCAAAGAGGAATAGGAAGCTGATAAATAAGTCTTCCGATACCGAGCTGATTGTAAGCAACAATCTCTCTGTCCTCGAAGAAAATTCTTCCTACATCTGCTGCCATACGAGCTTCCTTGTATGAGCGGCTGACTTCCTTAATCTCAGGTACAACTGTACCGTATGCGATACGAAGTCCACGCACACCTTCCTTATGAAGGAATGTAACAAGGCTCTTGATTGTCTTATCGATTTCCTTAGAAGCTTCCATTGCTGAAAGTTCCTTAACGATGATTACATTTTTCTCATCTACAGCAGTAACAAAATCCTTGCCGTTATTAAAGTAATTCTTGGAAATCTCAAGAAGATTATTGTCTTTACCCTTGGTAGTCTCTACAACCATTACAACTCTGGGCACTTCAGTCTGAATATGAAGCTTCTTAGAGCGGCTGTAAATATCAATGAGAAGGAGGTTATCAAGAAGAAGGTTCTTAATATAATTATCCTTATCAAAACGCTCCTTATATGCTACGAGCAGGCTCTGAATCTGGAACGCAACCATACGACCGATTACGTAAAGCTCCTCACCGGTTCCTGCCACAACCAAAACATATTCCAGTGTCTGGTCATCATAAATCTTAAAATACTGATGTCCTGCAGTCTCCTGTGAGTCTGCTGCAGAGGCAGCAAATTCTGCTGCAGTCGCACTGCATGATGAAAGATCAGCTGTAGATGCAGCAATCTTACCTTCTGAATCCATAACACTAAGTTCAACGCCTGAAATCTGTCTGAGTCCGTCAAGTGTATTTTGCAAAATCTGATTTGAAATCATAAATTCCTCCGAGAATTCCACCACAATAACATGATTATCACTTACAAAATTCAATACATTATAAACTTTACTAAAAATTTACCAAAAAATCAACCTTCTAACAGGCATTTTTTTGGATTGTTTAGCAATTATGTTTGAAAATGCATCTTTATTGCGAAACAAATTTATATATAATCCCATATCAAATCAAAAATATATGCCAAAAAACATAAGCCGGCATATTTGCCGGCTTATAGTATCGTTATATTCAATAGTTTTAATTAATCCACACTAATTCTTATACGCGAAGATCAAAATTGGCACCGACCGAAGGATTAACACTGCGCTCCATAGCTGCGCTGTCAATCATATTGACAAGTCCCTGTCCGAGTTCTTCGTTATTATCCATAGTCTTGGCAAGCATTGCAACGCCAACCTTATTGGCTAGATTTGCCTGACTAACTGAAGTTGAAAGCTGTGTGATTGAAAAATCCATATTGATACCTCCAATCCTTAACGTAACTAAACTATACCACCTGTGCGGTACCGAATCAATTAAAAAACTATTAATTATCCTGCCTAAAAATCAACAAAATGCCTAATCCGGCATTCACGGATACGGATCTTAATCTCAGCACTCACAGATGCAAAACTTAATCTCTGCGAAGAACAATACTGTCGGGCTCAATGTTTATGGTACCATTCTTGAGAAGATTGCCAACCGCACGCTTGAACTGGGCCTTACTCATTCCGGTATGTTCAAGAATAACTTCCGGTGATGCCTTATCGTTAAAAGGAAGCACTCCCTTATTCTTTTCAAGGAGGCTCACAAGTATCTCAGAGTCTTCCTTTCTCTGAATATAACCCTTGTCACGTATCGCAAGTTCAAGGCGACCGTCATTAAGTACATTTGCAACTCTGGCAGTCACATACTCACCGATTCTAACCTTATCAGCTGCGCCGAAAAGTGCCTTTCTTGGGATAAGTGCCGAATAAATATCATCTACTGCTACAAAAGCTCCGAATTTTTCGCTTATCTGGTATACAGTTCCGCTTACAGTATTATCTTTTCTGTATGTACTGTCATTCCTAAGCGCTTCATATACATTCATTGTTGCGCACAATCTGCTGCTCTTATCGATATACAGCGAAACCAGCACTACATCCCCGGCCTTAACCTTAAAGGTCTGCTGCTTGAATGGAAGGAACAAATCCTTATCAAGTCCCCAATCAAGGAATGCACCCACCTTGGTAATCTGTGATACCTTAAGTCTGGCAGTCTCGCCCATCTTAAGAAGTGGTGTTCGGGTTGTTGCTATAAGTCTGTCCTCAGAATCCTTGTAGAGGAATACCTCCAATGAATCTCCAACCTGAGTTCCCTCCGGAACCTGTTTGCCTGGCAGAAGAACCTTTTCTTTATCCTTCTCATTGCCTGCGGTTTCTGCAAGATATATTCCGAACTCTACCTGCTTAACTACTATTAATTTTTGAAATTCACCTAACTTAAACATGTTTTTCCGTCCTCTTTCTTTCTAAAATATGCTTACTAAAATGTAAACTCCACAACCGAATATGGCTTGCCATTTGCATCATTTAATGACACCGTATATCGACCCGACTCATTTTCTCCGCTCACCGGATGAAGTATATCACCTAAAAACGCCTGACTCCTGTACTCAGCTCTGAGTCTCTTAACAGAGCCCAAATCAGGTATACAACTTTTGGCAATATTAATATACTGCCCGTTATTCATATGATGATTCGGATCAAGAAAATGAGCTTCAACCGTAATCGGTTTATGTTCCGTCACTTCTTCCGGCAATCTGAGTTTGCCGTTGCAATAATCCATATCTATAGGCTCCGCCTCACCATAGCCTGAAAGCATCGCCTCATCAGGCTTTACCGGTTTCATAGTGTTTACGTCAATAAGGCTCCACATTGAATTCGCCTTAACCAGTATTTCTCCGGCTTCATTCTCAATATAAAAATTTCTGTATCCCAAAAAGCCCCTGAACTTGTACGGAATAGTACAAATTTTAAGTCGCTCCAGATACTTCGGGCTCCTGACTACATCCACCTGCCAGGTATTGAGAACCCACAAGAGATTACGCGGCTTAAGATATGAATAGCCCAGCCCTATATCCTCAGAATGAAAAGTTGATGCATCCTGAAAATAATCTATTATTGAATTGATTGTGAGATTTTCTTCCGCATCCACCTTGCTGAAGCTCACTCTTGTATCATAGCTATACATTTAACTCAATCCTTCTATAAACGTGAATATAATATATCCTACCGAAGCAACCACAAATAAAATCATTCCCAGATTACCTACAACAACTGAGAAAGTTGAATTCTTAGGAAGTACGATTTCTCCCGGCTTGGGCAAAAATTTCTTTCTGTTAACTATCATCAGTATAATTCCTGCTACGACGAGTGCAAAAATAAGCATTTCATACAGGCCGAGGAGTAACAATCCAACCCCATTATTAAGAATTGCTTCCAGAGCAGCTTCCGGATTGCTTTCATCAATAGTCAATATTGCATCCAGATCCACAAACTTTAGCAGCATCATAGATACAAAGGATCCCATAAAATTAACAACCATATGAATGCCTATGGTAGCCTGAATTTTACCGGTCTTGGAATAGATTAACGCAAGGAAATATCCAAGGCAAAATGCATATATTCCCTGAGTGAGATTGCCGTGAAATAATCCGAATGCCAATCCACTCAATAGAGCTGATGCGGCTTCTCCGTACTTGCCACAGCGGTCAACAAGCAGCTTTCTGAAAATAAGCTCTTCTACAAGCGGCGCGAAAATAACTGTGCATATAGTTACGACCCATATATTCGCGTTCTGAACAATGGTCTGCACGTTATATGTACTGATAGTACGACCGGCAAGACTGCTTATCAATACATTAATTCCTGTTCCCAGCAAATTTGAGCTAAACATCAATGAATATGAAATGATGAAAAATACAAGCCACCATCCGAATCCGATTTTTCGCTTTTCAGGTGCTTTTGCCGGCATTTTAACAGCAACAATTAATGCCAACAGCGGCATCGCAACTGCATACTGAATACCGATAGAAAAAACAAGTGAATATGTATAATCAGTATTAATCTTATACATCAGTTCGGGAAGGAACTGTTCAAAAACATTTGCCAATACATACTGAAGGCCATAGCATACAACATATAAAAGCACTGTCCCTATCAGTAATCTGAATCCAAGATTAGAGAATAGTTTCTTCGCATTCTTTACAACATTAGCTTCCTGCTCTTCTTTGTCAAAAGAATCACCCTTATAATCCATATTTTGACCCCCTTTAGTTATGAATAGAAAAATTGATTTCCTAATTACACAAAAAAGTCCTACGGAAAACTCCGTAGGACCTGTAAAGCAGGGCTACAAGGATTCGAACCTTGAAAATGACGGAATCAGAATCCGCTGCCTTACCGTTTGGCTATAGCCCTTTACATTATTGTCCGACGCTCATATCCGCGCCACACTCGATATAATATACACAACTATTCCTATTTTGGCAAGTACTTTTTTAAAAATTTTATTATTTTTCTTAGCCATTCTTCCTGGTCCGTGTTAGTCTTCGTGGACAAGCCGCT